>DASTSL010000051.1:0-74861 GCA_035760705.1 Meiothermus sp. | reverse complement strand
ATCTCGGCGGGCACCGAGCTCACCCAGTACCGGGGCACCAACCCCTACCTCGAGAAGCGCTGGGACCCCGTGCGGCGCCTCTTCGTGCCGGACCGGGCGGGGCTCGAGTACCCCCTGCGGGGCATCGGCTACGAGCAGGTGGGCCGGGTCGTGGAGGTGGGCCCGAAGGTGCGGAGGCTCGAGGTCGGGCAGGTGGTCTGGGGCTCCTGGGGACACCGCAGTTCGGTGGTCTTGAGCGAGGAGGTCGCGGCTTCGAGGGCGCTCGGACCGAGCAGCGGGCTCTGGGCTCGGGGAACCGAAAGTTGGAACCCGCTGCTCGGCATCTTCGCCCGGATCGGCGCGATTGCCCTCAACGTGGTCCACGACGCGGAAATTCGGCTAGGGGATACGGTGGTGGTGTTCGGGCTGGGGGTGGTGGGGATCATCACCGCTCAGCTCGCCCGGCTGAACGGGGCCGAGGTTCTGGCGGTGGACGGGGTGCAGAAACGCCTCGAGCTAGCCGAGAAGCTCGGCACACCAACGATAGATTTCCGCCAAGGGAGCCCCGCCGAAGCCATCAAAGCCCTCACCCAGAATCGGGGGGCCGATGTGACCTTGGAGGTCACCGGCTCCTACGCCGCCTTGCACGAGGCGATCCGGGCCACCGCCTATAACTCCAGGGTGGTGGTCGGGGGATTCTTCCAGGGCGAAGGAGCCGGGCTCCGGCTGGGCGAGGAGTTCCACCATAACCGGGTGCAACTGGTCTGCTCGCAGACCTCCGGGGTTCACCCCGCTCTCGACCACCGCTGGGATCGGCTCCGGCTCGAGCAGACTGTGATGCGGCTGGCTATAGAGGGGAGGCTCGAGCTGATGGCGCTGGTCTCGCACGTCTTCCCCGCCCCGGAAGCCGCCCGAGCCTACGAACTCCTCGACCAGCATCCGGCGGAGGCTGTGCAGGTGGTTTTGGATTTTCAGGAGATAGCATGAAATTGGCCGCTCAGGAACAGCTTTTGCCCGGAGGCAGCCTGCTCGAGAAGTGGGCCTTTGCCCAGAGCGCGGGCTTTGACGGGATCGAGATCCTGGCCAAGAGCCGCGCCGAGTTCGGCGAGCGCTTGCCCGAGCTACGAGAAGCCGCCCAGTCCGGCGTAGTACTGTCTTCGATCTGTCTGGCGGGCGGGCCGTTTATCGGGGAGTTCGACCCGGAGAAACGCCGGGAGGCCCTCGAGCGGATGAAGCTCCTGCTCGAGACCGCCCCCCAGATCGGGGCGCGCGGGGTGGTCACGCCCGCCGCCTACGGCATCTTCTCCAAACGCTTGCCGCCCTTCGAGCCGCCGCGCAGCGCGGAGGAGGATCAGCGCATCCTGCTCGAGGCCCTGCGCACCCTGGGCGAACACGCCAGGAAGGTGGGCACCACCCTCTTCTTCGAGCCTTTGAACCGCTATGAGGACCACATGGTCAACACGCTCGAGCAGGCCGCGGCTTACTGCCAGGAAACCGGCTTAGAATCGGTCAAGGTGATCGCCGACCTCTATCATATGAACATCGAGAAAGCCCAGCTTCCCAGCTCGATCCGAAAGGCTGGCAAACACCTCGCCCACGTCCATCTGGCCGACTCCAACCGCCTCGAGCCCGGCGCCGGTCACAGCAATTTTGCCTCGGCCTTGGCCGCCTTGCGGGAGATCGGGTTCGACGGCTTCATGGCTTTCGAGTGCCGCCTGAGCGGCCCCGCCGAGCAAGTTTTACCGGCCTCGGTGCGCCACCTACGCTCCTTATGAGCGCCTTAACCCCTGGACTTCGTGAGTCCATTCTCGAGCACCTGGGGTTTTTGTACGGGGAGCGGGCCCATGCGGTGCTGGGGCGGCTCGAGGAGATCTGCTCGCGCTTTCCGGTGCAGCGGCGGAAGGGCGGCTGGAACGAGAAGGACGCCCTGCTCATCACCTACGGCGATCAGATCCGCGCCGAGGGCGAGCCCCCCCTGCAAACCCTGTATGACTTCTTGTACGAGCGGCTTCAGGGGGTTTTCACCGGGGTCCACATCCTGCCCTTCTACCCCTCCACCTCCGACGACGGCTTTAGCGTGGTGGACTTCCAGCGGGTGGACCCTGAGCTCGGCACCTGGACCGATATCCGCATCATCGCCCAGGACTTCCGGCTGATGGCCGACTTGGTCTGCAACCACGTCTCGGCCTCCTCGCCTTGGTTCCAGGGCTTTTTGCAGGACGACCCCAAGTACAAAGACTTTTTCATCACCGCCCCGCCCGGCACCGATCTGAGCCAGGTGTTCCGCCCCCGGACCCTGCCCCTGCTCACCCCGTTCCAGACCCCCAGCGGCGAGAAGCTGGTCTGGACCACTTTCTCCACCGACCAGATCGACCTCGACTACGCCAACCCCGAGGTGTTGCTCGAGGTCATCGAAGCCCTCCTCTGCTACGTCCGCAACGGGGCCGGGCTGATCCGCCTGGACGCGGTGGGGTTTATCTGGAAGGTGATCGGGACGAGCTGTATGCACCTCGAGGGCGCCCACCGCATCGTCAAGCTGATGCGGAGCGTGCTGGACGTGGTGGCCCCGCACGTGCTGCTGGTCACCGAGACCAACGTGCCGCACCGGGAGAACATCTCCTACTTCGGCAACGGCCACGACGAAGCCCAGATGGTCTATCAGTTCCCTTTGCCGCCGCTAGTCATGCACACTTTCCGCACCGGGGACGCGTCCAAGCTCGCTAACTGGGCGGCGGGGCTCGAGCTTCCCTCCGACCGCACCACTTTTTTCAACTTCCTGGCCTCGCACGACGGGATCGGGGTGGTTCCGGCGAGAGGAATTTTGCAACCGGAAGAGATCGCGGCCCTGGTGCGGCAGGCTTCGGATCATGGAGGCCGGGTCAACCACAAGGACACCCCCGACGGCCCGGTGCCCTACGAGCTGTGCCTGACCCTCTTCGACGCGCTCAACGATCCCAACGCGGAGGAAGCAGAAGAGCTCAAGATCGCCCGGTTTATCGCCGCCAACGCCATCCTGCTCAGCTTGCAGGGGATACCCGGGGTCTACATCCACAGCCTCTTCGGCTCCCCCTCGGATCACGCCGGGCTCGAGGAGAGCGGCATCCCCCGCCGCCTCAACCGGCACAAGTTTACGAAGGCCGAACTCGAGGGGCTGCTGGCCGAGCCGGGCTCGAGGGCCGCCAAGGTCTTGGCCGCCTACTCGCACCTGCTCCGGGTGCGATCCACGCACCCCGCCTTCCACCCCAACGCACCCCAGCGGGTCCTGCCCTCCAAGGAGGTGCTGCGCATCATCCGGGGCCAAGGAGACCGGTCGGTCGGCTGTTACATCAACGTCACTGACCGCCCCCAGCCGGTGAGCCGGATCGGGAAGAACCTCATCACCGGGCAGTGGTTCACCGGGGTGCTCAAGCCCTACCAGGTAGCCTGGCTGGTTGATTAGGCCCCCACCCAGCTTCCCTCTTCCAAAGCCGTGTGGTAAACTCGGAAGGCTTGTGTTTGGGCGACCCCTGCCCAGCACCCCAAATAAGAAGGAGAAGGTGTATGGAATACCGGCTCAAAGCCTACTACCGTGAAGGCGAAAACCCCGAGGTGCTCCGGGATACCGGCAAGCTCCCTGGCATACTCTACAACAAGCAGATGAACAAAAAGGTCTACGTGGACCTCGGCGAGTTCGACAAGGTGTTCCGTGCGGCCTCCATCCACCACGTGATCACGCTCGAGCTGGACGGCAAAACCCAAGATGTGCTAGTGCGCCAGGTCAACCTCGACAAGCGCAAGCGCCGCCCCGCCCACGTAGACTTTTATGCCCTCTCCGATGAACCGGTGGCGATGTACGTGCCGCTTAAGTTCGTAGGTACCCCCCAAGGCGTACGGCTGGGCGGGGTGATGGATACCGTGCTGCGCGACGTCGAAGTCAAGGTCTCGCCGCGCAACATCCCTGATTTCATCGAGGTGGACGTAAGCGGCTTGGGCATCGGGGATAGCCTGCATCTCTCTGACCTTAAGCTGCCCGCAGGGGTCAAGCTCAATATGAAGGGCGACTCCACCGTAGTCACCATCGTGCCGCCCGAAGACGCCGAGAAGCTGGTCACCGAAACCGCGGCCCCCGTGGCTGCCGAGCCCGAGGTCATCAAGAAGGGCAAGGTCGAAGAAGAGTAACGCTGATAGCTTATGGCCGATGGCTGATAGCTCGCCGAGGCTATCAGCTTTTTGCTATGAGCCATGGGCGCTGAGCTATGAGCTTTTTAATCGTCGGACAGGGCAACCCCGGAGCCCAGTACCTGCGCAGCAAGCACAACGTGGGCTGGCAGGTGCTCGACAGGCTTAGCCTCGAGTTCCGTATCAGAGGGGACGCGGGGATCGCCGAACTCAGCCTGGGTGGCGAAAAGGGCTGGGTGATGAAGCCGGTGACCTACTACAACGCCACCGGCAGGGCCGTGGCTCCGTTTGCCCGATTCCACAAGATCCCGGAAGAGCGCATCCTGGTAGTTCACGACGAGCTGGATCTGCCCTTGGGAAAGCTCCGCTTCAAAAAGGGTGGGGGAAACGCAGGGAATTACGGCCTCGAGTCCATCACCCAGGCTCTGGGCTCCTCGGCCTTTCACCGCCTGCGCATCGGGATCGGCAAACCCAAAAGCCCGGAGGAGGGAGCAGGCTGGGTCTTGAGCGGTTTTCGGCCCGATCAGATGCCGGTGCTGGAAAAGGTGCTCGAGGCCGCCGCTGAAGGCGTAAAGGTCTGGGTGGTGGAGGGCTTCGAGGCGGCCCAGCAGAAGTTCAACGGTCTGGATTTCGCCAAACCGCCAGCCCCAGAATTGGAGGGGTGAAAAGCTATCTCCCCAGTGCTCAGTGCGCCCACGGTAGCAGTGTCGGGTTGACTGGCGCAAGGGTGGGTGTGCGGCGCGGCCTGGTAAGCCACCCCTCCCCCATCTACCCCGTCTGTGCGGAGATCCTTAGATGCGAAGCATTCAGCACCGGCCCCCTCTACGCACCTAAAGGTGCAAGGAGCGTTTGGCGCGGAGCGTTTGGGGGAATCAGACCCGCGCCATCAGATAATCCTCGACGTGCCGCTGGAACACCTGCATCAAGCGCCGGGTGTGGGGGCCGACCTCGCCGGTACCCACCGGTCGGTCATCCACCCGCGTCACCGGCATCACCCCACGGGTCGAACTGAGGATGAACACCTCCGGGGCGGCGAAGAACTCCTCCAACCCGATGTCCCGCTCCTCGATGGGCAGTAGCCCTCGAGCCACCCCCAAGAGCCGCCGCCGGGTGATGCTCTCGAGCACACTGCTCCCCGCCGTGACCAATACACCCTCTGAGGTGACGATCCCCAGACCCGAGCGGGCCCCCTCGAGCATCCGCCGCCCGTCGTGGTAGAGCACCTCCACCGCGCCCTCGGAGCGCATCCGGGGAATCAGCCGCACGGCCATCAGGTAGTCGGTGGTCTTGGCCTCAGGCAGTTCGCGCACGTTGAGCTGGGTGATGACCTTTACCCCTTGCTCGTACTGCTCGGCAGGGTAGGGCTTGACCTCGGTCTCGGCGATGATCAGGTTAGGCGTGGTGGGCGTGAAGATGTCGGGTGAGTAACCCCCCGTGAGCACTAGTTGAACCCCCGCCTCCCGTAAGCCGTTGGCCTCGACCAGTTGAGAGACGAACTGCCGGATTTGCTCGAGCGACCACGGCGGCTCGAGCCCCAGCATCTCCACCGAACGCTGGAAGCGAACCAGGTGATCCTCGAAAAAGAGCGGGATCCCCCGCATCACCCGGAAGAATTCGAAGACCCCGTACCCGCGCCGCAAGCCCAGGTCGCTGACGTGGATTTTCGCGTCTTGCTCGAGGATCAGCTCACCGTTGAGGATCACGTACTTCGCCATACATCTTCCTTCGCTTGGAGAGGTGGGGCGGCTCGAGTTTAAGGAGTTCAAACTCCCCACCCCGGTTACTTTACAGTATCATCAACATCGTGAGTGGGTTACGTATTTTACTCATCGCCGGGGGGCGGTCCGGGGAGCACGAGGTCTCTATCTCCTCGGCTCGAGGGGTGCTGGCCGCCATGCCCCACCCCACCGACCTGGCGGTGATCGCCAAAGACGGGAAGTGGCTGCTGGGGGAAGCCGCCCGGCAGGCTGTGCAAGCGGGGAGCGCCGAGGAGGGCGAACATGCCTTCCCGCCGCCGATCGAGTGGCGGGCTTATGCGGCAGCTTTCCCGCTCCTGCACGGAACCCTGGGCGAAGACGGCACCATCCAGGGCTTTTTCGAGATCCTGGGGCTGCCCTACGTGGGGGCAGGGGTCACGGCCTCCGCGGTGTGCATGGACAAGGACCTCTGCAAGCGGGTGCTGGCCCAGGCCGGGATCCCGGTGCTGCCCTGGGTGAGCTTTTATCGCGGCGAAGCCCCACCCCCTCTGCCCTTTCCGGCCCCTTACTTCGTTAAGCCGGCGAACACCGGCTCCTCGGTCGGGGTGAGCAAGGTGAAGGCCGACCAGGACGGGCGTGAAGCGCTCGAGGAGGCCTTTCGCTGGGACCGCAAGGTGATGATCGAGCAGGGGCTCGAGGGGGTGCGCGAACTCGAGATCTCCCTCTTGGGTAACGTCCACGCCAGCTCGAGCGTGGTGGGTGAGATCACCTACCAGAACGAGTTCTACGACTACCAGACCAAGTACACCGAGGGCCTGGCCCATCTGCACATCCCAGCCCGAATCCCCGCCGAACTCGAAAAGCGCATCCAGGAGTTGGCGCTCGAGGCCTACCGGGTGCTGGGGGTGCGGGGAATGGCCCGGGTGGATTTCTTCTTGGCCCGTGACGGACAGCTATATCTCAACGAACTCAACACCATCCCCGGCTTTACCCCCACCAGCATGTATCCCAAGCTCTGGCAAGCTTCGGGGATGAGCTACCCTGAACTTTTAGACCGCTTGGTGCGGCTGGCGCTCTCCTAAAGTGGATAAAGCCCTTCCGAACAGGGCGATGAGCGATAAGCCATGAGCAGTGAGCGATAAGCAGGCTGGGAGGCGAGGCCTGACACCGCTTACGGTTTGATTGCTGTGAGGACCGCTGTAATCGGCTTGCCGCCCGCGGTAGAGCCTTGGATGTGCTGATCCGTTGTCCTCCCGAGCGGAGTGACTCAGTCTGCTTGGGCGAGCCGGGAATAGAAAAGGCCGCCCGGTTGGGCGGCCTCAGGGAAAACTTAGGCGCTAAGCTTCAGGGGCCTGGGTCGGCGTGGCTACGGGTTGCGGGGCCTTGGCTTCGGCCAGGATCTCCCGCACCCGGTTGCCCAGGACGGTCTCGTGGGTGAGGAGTTCCTCGGCGATCTTGTGCATGGCCGGGGCGTGATCGGAGAGCACCTTTTTGGCTTTAGCATAGGCGTCGTCGAGGATCTTGCGGATATCCTCGTCGATGAGGCGGGCGGTCTCCTCGGAGTGGTCCTGCTTCTTGGCGATCTCCTCGCCCAAGAAGATGGGGCCGGTGTTGGAGCCCCAGGCCACGTTGCGGAAGTGCTCGCCCATGCCCCAGTCCAACACCATCTGCTTGGCCATCTGGGTGGCCTGTTTGAAGTCGTTGGCCGCCCCGGTGGTGATGGTGCCGGTAAAGATCTCCTCGGCGGCGCGGCCCGCCAGGGTCATGGCCAGGGTGTCCTCGAGGTGCTCCTTGCTCATCAGCACCCGCTCCTCGGGCTTGCTCCAACGCACCCCCAAAGCCATACCGCGCGGCACGATAGAGACCTTCTCGGTCTTGTCGGCGTACGGGAGCACCTCGCCAGCTACGGCGTGCCCGGCCTCGTGGTAGGCCACCGCCCGCTTCTCGGCCTCGGAGAGCTTGAGCGTGCCGCGCTCGAGGCCCAGCATGATCTTGTCCAGCGCGGTGCGGAAATGGCTCATGTGGATCTGGTTGTATCCCTCGCGGGCCGCTTGCAAAGCCGCCTCGTTGACCAGGTTCTTGAGGTCGGCGCCGCTCATCCCCGGGGTAATTTGGGCCAGTTCAGCCACCTCCACGTCCGAGGCGATGGGCTTGCCCCGCATGTGGACCAGCAGGATCTCCTTGCGCTCCTCCATGGTCGGCAGGCCGATCACCACCTCGCGGTCGAAGCGCCCGGGGCGCAACAGCGCCGGGTCCAGAATATCCGGACGGTTGGTCGCGGCCAGCACGATCACGCTGGTGTCTTTTTCGAAGCCATCCATCTCGGAGAGGATCTGGTTGAGGGTCTGTTCGCGCTCGTCGTGCCCACCGCCGATCCCCGCCCCGCGCTTGCGCCCGATGGAGTCCAGCTCGTCGATGAAGATGATCGCCGGAGCATTGCGCCGGGCCTCCTCGAACAGCGAGCGCACCCGGCTGGCCCCCACCCCCACGAACATCTCCATGAACTCCGAGGCCGATACCGAGAAAAAAGGCACCCCAGCCTCCCCGGCAATAGCCCGCGAAAGGAGGGTCTTCCCGGTTCCGGGAGGCCCCACCAACAGCACCCCCTTGGGGATCTCGGCCCCGATGGAGATGTACTTCTGGGGGTTCTTGAGAAAGTCTACGACTTCCATCAGCTCGCGCTTGGCCTCGGTGTGCCCGGCCACGTCTTTGAAGGTGGTGGAGACCCGGCGCTCCTTGCCGTACTGCCGGGCCCGGCTCTGGCCGAACTGCATGACCTGCCCGGCCCCTCCCTGCGAGCGCATGAAGAAGAACCAGAAGAAGGCCATCAGCAAGATCACCGGGGCGAAGATCCCGATCACCTGAGGCCAGATCGAGGGGGAGCGGGTGACCACCTCGACGTTATTCTGTTGCAAGAGCGGGATGAGTTCGTCATCCCGGACGCTGCTGGGCAGGGTGGGCAGGCTGAAGCGGGACACCGTGGAAGTGCTCCCGTTGGTGGTGATCCGCTCGGGGGCCTTGAACACCCCGGTGATGCGGTTCTCCTCCAGGATCACTCGAGCGATCTTGCCCTCGCTAACATACTGCCTGAAATCGCTGTAGGAGACGGTGGGCTGGTTGCCGCCGGAGAACAGGGTGAATAACCAGTATCCGGCGATCACCAGGATTACCAAAGTCCATGGGTTGATGCGCGTTGGCAACCTCATACCTCCTCAACACCTCTGGGCCAAAACTATCTCAAATCAAACCGTCCATTAGTGCGCTAGCCCAAAGTGGGGCGTTGGCCCCGAGCCGCCCGTTCAGGGCACACCTGTATGGTAACCCACGAACGAATGAGGATTGAGTGCTAGGGGGGATAATGGCTCGTGCCAAACGCTGAAAGGCGAATAGATCACCCTGGCGGCACAGGTCGAAGTTCTGTCGCAATAGGCCATCCGCATCGGCTTGACCCCAGCCTCCTGCGTCTTGCGTTTGGCGTTCAGCATCTGGCCTATTTACCTTGAGCGCTAGGCGACGGTGCAATGCAGCGTCCTGTGGTATTCTCGCCCGGATGCAGCGGGTGCTGGAAGCGCTACACCAGGGAGATTACGACACCGCCTTCGAGACGCTGGTGCGCACCTTAACCTTTGCCCAGGGCGAGGCCGCCAAGGAGGCTTCACTGCTCTTGGCGGAGGCCTATACCCTTTACGGCGAGGGCGGGCTTGAGGGCGCTTACCGCGCCCTGGAGGAAGGCCACGAAGCCTACCCCGACCTCGAGGTTCACCCCCGCTACCGGGCCCTCCTGGCCGAGTTGCGGGCGCTGGAAGGGGCCTCCGAGGGCGAGGTCAAATCGCTTTTGATCGAAAACGACGACCCCCAAGCCCAATACCACCAGGCCCAGGCCCTGCTCTACTTGGGTCTGCCGGAAGAAGCCCTGGGGGTGCTCGAGCGCTTCCTTTTCGCCGAAGAGGGAACGGCGCCGCTGGCTCTCCCGGACTTCTTGGCCTGGCGGGCCCACGCCCTGCGGGGCAAGGCCTACGAGCGGCTGGGCCAGCCTGGGGAAGCCGCCCTGGCCTACCGTGAAGCCGCCCACCGGGCGATGGGCCTCGAGCGCTACTGGAACCTGCTCGACGCCGCCGCGATGTTCGTGGAAGCCGGAGCCGGGGAGGAAGCGCTCGAGGTGCTGGCCGAGGCCGGCGAAAACCTCAGCGACCCCGGATTGGCTGCTTCGGCGCAGCCGAACACCATCATCGAAGATCCAGAAGACGCCGCCACCCGGGCCTATCTGGAGGCCCGGGCCCACCTGCTTTTGGGCAACCCCAACCGGGCCCTAAAGGCCATCGCCCAGGCCCTCGAGTTGGAGAAACAAGGCGCCGAGCCCGCCCACGGCACCCCACTGGTGCAGGGCCAAGCCCTGATGCAACTGGGGCAGTACCAGGCCGCCATCGAAGCCTTCCGCGAAGCCGCTGCCCGCGCCGAGGACACCGACCGCACCTATGCCCTGCACGAACTGGGCGTGGCCTCGCTGGAAGGCGGCAATGCCGCCGAGGCCGAGACTTATCTGCGCGAGGTGGTGCGCGACCCCGATTACGGCTACTTAGGCGAAGCCTGGGGCGACCTGGCCGAGACCCTCTACCGCCAGAGCCGCTACGACGAGGCCCGCCAAGCCGCCCAGCAAGCCATTGAACTCGAGGCCCTGCCCGCCGGTCACCTGATCCTGGGCCACCTAGCCTACGACCTCTTAAATCTGGAAGAAGCGCTTGAGCACTACGAGATCGCCGCCCAGGAAGCCCCCGAGGGCAGCCGGGATTGGGTGAGCGCCAACGAGATGGTGGTGGATGTGCTGGCCCAGATGGGCTTCGTGCGCCCTCAGGAAATCGTGGCCCGGGCAGAAGCCCTGATGCCCCTCCTGGCCGAATCCGACGACTGGCGCGATACCCTGCAAGGCTATGTCGAGCGGGCCCGGACGATGCTCGGCGGGCGGACGCTCAACTGAATCAGCCCAGCTTCCGGGCAAAAGTGGTCGTGTCCACGCAATGAATATCCGTATAGAGCGGTGGACGTATGGTCTCCAGGACTAGCCGATAGTAGCCGTCGTGACCTTCGGCATAGGTGCGGTCGGAGGAGTTATGCAAGGCGAGCAGTCCGCCCGGCTTGAGGAAGGGGACTAAAAGCTCGTAGCTGGCCCTGGCTCCCTGCGGCGACTGGTCCCCGTCGAGGAAGAGGAAGTCGATGGGTTGGCTCCAGCCCTCGGCCACGGCCTGGACGGTGGTGGGGTGAACCCTCAACCAATCTTGCAATCCGGCCTGGCGCATACTTTGGTCGAAGCGTTCGCGCAGGGTGAGCGGAGCTTTCCGGGCAATGGCCTGGTAATGCGGCACCGAAAATTCATCCCCCGAGGCATCGAACGGGTCGATGCAATGCACCTCCCCACTGCCTTTTAGCTTGCGTCCCCCCGCCAGCACCAAAGTAGACCGCCCCAGAAAAGTCCCCACCTCGACGATCACCGCACCCGGGGGAAGGGCATAGCTGGTATAAGCCAGCGCCCGGAGTTCTTCGTAGGTCGTCCAGCCGGGAACCTCCAGGGCCCGGCTGGTGTACTGGCCGAGTTCGCCGTGGCGCAAGCGGTGGACCCAAGGACGCGCCCAGCGGGCCAAGTGCTGCCTAGAGTTGGGGAAAAAATCCAAAAATTTTGACAACACTTGCATCGCCACCTCGCTGCACATACCAACATGAGGCTAAAAGCACCCAACGACTAAAGATGCTCTTAGGTTAAACCATATCGCTTACCAGTCGGCAAAGGCCTCCCGGAAGCGGGCCTCGAGGTCGCGCTCAACCCCCGCTCTGAACCGCTCGTAGCGCCCGAGAAAGTCCAGGGCCGCCGGGGTGAGGGCGCTGCCGCCACCCCCCTCCCCGCCCGCATGCCGTTGCAAGAGGGGAAACCCCAGCGTTGCCTCGGCCTCTTTGAGCTGAGCCCAGGCCTTGCGGTAGCTCATCCCGATCCGCTTGGCAGCGCCTTTTAGACTCCCCGCTTCGGCTACCGCCCGCAGCAGATGCATGGCCCCCGGCCCCATCAGATAGGAGCCGTCCTCGCGCTCGAGCCAGATTTTGGCCTTGGGCCGCATGGCTTTAGTGTACGTTCAGCTTTGTTCCCGCTCGAGGAGGCACAATGAGCCCATGTCAAAAGCCTGGGTTTGGTTCGGACTCTTGGGCCTGCTGGCTGTGGCCCAGGAAGGTTCTTGGTCTCGGCTCAGTCCCCTGGGGCAGCCGCGGCAGGAAGTAGGTGCGGCGGAGGTCGGTGGGAAGATCTACGTGGTCGGGGGCTTCGCCCCCAACGGCACGACCTTCGGCACTGCCGAGGTCTACGACCCCGCTACCGGGCGCTGGCAGAATCTCCCCCCGATGCCGGTGGCGGTCAATCACCCGGCGGCGGTGAGCCTCCAGGGCAAGCTGTGGGTTTTGGGCGGCTACCGGGAAGGCTTGAACCAGCCCAGCGAGGCGGTGCAGATCTTCGACCCTCCGACGGGCCGGTGGAGCCAGGGAAGCCCGCTGCCGACCGCTCGAGGGGCCTTGGGGGCAGCCGTGCTGGACGGAAAGATCTACGCCATCGGCGGGGCCCGGGGGTCATCGCTGGGGGATGCCGCTGTCTACGACCCGGCTTTGGGCAAATGGACGGAACTCCCGGCGATGCCCACCCCCCGCGACCACCTGGGGGTGGCGGCCCTCAAGGGCAAGGTTTACGCGGTGGGCGGGCGCAACCCGCAAAGCTTCACGCTCGGTACGCTCGAGGCCTTCGACCCGGCCAGCGGCAAGTGGGAAACCCTCGCCCCCATGCCCACCGGACGCTCCGGGCACGCCGCTGCAGCGGTGGGGAACTGCCTCTACACCCTTGGCGGCGAGGGGAACCGGGCCGACCCCAGGGGGATGTTCCCCCAGGTCGAGGTGTACAGCCCGGCCCAACAAGCCTGGCGAGGCCTGCCGGACATGCCCGTCCCCAAACACGGGATCTACGCGGCAGTGCTGGGCGGGAAGATCTACCTGGCGGGCGGGGCCACCCAGCAGGGTTTGGGCGCGGTGAACTTCGTGGAGGTGTTTGCGCCGCCCCGCTGTGACTGACAAGGCCGGACAGGCTTAGACATTGAACAAAATCAGCATCACGTCGCCGTCTTGGACCACGTACTCTTTGCCCTCGCTGCGCACCCAGCCCCGCTCCTTGGCCTGAGCCCAGCCCCCGGCCTCGACGAGCTTGCGCCAGTCGATGACCTCGGCGCGGATAAAGCCGCGCTCGAGGTCGGAGTGGATCTCCCCCGCCGCCTGTGGAGCTTTGGTGCCCCGGTGAATCGTCCAGGCCCGGATTTCCTTCTCCCCGGCGGTGAGGAAGGTGATGAGCCCCAGCGTATGGTAAGCCACGTGCACCAGGCGGTCGAGGCCGGATTCCTCGAGCCCCAAGGTCTTGAGGTACTCGGCGGCTTCCTCGTCGGAGAGTTCGGCCAGCTCGGCTTCGATCTTGGCCGAGACCACCACCACGTCCGAACCCTCCTGGGCGGCGTACTCCTTGACCTGAGCCACGTAGGGGTTACGGGCGCCGTCCGGGAGGTCTTCCTCGGCCACGTTCGCCACGTAGATGACCGGCTTGTAGGTGAGGAGGCCCATCTCCCGGGCAGCCTTGCCCAGCAGCTCGGGGTCGGCGGCCTGGAAGGTGCGGGCCGGTTTCCCTGCGGAGAGGTGGGCGAGCAGGGGCTCGAGGACCTCGAGCAGGGCCTTGTCGTCTTTATCTACCCGGGCGGTTTTGCGCAGCTTGTCCAGGCGCTTCTCCAGCGTGGAGAGGTCGGCCAGGGCCAGCTCGGTGTTGATGGTCTCGAGGTCGTCGAGCGGGTTCACCTGCCCCGAGACGTGCACCACGTTGGGGTCGTTGAAGCAGCGCACCACGTGGGCGATGGCCGCCACCTCGCGGATATTCGCCAGGAACTGGTTCCCCAGCCCCTCGCCTTTGTGCGCCCCCTTGACCAACCCGGCGATATCCACGAACTCGACGTGGGTGGGAACGATGGGGGGCACCCGATCGCCTTTGATAAAGAGCTTTTGCAGGGCCTCGAGCCGGGGGTCGGGAAGGGAAACCACCCCCACGTTCTTGTCGATGGTGGCGAAGGGGTAGTTGGCCGCCAAGGCTCCGGCCTTGGTGATGGCGTTGAATAACGTGGATTTGCCCACGTTGGGAAGACCGACGATGCCGACTCCTAACATACCAAGCGGTTATTCTACCGCAAGCGGGAGGCCCTAGGTCATACGCCGAAGGGTAAAGCAAAAGACTTCCCTCTCCCCTAGCAAGTGCTGGGAGAGAGCGGGGGTGATACGACAAAACGCATCTAAGTGCGCCCACGGTAGAAGGGTGGGGGTGCGGCGACGCGGCCTCCTCAGCCACCTCTCCCCGGCCCACTGCCTTTCGTGGAGGCACTTAGCCCGTCTTCAACCGGTCCCACTCCTCGCGCAGAATCCCCATCTGCACCAAGTCCACGTACTGCCCGTTGGTCCAGACCTGGCGGCGCAGCTTGCCCTCCTCCTGGAAGCCACACCCCCGGTAAGCCCGGATGGCCCGTTCGTTGTTGCCGTTGACGCTGAGCCAGACCTTACGCTGGTTCAAGAGGCGGAAGGCGTAATCCACCAGCACCCGCACCGCGTCGCGCCCATAGCCCTTGTCCCAGTAACCCTTGTCCCCGATGCTGATGCCCAGCTTGCAAGTGCGGCTCACGTGGTCGAACTCGAAAAGGGCGCAGTGGCCGATGAACTTGCCGTCTACCTCGATGCCGAAGCTCGAGCCGTCGCGCCCCCCCTTGGCCCACTCCCGCTCGAAATCGGCCCGTAGGCGGGCCAGGGACTGCGGATAAGGCGGGTTGCCACCCCCGAAGAGTTCCACCTCGAGGTCGTTGTTGAACTCCCAGAGCCGCTCCAGGTCCTCAGGCCGCATCGCCCGCAGCATCACTTTTTCGCCTTTTAGCACGAGACCAATATACAGCGTTCGGGTTGGCGAACGAGTGGCGGTAAGCTTCAGGCGCCAGGCAAAAAATCTTTAGGGCGGTCCTCGTTTGCTGTTACATCGGCTAAATCAAATGGAAAACCGCTCGAGCTTGGAGCTTATCGCTTGGAGCCCTCCCGATGCCCCGGCTCGAGCAGTCCCAGATGTTGCCGAACTTCCGACGGGGCCAACTGCCAATCCAGCACCGCCCGGGCCAGGTCCAAATAGCCCCGGGTGCTGCACACCTTGTCGTGCCAGACCGAAGGGGCTTCCACCACGCGAAAACCCTTCTCGGCCAGGGCTTCGCGGGCCAGGGCCTGGGCGGCTACTGCCCCCGACAGATAGCCCGCTTCGGCCAGGAAAAGGCTGGCGTTGGCCCCCAGAAACACCGCTTGCAGGTGCGGCCAGGTCTCCTCGAGCCAGCCCTGCACCACCGGGTCGCGGCCCATGCGGCTCATGTTGGCCCCGCCGGGGATCACCAAGGCTTCCATCTCGGGCCTGCCGGAGAGGGCGAACTTGGGCGTCCAGACCGCCCCGGCCTCGCCGTCCAACGAGCTGCGGGCCTTGGCGAAGGTAAAGGCTTCCAGGCCCAGTAGACGGCAGGCCTCGAGCACCAGGGCCGCTTCGGCCTCGAGGAAGCTGGGGGTGAGCAAGACTCCTACCCGCACGGCTCCATTATCGCGCTTCGGCCAGGTAAGGTTGCACCAGCCGCCATAACACCAACGCCATCTCGCCCCGGGTCACGGTCTGGCCCTCTCCCGGGAGCGGCTCGGGAACAGCCAACCCTTCCAGGATCTGGTGGGCTTGTTCCCGCCTCAGGGGACGCTGCAAAAACCGGGCGTTCTGCTGGCGGGTCTCCAGGACGGTCCGAAGCTGGGGAGAACCGGGTTTTTTGGCCCGGTAAAAGTGCTCGAGGTCGGCCAGGAAGTCCCCCAACCGCAGCGGCTCGCGGAGGTAGAGCCCGCCCCGGTAGTAGGCGGGCGCGGCGAAAAGGCCCCGCCGCAGAAGTTGGGTCGCGGCGGGATAACCCGGATCCGAGCGGTCGTCCGGGGCGGGAAACCGCACCGCGCTGAGCCGGGCCCCCCGGTTGGCGAGCCGCTTCCGCAACTGCCGGATGGCCTGGGGATCACCGGCCAAGCCGGGGAAATCCAGGGCTCGAGCCTGCGCCACCGCCGCCGCCGCCCCGGCAGCTTCGCCCAGGGCCATCTGCAAGGGCACCACCCGGGCCGAGAAGGCCGCTACGCTATCGAAGGAGGCCGCGGGGGATACCACCAGCAGGTTGGAGAAGCCCTGCGGCACCAGCGTACGCAAGGGCACGCCGTAGGGGTTAGGGGTGCCCAGCAGGTAGGGGGTCTCGCCGGGGAAATAGGTCTGGCCGTCCAGGGCGTACCCGCCCAGCGCTACCGTATCGGGGAAGTCCCGCCCGTAAAGCACATCGTCGGCCCGCAGCCGGTAGAGCCCGACCAGGTGACGGCTTTCGCGGATATACAGTTGCGGAGCCACCCCGCTCAGGCGGGCCGGGCCAAAGAGCCAGAAGTCACTTCGGCGCAGGTGCTCGAGCACCCGCCCGGCCTCGCGGCTGGCCTGCTCAAAGAGGGCTTGGGGGTCGTCCGGGTCCACCCCGTAGACCAGCAGGGCGTTTACCAGCAAGCTGCCGTCGCGCTGGCGGGCCAGGTTGAGCCCCCTCAGGCGGAAGCGCCCCGGGTCGGAGGGGGTGTAGCAGTCCCCGATTGGGGCCAAGCCCCAGCCGCTCCGGCCCCAGGCCCCGGCCCCGCTGCGGTGGAAGATTCCGTCCCCGTTGAGCGCCAGGAAGACCCCGCCCCACGCCACCCCCTCGAGCCGGAACCCCAGCGTGGCCGCCATCTGCCGCGCATCCAGCCCGGTATCGGCGCGGCCCAGCGTAAAGCGGGCCCTCGCCGCGTAAGCCAGCGCGGCGGTGTCGGTGGCATCCACCACCAGGGGTGGGCTCAGCTCGAGGCCTCCGCCCGGCCCCCCAAAGCTCAGGTGCTCGACCCGGCCCGTCTGGGCCTGGACGGCGCTCAACCGGTAACCTTGGCGGAGTTCGACCCCGGCCCGAACGAGCATGGCCCGCAGCTCGCGCTCGGCCACGGCGATGTCGAAAGAGGGATCTTTCCCCACCCGACGGTAGAACTCGGCGAACAAGCCCCCCTGCAAGAGCTTTCCCCGGGCATCTTGGGCCATGTCCAGCGTCGCTAAGTAGCCCTGGGTGAGCACCCCGCCGACCCCCGCGCCCGGCTCCACGAGCAGCACCCTGAGCCCTTCTCGAGCCGCCGCCACCGCTGCCGTTACTCCCTGCGGGGTTGCACCGTACACCAGCAGATCGTAGGCGGAGCGGGGTGGGGTCGGACCAGCCAGGAGAGCCGGGGACACCCCCAAGACCGTCCCGACCAGGAGGAGCCCCCAGCAGACCGATTGGCCCCACCGCCTGCGACTCAAAGTCCTCAGTTCATCCCCTCTTTGCTCCCGCGGTTCTCGTTGACCCCGGCGTAGACCGCCAAGCCCTGCTCCTTGGCCTGGTACATCCGCTGATCGGCCAGGTTCAGGAGTTGCTTCTCCTCCCAAGCGTCGTGAGGGAAGATGGCGATCCCCACGTTGATGCCAAGCGAGAGACCCTCGATGCAGATCTGCTCCACGCTCTTGGCGTAACGCCGGGCCACCACCAAGGCCCCCTCGAGCGAGGTATAGGGCAGGATGGCCGCGAACTCGTCGCCGCCCCAGCGGAAAAGCTTATCCCCGCCGCGCTGCTCGGCGAAGAGGGTCTGGGCCACTTGGATCAGGGCCTGGTCGCCCTTGGCGTGCCCCAGGGCGTCGTTGATGGGTTTGAAGCCCTTGAGGTCCATCAGGAGGAGGGCCACCGGGTAGTCGTGGCGGCGGGCCAGGGAAAGCTCGTCGAGGATCACCCGGTCGAAGGCCCGGCGATTGGGGAGCGCGGTGAGCACGTCGGTGTGGGCGGCCAGCTCGAGCAACCGGCGGTAGCGCACCTGATGCAAGAGCGAGGCCAGCGGGGCGGCGAAGAGCCGGGCCACCCCAAGCGAGTCCTCATCGAAGGCCTGGGGGTCGTGCAGGTTATCCAGGTTGAGGATCGCCAGCACCTCCCCCTGGTAGGAAATCGGCAGACACAGGTTGGACTGGATCTTGTCCACCTCGCCCGCTTCGATCATCGGGGTGGTAAAGCTCTGGCGGCTGGTCGCGAGGATAGTAGGCGCATTGGAAACAATCCGGGGCTCACCCCGCACCCAGTCCTCCAGGGGTCGGCAATACCAGGTCTCCTGCACGGTTTCGTCGTAGGAGGCCAGGCTCAAAACCGAGTGGTCGAACCCCACCACGGCGCGAAAGCGGTACTGGTCTCCCTCGCGTACCATCAGGCTGCCCTTTTCTGCCCCCGCCACCAGCCGCACCGCGGCCTCGAGGAGTTCCTGGTAGACCCGCTCCGGGGTGGCCTCCGTCACCTCGCGGGAGAGCCCCAAGAGCACCTGGGTGCGCTCGCGGGAGAGGGCCGCCTCGAGGGCCAGCCCCAAAGTGCGGCACACCGCTTCCAGCATGCGCCGTTCGGCCTCGAGCCAGCGCCGCGAACGCCGCGCCCCCAGCGCCAGGATGACCCGGGCCCGTTTGGTGGCCCCCACCGGCACCGGGTACAAGAGCACCGCCTCGAGGCCCAGGGCCGTGAATTCGGTCAGGGCCCCCGGCGTCTCGGCGTAATGCTCGACCCACAGCGGCTGGTTCTTCTGGTACACCTGCCAGACCAAACCCGACCCATAGCTCATCCGTTCCAGAGCAGACGCGAAGCGCTGGGCTTCCCCGTGGAGGGCCAGCGGCACCATCCGCTCGCCCTGCTGCATGAAGAGGACTGCCCCCCGCACCCCCAGGGCCGGGGCCAGTACCGCCAGGGCTTTTTTGGCCAAGCTCGAGGGCTCCTCGCTCACCGCCAGGGTGGCTGCGAGCCTCGAGAGCAGCACCGCCTCGCCGCGCTCGGCCAGGGTGGAGAGGGTCTGGCCCACTGCGCGGGCGAAGCGCTGGAGCCCCTCGCGCTCCTCGGGGTCGAAGGAGGTGGAGCGCTCGAGGTTCAACACCGCCACCTTCTCGCCCCGCTCGAGCAAGGGCAGGGCCAGCTCGCTTTTGACGCTCGAGCCCCCGGCGCCGATGTACTCGGAGTCCTGGCCCACGTCGGGCAGGTAGACCGGCGCCCCCTGGTGGTAGCAGCGGCCCACGATGCTGTTGGGGGGCAACCGCTCGGGAAAAGCCTCCGACCCCGCCCCGCTGAAGAGGCGAAACCCCTCTTCCTCGGGAACCCACACCGAGACATGCCCCTCCCCTAGCCGGTTCAGCACCCCGGAGAGGGCCCGCAGAAGCTCGGAGCGGTCCCCGAGCGCCGAGAGTTCCTCCAGCGCTGCGACCAGCAGGGCCAGTTGCTGGCTCGAGGCCTGCTGCCGCCGGTAGGCCCGGTAGAGTTCAGAGCCCAACCGGCTCGAGAGCCAGGCCCCCAGGAGCATCACCCCACCCAGCCAGAAGATCAGTTGCCAGCCCTCGCGCCCCACCCCGCCCGGTAGCGAAAGAAGCGCTTCCACCGCCACCCCGAACACCGCCAGCAAGGCCGCCAGCCAGAAGCCCCAGGCTACGGCCAGTAGGCCCACCGGTAGGATCAGCCAGGGGACCCGGTACCCCAGCGGCTGTCCGAAGAGGGTCAGCCCCACCCACACCGCCAGGGAGAGCCCCACGGCCACCCACAGCCAGGGAAAACTGCGGCGCATCTCATTAGTTAACTTACCCCGTTTCTAACCGGGGGAGTAGTGCAATTTACAGGCTGGAAATTCGAGGAGACTAAGGAGAGGGGTCGGCGCGTAGCGCTAGAAGCGGATAAAAAAGCCAAGGCAAGAGCGGTGACGGTCTCTTGCTCCCCCTCTCCTAGCGCTTTGCGCCATCTCCCCCTCTGGCTTTACCCGAACCGCCCGGTGATATAGGCCTCGGTGCGGGGGTCTTTGGGGTTGGTGAAGAGCTGGTTGGTGGGGCCGAACTCGACGAGTTCACCCAGCAGGAAGTAGGCGGTAAAGTCCGAGACCCGCGCGGCCTGCTGCATGTTGTGGGTGACGATAGCGATGGTGACGTGATTTTTCAAATCGGACATGAGGTCTTCGATGGCCTGGGTGGAGATCGGGTCGAGGGCCGAGGTCGGCTCGTCCATCAGGAGCACCTCGGGCTCTACCGCCAGGGCTCGAGCGATACATAGCCGCTGCTGCTGCCCCCCCGAGAGGCTCATCCCCGGCGCCCGCAGCCGGTCCTTGACCTCGTCCCACAGGGCGGCCTGAGCCAAGGAGCGTTCCACCGCCTCGTCGAGCACGTCCTTCCGCCTTACCCCCAAGAGCTTGAGCCCGGCGACCACGTTGTCGTAGATGGTGAGGGTGGGAAAGGGGTTGGGCTTTTGGAAGACCATCCCGATCTTGCGCCGCACCTCCACCGGGTCCACCCCCGGAGCGTAGATGTTCTTCCCGTCGAGAAGGGCCTCCCCCTCGACGCGGGCGATGGGGGTGAGGTCGTGCATCCGGTTCAGGGCCCGCAAAAAGGTGGTCTTGCCGCAGCCCGAGGGGCCGATCAGGGCGGTGATCTTGTTGGCGTAGATGGGCAGGGTGACGTTGCCCACCCCTACTTTCTTGCCATAGTAGACGCTGAGCCCCCGGGTCTCCATGCGGGGCTTGAGCGGGCTCGAGTCCGGCGTCCCGTTCGGCGATGCCGAGGACCCCGAAGTGGGGGGTGTCAGCACGGTTTTCTGCTCGTCCACGTTCGTCTCCCAAAACTCTAGCGCATTCAGCGCCTAGCTCGTCCAACGGCGGGTGGCCCAGCGGGCCAATAGGCTCGCCGCCAGCACCAGCAACGTAAGCACCAGCGAGGCCGCCCAGGCCTGCTCCTGGCGCAAGGGCGAGGGTTCGTTGGCGTACTTGTAAATCGAAAGGGCCAGGCTCTCGACCTGCTGACTCAGGTTGAAGGTGAGGAGCTGACTGCCCCCGGCGGTGAAGTACAGGGGGGCAGCCTCCCCGGCGGCGCGGGCGAAGCCCAGCATGAGCCCGGTGATGACCCCCGAGGTGGCAGCGGGCAGCACCAGCGAGAGGATCACCCGCCAGCGCGGTAGGCCCAGGGCCAGCCCTGCTTCACGCACGCTCCAGGGCACCAGCTTCAAGACCCCCTCGGTGGCCCGGAGCACGATGGGAACCATGATCAGGGCCAGGGCCAAGGCCCCGGCATAACCAGAGAACTGCCCGGTGGGGATCACCACCACCGCGTAGACGACCAAGCCCTTGAGGAGGGCCGGAAGCCCGTTGAGCAGATCCGAGATCACCCGCAGGGTGGGGTTGATGGGGTGGTCGGGGTACTCCGAGAGCAGGATGCCCCCCGCCAACCCCAAGACTCCGCCGATCAAGAGGGCCAGCAGGTTCATCAGCAGGGTGCCCACGATGGCGTGGGCCAGCCCTCCGCCACCCTCGTCCAGCGGGCGGAAGGGCTCGAGAAAGAAGGCCAGGTTGATGGCCGCGATCCCCTTCATCACCACCGCCCCCAGCACCAGCACCAAGGGAGCCACCACGATCAGCGAGCCCAGGACCAGCAGGACTAGCATGACCCGGTTCCAAAGCTGCCTGCGGCGCAGGTTCCCATCCGCCGGGAACGACCGGGGGGATTGCACCGGGGCGCTCACAAGCGGCCCTCCACGCTCATGCGCTTGACGATCCAAGCCGCCAACAGGTTCATGGCCCCGCTGAGGATAAAGAGGATAAAGCCCAAAGCCAGGAGGCTCGACAGCTGTAGCCCCTGGGCCTCGCCAAACTCGTTCACGATGGCCGAGGGGATGGTGGTGGCGCTCCCAAACACGGTAAAGGGCAGGTTCTTGTTGTTACCGATCACCAGCACCACCGCCATGGTCTCGCCCAGGGCGCGGGTGAAACCCAGGATGACCCCGGCCAGGATGCCGCCCCGGGCGTAGGGCAGCACCGCGTTACGGATCACCTCCCACTTGGTGGCCCCCAGCCCGTAAGCGGCCTCGCGCTGGGTGCTGGGCACGAGCGCAATGGAGTCTTTGGCCAAGCTGGCCGCGTAGGGGATCACCATCACCGCCAGCACGATCACCGCGGTGGTCATGCCGATCCCGATGGGGACTCCCAGGATCTGCACCAGCCAGTCCATCTCGCGTTCGAAGGCCCAGCCCACGATCGCCTGTTGCACCCCACGCACCGCCGGGGCCAGCACCAAGAGCCCCCACAGACCGTAGATGACGCTGGGGAGCGAGGCCAGCAGCTCGAGCGCGTACTGCAAGACGTTCCCCAGCCAGCGCGGGGCGTACTCCACAGCGAAAATTGCCACCGCCAGGGCCGGGAAGAAGGCCAGCGCCAAGGCCGCGACGCTGGTGATGAGGGTGCCCAGGATGAAGGGCCAAGCCCCGAAGATATTCGCCACCGGGTCCCAGGTGGTTCCCCCCAGAAAGCCCAACAGGCCAAAGGCCGCGAAGGCTCGGCTCCCGTTTGCCGCCAGTTGCCAGCCGATCAGGACCACGATCCCGATGATCAGGAGGCACAGAGCCAGCACCACGCCAACAAACAGACGATCCCCCAGGGCTCGGTAGAGCGGGGAGATTCTAGCCTCAGGAGGTCGGGCGGTCATTTTCTCTCCGAAGGGGTGAGACCCCAAGCGGCCTCACCCCAATCTTAAGCGATCAGCCTATCGCCATTCCAGGAGGTCAGCGGACCGGTTGGCCGTTGTAGGTGATGCTGCTTACTAGGGCCTGGGCCCGCTTGACCACGTCCGGGGAGAGCCGCACGTAGGAAGCCCCTTCGTTGAGCTTCTGCCCATCGGTGAGCACCCAGTTGAGGAACCGCACCAGCGCCTGCGCCTCGGCGGCGGACTTGGCGGTGACCTCCTGCTTCTGGTAGACCAGGAGCCAGGTCATGCCCACGATGGGGTAGCCCTGGGGGTCCTTGGTGTTGACCACCTGGCTTTGCAGGCGCAGATCATCTGGCAAGTCGATCCCTGAGGTAGCTTCCACCGCTGAGGCCAGGCTGGGCTTGATCCAGTTGCCCGACTGATTTTTGAGCGTGACCACCGGGAGCTTGTTCTCGAGGGCGTACTTGAGTTCGACGTAGCCGATGGCACCGGGGGTCTGGGTGACGAGAGCAGCCACCCCGGCGTTCCCCCGCCCGCCCAGACCGCTGAAGGCGGGCCAGTTCACCGACTGACCGGCCCCCACCTTGCTCTTCCACTCCGGGGAGATGGCCGAGAGGTAGCTGGTAAAGATATAGGTGGTGCCCGAGCCGTCCGAGCGGTGGGCGGCGGAGATCAGTTGGCGGGGGAGTTGCACGCCGGGGTTGAGTGCCGCGATCTTGGGGTCGTTCCAGCGGATAATCTTGCCGAGCATGATCGCCGAGATCGTGTCGGCGTCGAGCCGCAAGTCCTGGATGCCGGGCAGGTTGAAGATCACCGCGACCGGGCCAAGGGCCGTCGGGATATGCAGCACCGCGCTCCCGGTCTTGTCCTGAATCTCCTTGAGCTGGGCGTCGGTGAGCGGGGCGTCGGAGGCCCCAAAGTTCACCACCTTATCGGTGAGCTGGCGAATCCCCGCGCCCGAGCCCACCGCCTGGTAGTTCACCCGTATCCCGGTGGCCTTGGTAAATGCCGGGATGTAGGTCTCGGTGTAAAGCGGGGCGGGGAAAGTCGCCCCGGCCCCGGTCAGGCTGACTTGGGCAGAAGCCACCCCGAGTAGGGCGGTAGCGACGATGGTGCTGAGTAGCTTTTTCATGCGTTCTCCTCGGTAGGCCGCGATGCAACCTTCACGCTTCACAGCCTGAGGGTCTTTTGTCAGGAGATTGTCAGAAGGGTGGTCGGCCCGCGGCTAAGGCGTGACCTGCCCCCTTTGGCTGGCACAGCCGGCAAGCGCTGGGCGCAAAGCGCTTGGCGCCAAGTATGGGAGGTTGGGGATAGGAGGCCGCACCGACCTCACCGACTCACGCTGGTAGAAAGGCCGGTCTTTGGGCCTGAGCAGCGGCTAGGTCCAACGGCAGGAGAGACCTATTGCTTTCGCTCGAGGGCGATCCATGCAGAGCACCGCCGTCTGAACCCCCACCGGGATAGGGATGAAGGGGCTCAGCGGGCAGCACGAGACCGCCCAGGGTGCGTACTGAGGTTTTGCCCTGAGTCAAGTGATATTCTCTTGACGTGCGGTACCTGCTCCTCGCCGACATCCACGGCAACTGGCCGGCCATGGAGGCCGTGTTGCAAACCGCGCCCAAATACGACCGGGTGATCTTTTTGGGCGACGCAGTAGGCTACTACCCCGACGCCGACCGGGTGCTCTCCTGGCTGCGCTCGGAGGGGGCCATCGGGGTGGTGGGCAACCACGACGCCTGGCTGATGCACCTGGACGACATTGACCCCGAGGAGCAGAAAGGGCCGGTCTTCGAGATCCTGCGCTGGCAGTCCGAGCGCCTCTCGCTGGAAAACCGGGCCTACCTGGGCAGCCTGCCCTGGACCCAGGAGGTGGACGGGGCCCTGCTGGTTCACGGGAGCGCCTGCGACCCCTTGCAGTACGTGGACGACCTAGACACCGCCCGCCAGCATTTCGGTTGTACCTCGGCCCGCTGGACCCTGCACGGCCACACCCACCTGGCCGGGACCTTCCTGGCCCTGGAAGGCCCCAACGGCCAATGGGTGCGCTACCAGCGGCAGGTCCACGGCACCGAGCTGTTATTGGCCCCCAGGGCTCGAGCCCTGGTCAACCCCGGCTCGGTGGGCCAGCCCCGCGACCGTATGCCCGGCGCGGCCTACGGCGTGTGGGACAGCGACGACGACAGCGTGCAGTTCTTCCGAGTGGAGTTCGACCTCGAGCGCGTCCTCAAACGCATCCTCGACGAGGGGTTCCCGGTGTGGCTGTATGAGCGGTTGTTGGTGGGAAGGTAGGGAAGCGCTTAGCCTTTTAGCCATTAGCTTTTGGCTAAAAGTCAACCGCTAATTGCTAATAGCTGCTATGAACATCCTCGGCCACGAACGCATCCTCGAGCTTCTCCCCACCCTTAGGGCCCAGAGCTTCCTCTTCAGCGGGCCGGAGGGGGTGGGGCGGCGGGCGGTGGCCCGCTGGTACGCCTGGCGACTGAACGGGGAGCACTACCACGACGACTACCTGGAGATCGCCCCCGAGACCGAGACCAAAGGAGGCAAAAAGGCGCGCAAGCCGCAGATCTTGCTCGAGCAAATCGCCCCCCGCGAGGAGGGGCAAGAAAACCTGCTGGACTGGCTTAGCACCCACCCCCGCCACCGGGCCAAGGTGGCGGTGATTGACGGGGCCCACCTTCTCAATGAACCCGCCGGGAACGCCCTGCTGAAGATCCTGGAAGAGCCCCCGGCCTACGCCCGGATCATCCTGATCGCGCCCAGCCGGGAGCTGGTGCTGCCCACCCTGGCCAGCCGCAGCCTCGAGATCGCCTTTGGCCCTCTCCCCGCGTCAATCCTGCACCAGCTCTCTACCGACCCCGAGGTTCTAGCCTATGCTGAAGGGGCGGTGGGCCGCGTAAGTTGGGCCCTCGAGCACCCGCTGGAGTTCCAGAAGTTGCTCGCGCGGGCCGAGGGGGTGGTGGAGAGTCTACGCGGTGCCCGCTCCGGTCCGGCCCAGACCCAACAGGCCCTCAAGGCCTTGGGGGAGTTAGATAATGGCCTAAGCTATTTGGCCCGCCGCCTAGACGGGATCTTCCCACCCGAATCCCCCTGCCGCCGGGAAGCACTCGAGGCCTTGGCCCAGACCCAAGAAGCCCTCGGCGCCTACACCGGCGAAGAACTGGCCTATACCTGGCTGGCCCTGCGGTTATGGCGGCTAGTGAATTCGCAAAGCGACCCGGCTCGCGCCGGTACACCCTACGCGGCGAAGAAAACGTCTCAAGCAAAGCCGCTCTAGCGGCCCCGCTTAAGCGGGTACTCAGGCGAACTAGGAGGAAATGGATGAACTGCCTCGGGGTGCGTTTCAATCACAGCCCCAAACTCTACGACTATAGCTTTGAGGGCGAGCCGCCCCCGCCCGAATCCTGGGTGGTGGTGCAGACCAGCCGCGGGCTCGAGCTAGGCAAGGTGCGCACCGCGCCCCGCCAAGGTCAGCCCCAGGGCCGCATCGTGCGCCCGGCGGAGCCCGAAGACCTCGACAAAGCCGCCCGGCTCCGTGAGAAGGCCGAGGAGGTCAAGTGGTGGATCAAGGCCCGGTTGCGCAAGGAGAAGGTACAGGCCAAGGTGCTGGGCTGCGACTACACCCTGGATGGCTCGCACCTAGCGGTGCATTACTCGGCGGAGGAGCGCATCGACCTGCGCCGCTGGGTGGGCGAGATCGCCCGCACCTCGGGGGCCCGGGTGGAGTTCGTGGCGATGGGGCCACGCGACCAGACCGCCTACCTGGGAACCCTGGGAGCCTGCGGCATGGAGTCCTGCTGCTCGACCCACCTGCAAGACTTCGCCCAGGTCTCGATCAAGATGGCCCGCGACCAGCAGCTTCCGCTTTCCCCCGAGAAGATCTCCGGGCCCTGTGGAAGGTTGTTGTGCTGCTTGCAGTACGAGCACGAGCACTATCAGGAACTACTCAGGGACTTGCCCCGCAAGAACGCCAAGGTCTGCACCATCCACGATGTCTGTGGCAAGGTCGCCAAACTCAACCCGCTGGCCGGAACCGTGGACCTCATCACCGAAGAGGGAAGCTGGGTTACAGCGCACAAAAGCGAGCTGCGGCAGTAAGCTTTTACCTATGGGCGCGCAAGATCCCAATCAGGCCTGGGCGCTGTCGAACCACCTTAAGGATTACCGCCTGAACAAGCAGGCCACCGAAGCCCACCTGGTGCTTCAGGACGGATCCATTCTGCACTTTCGTAAAGACGGCTTCGGCAGCTTTGTGCAAGCCTCCGGCTCTATGGCCAAGCGCCTCGAGCCCACCGTCCTCAACTTCGCGTTCGACCGGCGCACCCTCAAGGTCAACTTCGTGGATGGGAGCGGGCTCGAGGTGGCCTGGCGGGGTGGGTTCCTGGGCGGGCGGAGCCTGGATACCAAAGTGCGGGAAGCTTAAGACGGTCTTGTTGACGAAGTCCCTGCGGTAGCAGAGGCCGCCATCAAGATGCGCTTGAAGCCGTAAAAGACGGGCTTTTGCGGGAAGAGTTCGCGCAGGCGGGTGCGGTAGCGCCCGAGAAATCTTTCCTGCTCGGGCGGGGGGAGGCGCTCGAGGTAAGCGGTGAGCAGGGTTCCCTTGACCCACTCCACGATCGCGTCGGCGTCGGCCAAGACGTGGGGGTAGACCTTGAGCAGCACCGTGAGGTCTTCCCCGCCCAACCCGAAGAGCATCCGGGCGTAGTCTTCGGGCGGCAGCACCGGGCTCTGCCGTCCACCCTCGGGGAAATAGGCCGCGAACTCGGCGGATTCGGCCAGTTCGCGGGCCAGCCGGTGCGAGGGATGGTCGTGGTTGGCGGGCATCTGCACCACCAACTGCCCGCCCGGATTCAGGTGCCGCCAGAGCTTGGGGAAAAGCCTCGAGTGATCGGGGAGCCATTGCAGGGCCGCGTTGGAGAAGATGAGGTCGTAGGTGCCCTCCAACTCCGCGATATCGCCCCGCTCGAACCGCAAGCCCGGACGGGCATATGGCCTGCTCTTGGCGAGCATGGAGGCGGAGTTGTCCAAACCCGTCACCTTGCTATCCGGCAGGGCGTCCGCCAGCCTACGGGTGAGTTCGCCGGTTCCACAGCCCAAATCTATGGCCCGTAAGCCGGGTCTGGCCTTCACGAGTTTCAAGAGGTCATCGAAAGGGGCGGTGCGTTCGGCTTTGAATTTCTCGTACTGCTCAGGATTCCAAGACATTTAAGGCCCCCATCGTGGGTTTGATCTGTAGGTCGGAGCACCAGAGTTCGGCTCGAGGGTTTGCCCAGCACACCTCGCGCCCTTCCGGGCTTTCTTCGAGCTCGAGCAGGGTCGCCAAATAGCGCTCGTACTGACCCCCCGGCTGCACCCGCTGCCACAAAAAGCGCTCGATCATCACCCAGGCCCCGGCCTCTTCCCAGGCTTCCCGGACGGCGGCCTCCTCAAAGGTTTCCCCAAGATGCACCCCCCACCCGGAAAGGTCCAAAAACCTCCGTGGCGCACCATGAGGATTTCCCCCTGGTGCCACACGCATACACAGACCCGCCCGATTCGCTCGGGGCTCGGTGAGAGGTTGCGGGTCATAGGCTGTCCCGGTACTTGTCCAGCAGGTCGGCCAACGCCTCGCGCAGGAGGGCCGCTTCGGTCTTGCCCAGCCGCTCGGAGAGGGTGGAGAGACGGGCCAGTTGGGCTTTGGGATAGTAGTTGGACTTCAGCACCATCTTGTCTTCCACGTAGATGCTCACCCGGCCCCGCCCCTCGCGCTTGGCCCGCAGCAAGGCCTCGTCGGCGGCCTGGGGTAGTTGCGAGGGATCGGAGACGTGTTGGGGCAGGCTGGCGATCCCGATGGAGAGCCGGATAGGCAGCGAAACCGGGCCCAAGTCGTGCTTTTTGGCGAGGTGCTGGCGGATCTCCTCGAGCACGATCAACGCTTCCTCGGGGCTGAACCCCGGCAACGCCGCGGCGAACTCGTCGCCACCCCAGCGGGTGACCAGGCAACCGGGCGGCAGGCTCGCCTCGAGGGTCTTCTGGACCAACGCGATCACCTTGTCCCCGGTCTCATGCCCGTAGTTCTGGTTGACCGGCATGAACTCGTCGATGTCGGTTATGGCGACCGTCAGGGGGCGGTCTTCGCTCCACCGGAGGACGGTCTGCATAAAGGTGTCGCGGTTGACGACAGCACTGGCCTCAGTTTTCGCCATACGTTCCTCCTATAGTCTTTAACGTATATATGTTATAGAGAATATATATACGTTGTCAATAACACGGGCGTCGTTCCATGAATCCCTGGCTGCGGCATCCTCTATATGCCTAAGGGCACCCACCCAGGGTGCCCTTGTTGCGGGTCAGGTGGAACTAAAACTCGACCGGCATAGCCTTGTGCCCGCGGATCACGAAACCCCCGGTGTACTCCACCGGCTCCACCACCTCGATGTTCGGGAGGCGTTTGAGCAAGGTCTGGAACGAAGTTTGCAGCTCGAGCCGGGCCAGCGGCGCCCCGATGCAGTAGTGGATGCCCAGCCCGAAGGTGAGGTGCGGGTTGTCGGAGCGGGTCAGGTCGAGGGTGTCGGGGTGGGGGAATTTGCGCGGGTCGCGGTTGCCGGAAGCGTAGAGCAGCCCGATCTCCTGGCCCCGCCGCAGGGGGATACCCCTCCACTCGAGGTCGTGCAGCACCCAGCGCTCGAACATCGGCAGGGGCGTATCGTAGCGGAGAAGTTCTTCCACCGCCCCCCTGAAGAACTCGGCGTTATCGGCCTTGGCTGCTTCCACCGCCAGTTTTTTCTGCTCGGGGTTGCGGTGCAGGGCCAGCATGCCCGCCGTGGTGCCGTTGACGGTGGCCTCGTGCCCGGCGTTGAGCAGCAGGATGCAGTTGGCGACCAGTTCGTCCTCGGTAAGCTTGTCCCCCGCTTCCTCGGCCTGCACCAGAGCGGTGATGAGATCGTCCTGGGGGCGTTCGCGGCGATCCTCGGCCAGGGCCTTGACGTAATTGGAGAAGTCCACCACCGCCTGGTTGGCCTCACGAGCCTGCTCCTCGGTGTAGCCGAGTTCGTAGAGCTTGACGATCTTGCCCGACCAGGGACGCAATAAATGCCGATCCTCCTGGGGAACCCCCAGCAACTCGGCGATCACCGTGACCGGCAGAGGCTCGGCGTAGTCGTGGAGCAAGTCCATGCGGCCACGGTCTTCGGCCTGGTCGAGCAAAGCGTTCACAATGCTCTGGATCTTGCCGCGCAAGCCCTCCACCCGGGCCGGGGTGAACGCCTTCAAAAACAGCCCCTTGAGCCGGGTGTGTTTGGGCGGCTCGTTGTCGAGGATATGGTTTTCCTGAAAGTGGTCGAAGTCGCGGGTGAGCGGGTTGGGCGGGGGCCAGCCCAGTTCGTCCCGCGAGAGCACGTGCAGGATCGAGCGGCCCAGGCGTTTGTCACGGAGGAGTGCGGAGATATCCTCGTAGCGGGTGAAGAACACCTTGTTCCACACCGGGTCGTAGAAGACCGGGGTCTTTTCCCGCAGCTCGGTGAGCCGGGGGTAGGGGTCGTAGACGAAGGCGTAGTCGTTGAGGTTCAGGTGGATCTCAGGCAAGGGATTCATCCTAGCCGTAGTTTATCGCGCAGGGCATGTTACCCTGGGAGCACCGATGCTGAGTGCCCCTCGAGTCCTCCTGAGAATGCTCGTGGTGTTGCGGCGGCAGCCGCTGGGCATCCTGGGGTGCAGTGCGCTCGCCCTGGTGCTGAGCTTCCTCAGCGTGGGGCTGCTCTTCGGCCCCATGCAGGCCGGGCTGGCCAAGGTGTTGGTGCGGCTGGCCCGTGACGGGGTGTGGGAGCCCCAGGCCCAGTGGAGCGAGTTCCGCTGGAACGCCCTGGTGGCCGGGGTGCTTTTCCTGGGTCTGTTCGTGGCCCCTACCCTGGCCCTGCCGGTGCGCAGCAACCCCTCAGACCAGATCGTGACCTTCTTCTACCAGGTGGTGGTGGCCCTGTTCTGGTTCTATGCCTTCGCCCTCATCGCCGACAAGGAGTTGCACTGGTGGAGGGCGCTGCGCGAGAGCTGGCATATGGTGCGCGACCACGGCCCCCTCAACCACCTGGCCCTGGTGCTTTTGGCCATCCTGGGCAGCTACTTTCCCACCGGCCCGGCCCCCGACATCCTGGGCCTGGTGATCCTGGTGCTCTTTGTGGGGCTCTCGATGCTGGGGCAGGTGGTGGCCTATCTCGAGGTCAATCGCACCCGGCTCGAGCCCGGAGTATCGTTGCGCGGTGATAGCCGGGAAATCTAAGCCGAGCCTCATCATCCCCTCATAGCGCTCTGCGCCCGGAGAGGGGATGAAGCTGGCGTTCGGCGTCTAGCTACTTGTCATAGGGTTTGCCCACCGCCGCCGGAGGCCGGCTCCGCCCGATAAACCCGACCAGCACCAGCATGGTCAGGATGAAGGGGATGGCCTGCACCACCGGCACCGGCAGGATGTTGCGCCCGGTGAGCTGGATCGAGAGGGCCGAGGCGAAACCGAAGAGCAGGGTGGAGCCCAGGATGCCGATGGGGTGCCACTTGCCCACGATCAAGGCGGCCAGGGCGATAAACCCCAACCCGGCGCTCATCCCCTTGACGAACTGGTTGAGGAAACCGATCGAGAGGTAGGACCCGGCGATGCCCGCCAGGATGCCGGATATGACCACCGCGATGTAGCGCGTGCGGATCACGTTCACCCCCATGGTCTCGGCGGCCTCGGGGTGTTCGCCCACCGCCCGTAGCCGCAGCCCCCAGGGGGTCTTGAACAGCACCCACCAGATCGCGGGAACCAGCAAAAACGCCAGGAAGACCAGCGGGGAGAGGTTCTCCGAACCCACCGGGATCAGCGGCAGGCGGTTCACCACCTCCTGCGAGCTGGTGGAGTTGTCGTAATAGTACTCGAGCACCAGGCTGGGAGCGCCCAACGCCAGCAGGTTGATGGCGGTGCCGCTGATGATCTGGTCGGCCTTGTACTTGATCGAAGCGATGGCGTGAACCAACGCCACCAAGCCCCCCACCACCGCCCCCGCCAGCAGCCCGACCCAGGGGACCCACCAGACCTGGGCGTTAGGGTCGGAGACCAGGAAAGGAACCTCGAGCCGCTGGGTGACCACCGCCGCCGCCAAGGCCCCGAAGAGCATCATGCCCTCGAGGCCGATGTTGACCACCCCGCTCCGCTCGGAGAAGAGCCCACCCAGCGCGGTGAGCAGGATCGGCGTGGTCTGGCGCAGGGTCGAAAACAGCAAAGCCAGGGTGAAGATTTCGTTCATTCAGCGCCTCCCCTCAACTCGCACGCTGCGCTTTGGCGCGGGCTTCTTCCTCGTCTTTGGCCTCGGTCTCGACCTGGGCCGCTTTCAAGGGGTCGGTGAAGTAGCGCGGCAGCAACCCGCCCAGGGCGATGGCCAGCACCACCAGCGAGATGATGACCGTCACCAGCTCGCGGCTGATGCCCAGTTGCTGGCTCAGGTCCAGCCCGCCGGTGCGGAGCACCCCGAACAAGAACCCGGCCAGGGCCACCCCCAGCGAGGTGTTCTGCCCCATCAAGGCCACCGCGATCCCGTCGAAGCCGACCCCCACAGGAATAGACTGCTTGAGCCGGTACTCGTCCATCACCCCGCCCTGCACGTAGTGGGTGGCGGCCAGCCCGGCCAGGGCCCCGCTGATCAGCATGGCCAGCACGATCTTGCGGCCCAGGCTGATCCCGGCGTACTCGGCGGCCTTGGGGGCGAACCCCGCCGCCCGCATCTCGTAGCCGCCCACGGTGCGGAAGAGGTAGTAGTGAATCAGGACCAGCACCCCCAGCGCCAGCAAGAACGAGCCGTTGAGCTTGGAGGCCGCTAGGTCGCGGATCAGGTTGCCCGCCAGGGTGGGGCCGGGGATCAGGCCGCCCAGAGCATACCCCAGGATGGCCACCCCTCCGGTGAAGAGCAAGCGGCGGCCCAGATCGGCCCGCCGTAGGACGAAAAACGCCACCAGGCCCGCCACCAGGGCCAGCGGGAGCGCCCAGGAGAACTCCCCGCCAGGGGCCAGCAGGTTGATCATCAGGGGGATCTGGGCCTCGGGGCGTAGCTCGAGGCTCTTGGCCTCGAAGCCCTGGGCCTTGAAGGGCAGGTAGAGGGTGTAGCCGAAAAAGCGCTGCTGGTTGGAAGCCAGGAAAAAAAGCAGCACCGAGGCCGCGATGTAGTTGAGCATGATGGTGTTGACCACCTCGTTGGCCCCGAAGCGGGCCTTGAGCCAGCCCGCCAGCCCGCCCCACAAGGCCCCACCCAGGGCCGCCGCCAGGATGCTGAGGGGCAGCACGATCCAGCCCGGCCCGGGCATGAAGATCCCCACGATCATCACGAAGATGGCCCCCAGGGTGATCTGCCCCGGCCCTCCGATGTTGAAGAGGCCGGTGCGGAAGGCGAAGGCCACCGCCAGCCCGGCGAAGATCAGCGGAGTGGTCTGCTGGAGGCTGTTGAACCAGCCGGAGAGGGTGTAGATCGGGGAGAAGAGGAGCTGGAAGGAGAAGGTGATGAGGTCCAGCTCGAGGGCGGCCCATTCCCTAAAGGAGAGGCTCAGGCCCTCGACCCCCGGAACCCGGCCCAACACCAAGATCAGCAAGGCTCCCACCAACACCGACAGCAAGAGCGAGACCACCGGCACCACCGCCCCGCGGAAACGCACCAGGAAGGCCTTCCCTCCCGGGAGCTGCAAGCGGGCCAGTAGGAGCAGGGCCACCGCATAAAAGAAGCCCAGGTAGGCCCCCAGCGAGAGGGTGAAGCGGCGCAAAGGCGCCCGCGTGGCTCCCCCAGCCAAGGCCGCCTGGTTGGCGGAGTTCACCGCCTGGTAAAAGAGCCACGCCTCGAGCACGAAGAGCCCCACCCCGAGCGCCCCCAAAGCGTAGAGGGCCCTCGAGCGCGAGCGGGGATCGCTCAGCAGGAAGGTGAGCGAGGCCGCCACCATCAGCCCTACCCAGACCCAGAAGGCCGCCCCCACCCACCCCAGCCCCAGCGTGGCCGGAAGCTCGAGGTTTTGTGGGTTGACCACGCCAAAGGGGGTGAGCAGATACCCCACCCCGCCAAACTCCCGCTTGGGAACCACCCAAGGGGCCAAGGCCATGAGCCCCAGCAGCACCAAGCTCACAAGAAAAAGCCAGGAACGCGCTAAGTTTCGCACGCAGAAATTGTACTCCGCCACCGCCCCGGCTTATAGCCTCCCTCGAGTTGGCCGAATCTGAGATACGAGAACCAAGCCCAATAGCTTTTCTTCCTCTTTGAGATGAAATCCGAGATGAAATGGGCAGCGCAGGCATACCACAGGCCCCCAAATGAATCCCCAGCTTGCCACTCCTATAAGCGTATAAGCATCTCCAGCCGTGCTCTTGCGCTTTGGCGGGTGGGGGGGGTGAGGGACGAAAGGGCGCGGAAGCCTCGCCCCCTAACCGTGCTACAGACAGCCGGACGGAAGCCACCCAACCACACCCCGGAATGTCTCGTAGCTCCCGCTTCCTGCCCCAAGCTATGCTAAACTTCCCCGGTGGTGAAGGACTCGAGCGAGAAGCCAGAGGAAAAAGCCCAGGCCGTCCAGCAGATGTTCAGCGAGATCGCCCCGCGCTACGACCTCTTGAACCGGCTCTTGTCCGCGGGAATAGACCGGCGCTGGCGGTTTATCGCCGTCGAGGCCGCACTCGAGAAAAAACCCCGGCGCATCCTGGACTTAGCCACCGGGACCGGCGACATGGCCCTCTTGCTCAAACGCTTGGCCCCCCAGGCCGAGGTGATCGGCGCCGATTTCGCCCTCCCGATGCTCGAGATCGCCCGGCAGAAAGCGCGAAAGCTGGGGCTGGAGGTTCCCTTCCAGCAGGCCGACGCGCTGGCCCTCCCCTTCCCCGATGCCCGCTTCGACGCCGTGACCATCGCCTTCGGTTTTCGCAACTTCGTGGGCTACGACCAAGCCCTGGCCGAACTCTACCGGGTGCTGGCCCCCGGCGGGCGGCTGTGTATCCTCGAGTTTCCCCCGCCCCCCAAAGGCGGCTTCGGCGAGCTGTACCGCTTCTACTTTCAGAAGGTGCTGCCCTGGGTCGGCGGGCTGGTCTCGGGAAATCCCTCCGCCTACCGCTACCTGCCGGACTCGGTGGAGCGCTTCCCCGATCCCCAGACCCTCAAAGCCAAGATGGAACAAGCCGGCTTTAAGACCCGCTACCGCATCTTCAGCGGGGGCATCGTGGCGCTGCACATCGGGGATAAGTGAGGGGAGAAGGGGAGCAAGAGACCATCGTCGCGGTTGACTTGGCTTTTTCTTCCCCTCTTCCCTGCCTGCTCTTCCCGCTTATGTACGCCAACCCCCATACCTTTGCCCCGCAGCCTATAATGGAGTCAAGTTGATCGAATTCAATCCTTACCAACACTTGGTGGAAACCCTCGAGCTGGGGAGCGACCGCCAGGCCCTCGAAGAGTCTTTCGCGCTGGCCCGGGACTACGCCAAGGAGCGGCTGGGCGAACACGTGGTGCAGCAGGTGGTGGAGAACGCGGTGGCCCGGCTCTGGCACGGGGCGGGCGGGCTCTACTACGAACTCAAGGCAGCCCCCGACGCCTTCTACGCCCGGCTGGGCCCGGTCCTCGGCGAGTATTTGAGCGAACCTGATGCCCAGATGGTGGTGTGGGACGCGGTGCTGCAAACCGAGCACCAGGAGGCCGACGTGGTGGCGTTGTACGCTCCGGATTACCTCGACCGCGATGAATCGGTGTTTCTCTCCTACACCCTGGAAGGAACCCGCTACGAGCGCGGCGAGCCCCGCTATGTCCCGCCCCTTTTCCTGCGCGTGGAAGGGAGCACCGAGAGCCTGGTGATGATGCAGCTCGAGCCCATCCCCACCCGGCCCGCCGACCAGGAATACCTGATGTTCCGCCTGCCTGCCTGCCAACCCCTGCTGCCCGGCCTGCACGACTGAGCGATCCTACCTCAGCGCTTCGCGCGGACTTCTTCCCCGCACGCGACCCCAGCTTCCCCCAGGGCCTGGCGGGTGGCGGCCTCGACGGTATCCCAATCCCCGGCCTCGAGCGCGGTCTTGGGGAACAGGTTCGAGCCCAGGCCCACCGCCAGGACCCCCACCTGGAGATACGCCGGGACTTCGCTCGGCTTGATCCCCCCGGTCGCCAGGATCTCGAGATCGGGGAACGGCCCCAGCAGATCCTTGAGATAGTGGATCCCCCCGCTCGAGCCCGCCGGGAAGACCTTGACGACTTCGGCACCTAAGCTCCTGGCCCGCACGATCTCGGTGGGGGTGAGCACGCCGGGGATGTAGGGGATACCCCTGGCCCGGCACAGCTCGAGCACGTCCTCCCCCAGGTGCGGGCTCACCAGAAAACGCGCCCCGGCCTCGATGGCCGCTTCGGCTTCGGGCGCACTCATCACGGTTCCCGCGCCGAGCAGCACGTCTTCCGAGAGACGCTCCTGGAGTTCGCGCAAAGCCCCGCTGACCCCGGGGGTGGTGAAGGTCAGCTCGAGGGCCCGCAATCCGCCCCGCACGGCGGCGAGCGCGGCCTCCACCGCAGAGCTGGCCGAGGGCGCCCGGAGCACCCCCACCACTCGGGCCTTCCTCAGCACCCCTACCATCCCAGCCCCCGCAGGAAGCGCAATTTCTCGAGGGTATGGAAGCTCTCCCCGCCCTCGTGGCTGTTGTAGGGATAGACCTTGATCTCCTTCGGCCCGGCATAGTGGTTATGGGCGGCGTAGACGGTGCTGGGCGGACAGATGTCGTCCATCAGGCCCACCGAGAAGAGGGCCTTGGCTTTTGCCCGGGCCGCGAAGTTCACCCCGTCGAAATAACTCAGGGTGGTGAATACTTGCTCTACCCGGTCGCGGTGGATCTTGCAGAAGGTGGCGATCTCGTTGTAGGGCGCAGTGTCCACCAGTTCGGTGGCGCGGCGGAAGTGACAGAGGAAGGGCACGTCGGGCATTACCGCCTGCACTTCCGAGTACCGGCCCGCACCCCGCTGCGCGGCGAAAGAAGCCTCTTTGCCCAGCGGAGCACTGGCATCGCCCAGATTACCGGCAAAGCTGGCATCGCCGGGCCGCTGGTGCGGCTTCACTTGAGTACCGGTATTGCCGGGCCGCTGGTGCGGCTTCACTGGGCGTGCGTCGGGGGCCGATGGCCCTTCACTGCTGAGCCCTGCGACGGCCAAGGCGATGCCCCCGCCCTGGCTTCCTCCTGCCACGGCGATCCGGCCCGGATCCACCGCGGGATGGCTGCGTGCGGTTTCCACGGCCCGCACCGCGTCGGTGAAGAGGCGGCGGTAGTAGTAGGTCCGAGGCGAGAGCACGCCCCGGGTCATGAAGCCCGGATGCTGCGGGTTGTCTCCGTCGGGGGCCAGATCCGGCGTGTCACCTCTGCGCCACCTCGAGCCCTGCCCGCGGGTGTCCATGACGAGGTGGGCGTAGCCAGCGCTGGCGTAGGTCAACCATTCCACCGGAAACCCCCGCCCGCCGCCATAGCCGACGTACTCCACCACACAGGGCAGTCGGCCTTCGCGCAGCTTGGGCAGCAGCAGCCAGCCTTTGATGGGTTGGCCGCCGTAACCGGCAAAGGTCACATCCAAGACCTCGAGCGTCTTGAGCCCGTAATCGACCGGCTCGAAGCGGGGGTTCAAGGGGTGCTGCCGGGCTTCGCCCAGGGTGTTTTGCCAGAAAGCATCGAAGTCGGCGGGCTCAAAGCGGGCGGGCTGATAGGTCTGGAGTTGCTCGAGGGGGAGGTCAAACAGGGGCATCCGGTTTCTCCTCGCTCGATTCTATGCCCAAAAAGATCAACGGCACGGATACGCCTCCGTGCCGTCCTGGACGTGGTGGGCGCTGACGGGCTCGAACCGCCGACCCCATCCTTGTAAGGGATGTGCTCTGCCAACTGAGCTAAGCGCCCAAGAAGTATCCCAGGTTGGAACACTTCCGAGCCAACCTGGGACGTTGTGGTGACCCCAAGGGGATTCGAACCCCTGTCGCCGCCGTGAGAGGGCGGTGTCCTAGGCCACTAGACGATGGGGCCCTTTTGAGGCCTCGAGGGGTTTACCCTCCGGCGAGACCGTTCATAAGGTTAGCACAAGGGAGCGGGTTCGTAAAGCCGAGATGTCCCCCCAGGGGGGCTTACGCGGTCCATCACGGGCGAAGTTCTAAGGTACCGGTCGTCCCCCAGTCCTGGGGTCTGGTCGAAAGCTGTACGCTCCGGTTATCCCGCCAGGGCTCGAGGAAATTCGCGTAGTACCGGTCCCAGAGGTTCCCCGACTGGCCCAGTGGGTAGATGGCTCGGCTCTGGTTCAGATCGCTCAGGTCGAAGATGGTGCGCAGGCTCGGGCCGCTGGTCTGGAGGAAGGTGTCGGAGTTATAGCTTGCTACGTTCACGGTTTGAAAGCTGCCGGGGGTGGGAATCTCGCGGTTGAACCAGCCGCCCACCAGGGGAACGGCTCCCAGCACCGCGTTGAAGCGGGCCTTGTGGATGCGCCCCCACTGCCACTGGCGGGGGTCGGGGCCGAGGCGTCGCTCCAGTTCCGCCGCCCCCTTCTCCAGTGCGTTCGCCAGGAAATCGGCGCAGGTCTCTTGGGCCGGGGTGCGCAGGTCGTCGCACCAGCGCCCGTTCGTCTTGAGGGTACGCACGAATATCAGGGGGGCGTTCGGTGAACTCAAGCCAGTCTCGTCGTCGAGCATCCGGCTCGCCTCGCGCCAGAAGAAGGCGAAGGCCGTAGCCCCGGTGGAATCCAGCTCGGCCCGCAGGTCCCAGTCGCGAACCGCGTCTTGCAGGCGCTTAGCGGCTTCGCTTTTGGGCTCCAAGGCCAGCAGCAAGGGCCGGACTTCCCGCGCCACGAGCGAGGTGGTGTCGCCTTGGATGGCCGCCATGTCCTCCGGCGAGAGCTTGGGCTTGGCCAGGATCAGCTCACGGATCCGGGCCGAGCGGTAGATCTCGGTGACGTAGGTCGAGAGGTCCAGGCCGCCGGGCGGGAGGATGCGGTTGTTGGCGCTCGAGATGAACCCTTCCTTGGGGTTCACCACCTGCGGCAGTTGCTCGAAGGGGATAAAGCCCTTCCAGCGCTGGCCCTTGGCGGCACTGGCTGGCAAACGCCCGTCCCAGTCGCGCAGGGGTACCCGCCCCGGCGCGATATAGCCGATCTCGCCGGTGGTGTCGGCATAGACGAAGTTCTGCATCGGCACCACGAAGCGCCGCAGGGCCTCGCGGAACTCGGCCCCGCTTTTGGCCCGGTTCATCCCCAGCCAGGCATCCAGGGTGGTGTCGGCGGGGTCAAGCCCGGTCCAGGCCACCGCCACGGCCTGACCGTCCCGGGCGAGCGAGCCTAGGTTCCCCAGGTCGGAGATCAGCGGGCCGTACTCGCTCTCGCGCACCTCGAGCCGCACCTCGGCCTCTCCCCTGACCCTAATGACCTCGCTGCGTCGGGTGAGCGGGACCCAGTGCCCGGGGGTGTTGTACCCGCCCTCTTGCAACTCCAGGACGAACAGGTCCATGGTGTCGGGCTTGGCGTTGGTGGCCCCCCAGGCCACGAAGTCGTTGCGACCCAGCAAGACCCCCGGAATGCCGGGGATGCTGGCCCCCAGGCTGTTGTAGCCGGGGCCGCGCAGGTCGATCAGATACCACAGGGCCGGGTTCTGGAAGCGCAGGTGGGGGTCGTTGGCGAGGAGGGGCTTATCGGTGGTGGTGCGCGAACCGGAGAGCACCCAGTTGTTCGACCCCTGGGCGGCGTCGAAGCCGAAACCGGGCGCCGAGTCGGCCAGGGAAACGGCGTGCTCGAGCACCCGCCTAATCTCGGCGGAGAGCCCGGGCGAGGCGGGGAAATCCCCCCGCTGGCGGGCGGGATAGTCCTCGGGTTGCAAGATGGTCGGCGCGTCGCTCGGATAGGGCGGGAGCAGCTCGTTGAGCCCGTCCAGGCCGATCTTCTCCACCAGCCCCGCGTCCACCACTTCGTCCTGCCAGGTGTTGGCGAGTTCGTAGGCGATCATCTTGCCCCAGCCCAGGCTGTCAGCGGGTTTCCAGGGCTCGGGTTTGGCTCCTACGATGGCGAATTCCCAGGGCAAGTTTCCCTCGGCGATGAAGGCGTTGACCCCGGCGGCGTAGGCCTCGAGCGCCTGCCGCGAGAACTCGCTGAGGTAGGGAAGCTGGGCTTGGGCAGCGCGGTAGAAGCCCCAGATGCGTAGAAACTTGTCCTGCTCGAGCGCGCTGCGCCCCAAAATCTCCGCCAGCCGCCCGGCGGCGGTGCGGCGGGCCAATTCCATCTGCCATAGCCGGTCTTGGGCGTGGGCGTAGCCCTGGGCGAAGAACACGTCCAGGTCGTTCTGGGCGCGGATGTGGGGGATGCCGTGCTGGTCTCGGGTGATGGTGACGGCGCTTTTTAGGCCGGGGGTGGTGCGGACCTGGGGGACACAACCGGCGACCAGCAGGAGTGAGAGAAGCAGGAGGCGGAGCATGTTTGTATGCTATCGCTTCGGGACTTAGGATTGCGCTGCTGCAGGGTCTCGAGGCCAAAAAAGAAAACCTCGGATCGCTCCGAGGAGTTCTGGTGGGCCCTACAGGACTTGAACCTGTGACCAACCGATTAAAAGTCGGTTGCTCTACCAACTGAGCTAAGGGCCCACAGGCCAACCCTTGTGATTATAGGCAAACCGCCCCAGGCTGTCTATCCCCTGCCAAGCCCCCCGATTTCCTTCGGAGAGCGATCCCCCATAACAAGACGGGGCGCACTGAGCTGCGCCCCGATCTGGAGATTCTAAGCCCTCACCACAGGTAGAAGATGCTCACGATGAAGAGCCACACCGCGTCAACCAAGTGCCAGTACATGCTGGCCGCCTCGAGCGTGCCGTGCTGGCTGGGGCTCAGACGCCGGTGCAGGGCCTGGTAGTAGACCAGGCTGAGCCCGGTGCCCCCGATCACCACGTGCAAGCCGTGCAGCCCCACGATAATGAAGAAGGCCGCAGTCCAGACGTTCTCCTGCCAACTGCTGTGGCTGTGGAAGTTGAGGAACTCGTAGGTCTGGAAGAGGAAGAACACGAAGCCCAGGATGATGGTGATAAGCAACCCGAAGCGGAAGGGGTTGGGCCGGTTCACCCGCAGGTCGTGGTGAGCGTAGTGCACCACGAAGGAGCTGGTCACCAGGAAGAAGGTGTTGACCAAAGCCAGCCATACCGGCGGTCGCGTCTCGGGGGGTATGGCGGCCCCGGTGAGCCGCAGATAGAGATAACCGGCGATGAGGATGGCGAAGAGCGCGATTTCCGAGACGATAAACCAGGCCATCCCCACCCAGGCGTTGGACTTGCCGGTGACGGTGTGGTGCTCGACCGGGTGGTCGTACTCCCAGGTGATGGCCCACTGGAAGAGGCTGTAGAGGAACACCAGCGCCCCGGCCAGGATCACCGGCCAACTGCTGGCCCAGTCGAGGGCTAGCCCGATGCCCGCCACGGTCAGGCCGGCTGCGGTCATAAAGGGCCAGACCGTCGCCACCGGCAGGTGGATGTGGCTGGGGTCGTCGGGTTGCATCTTGAGCCCTTCGCGGGGCCAATCGTATAGCGGGCGCTCGGAGGGGAAGGTGGTGGGGAACCTGACTGCAAAGTTATAGGCCGGAGGCGGCGAGGTGGTGGCCCACTCGAGCGTGTAGCCGCCCCAGGGGTTGTCGGGGGCCTTCTGGTTGCGGCGGAAGGAGTCAATCATCCCGATGAGCCAGAAGATCCCGCCCACCGCCAGCAGAATGGCCCCGATGGTCGAGACGAAGTTCATCTCGTTCCACAGATAGTTGCCGTCGGGGTAGGTGTAGTAGCGCCGCGGCATCCCCAAAAAGCCCAGCACGTACTGGGGCATGAAGGTGAGCAAGTAGCCCACCAGGAAAAACCAGAAGTGGAGCCGCCCCCACCGTTCGCTGAAGACCCGCCCGGTGATCTTGGGCCACCAGTAATAGAGCCCGGCGAAGGCCAAAAATCCCGAACCGGCCATCAGCACGTTGTGGAAGTGGGCCACCACGAAGTAGGAGTCGTGCACCGAGTAGTCGAAGGGGACCACCGCCAGCATCACCCCGGTGATCCCGCCCAAGAGGAAGTTGAACAAGAACCCCATCACGAAGAGGAGCGGGGTCTTGAACTCGAGGTGTCCGGCCCACAAAGTCCCCAGCAGGCTGAAGATCTTCACCCCGGTGGGAACCGCCACCAACGCGGTGAAGAACACGAAGACGAGCTGGAAGAGGAGGCTCTCGCCCACCGTGAACATGTGGTGCGCCCACACCAAAAAGCCCACCACCGCGATCCCCACCAGCGCAAAGACCATGAAGCGGTAACCGAACACTGGCTTCTTGGCGAAGGTCGAGGCTACCTCGGCAGCGATGCCCAAGTAGGGCAGCAGCATGATGTACACCGCCGGGTGCGAATAGAACCAGAAGAACTGTTGGAAGAGAATGGGGTCGCCGCCGTTAGCCGGGTTGAAGAGGGTGAGCCCCAGGTGGCGGTCTAGGTAGACGAGCAGGCTCGCCGCGGTGATCCCGGCCAGGGCGAACAAGGAGAGCATCGAGGTGGCGAAGATGCCCCAGGCGAAGATCGGCATCTTCCACAAGGAGAGGCCCTTGGCCCGGAGGTTATACACGGTGGCGGCGAAGTTGGCCGCACCCAACAGCGAGGACAGACCGATCAGGATCACGCCGACCATGAAGAGGTCGGTGCCGTGGCCGGGGCGGGTCTCGGAGAAGGGGTAGTAGAAGGTCCAGCCCACGTCGGGGGCCCCGCCAAAGAAGAGCGAGAGGTAGATGATGATCCCCGAAAAGAGCCACAGCCAGGCCGCGAAGGAGTTGATGCGCGGCAAGGCTACGTCGCGCTCGCCCAGCATCAGGGGCAGGATGAAGTTCCCGAATCCGGAGAGCCCCGCCGGGATGATAAAGAAAAAGAGCATACTGGCCCCGTGCAGGGTGAGCATCTGGTTGTAGGCGTCACCCACCAGCAAGGTGCCGTTGGGGGTGGCGAGTTGCAGGCGGATCGCCACCGCCATCAGCCCGGCGAGCCCGAAGAAGAAAAACGAACCCGCCAGGTAGAACATCCCGATCTTCTTGTGATCGGTGGTGGTCATCATGTCCCACAAGTGTGCCCAGAAGCCCGCTCGGGCGGTGGGTTTGGTCGGTGCAGTTACGGCCATCTAATCCTCCGTCAGAACTTGGGCAGCTTGCTGAAGTCCAGCCCCTCGACCTTGAGGCTCTCCAAGTAGGCCGCGATCGAGCGGGAATCCTCGGCGGAGAGCTGCGGGAAAGGGGGCATCAAGGAGCCGGGCTTCATGCCGGGGGAGTTCTTGATCCAGGCCTCGAGGCGCTCCGGGGTGTTGTTCCAGATCCCCGCCCCCAGCGTGAGGCGGTTGCCAAAGAAGCTCAGGTCGGGGCCGATCTTGCTCTGGTGTTGGGTGTTGTGGATGGCGTGGCAGGCGGTGCACTGGGCGTTGAAGAGTTGCTGCCCTTTGGCCACCACCGGGTCGGCGGGGGTGGGGGGCTGAAAGGCCTTGGCCCCCTGCACGAAGCGGTCGAACTCCGCTTGGCTCACCACGATCACCCGGAATCGCATGTTGGAGTGGCTGGCCCCGCACAGCTCGGCACACTGGCCGTAGTAGACCCCTTCCTTCTCCGGCTTGAACCAGCGGGTGGTGACGATGCCGGGGATGGCGTCTTGGGTTCCGGCCAGGCTCGCCACCCGGAAGGAGTGGATGACCGGTTTGGCTGGCCCGGCCTCGTTCGAGGTGATCTCGAAGTTCACCGGGCGGTTCACCGGCAGGATCAGCTCGTTGGAGGTGCGGATACCCTGCTCGGGGTACTCGAAGTCCCACCAGAAGAGGTGCGCGGTGACCTTGACCGGCATCGCATCGGCGGGAACCTGGCTCACCACGAACATGCTGCGGGCGGTGAGGCCAAAGATCACGCAGACGATGAGGAAGGGGACCACCGTCCAGGTGATCTCGAGCCGGTCGTTGCCGTGGAACTGCGGGGGTTCGCCTACTTCGTTGCCGCGCTTTTTGAACTTCAGCACGATGTAGGTCATGGCCCCCGTGACCACCAGGAAGATGATGGTGGCAAAACCCATCACCCACCACAACAGCCCGCCCACCTCGCGGTTGAAGGAGGTAGCCGGATCGAGAATGTTGACGTTGTGCCCCCCGTCGCCCAAGGCGAAGGCCGCACCCAGCAGAAAGATTGCCCACAGGCCCAGACTTCGTCGCAGCATTACTTGTCCTCCGGTAAAGGGTACCCCAAGTACAAAAGCCCCTGTATTATTCCACAACTTTGCTTTCCCGCACAGCGATTAACCCATCCGGCTCGAGTTCCAAGCTTTAGCGCTAAAGCTTCAGCCCGGACGGCTCCCCTCAGGGCCAAGGCGATCTTGGTCATGCTCGGGTTCGGTGTCCCCGCTACATCCATAGCGAGCGGTCTACCGCCATCGCCACGAAGAGCAGGGCCAAGTAGAGCATGGAGTATTTATAGAGCGAGACGGCTCTGGGGCGGGCGGGCTCGAGGTAAAGCTGTAAGCTCCGTACCAGCAAAAGCCCGTTCAAAACCAGGCTCGAGACCAAATAGACCATGCGTAGCTCGCCCATCAACAAGGGAATCAGCGAGATCACCGCGGTGAGGATGGCGTAGAGCCCGATCTGCACCACCGTCACCCGCTCGCCCAGCACCACCGGGAGCATCGGCACGCCGACTTTGGCGTAGTCGTCTTTGATCAGCAAAGCGAGCGCCCAGAAGTGCACCGGGGTCCAGAAGAAGATGATCGCGAAGAGGTAAATGGCAAAAAGCGAGAGGTCGCCGGTCACCGCGGTCCAGCCCACCAGCGGGGGGAAGGCTCCCGCCGCGCCGCCAATCACGATGTTGTTCCAGAAGCGGCGCTTCATGTAGAGGGTGTAGACCAGCACGTACCACAACAACCCGGAGAGGGCCAACAGGGCGGTGAGCAGGTTGGCGGCCCCCCACAGCAAGGCGAAAGAGCCCACCGTTAGCACCGTGGCAAAGATCAGGGCATCGCGCGAGGAGATCTTGTGGGTCACGGTGGGGCGCTTGGCGGTGCGGTTCATCCGGGCGTCGATGTCGCGGTCGATCACCATGTTGATGGCGTTGGCCGCCCCGGCCATGGCGTAACCACCCAGCGCCACCCACAAGAAAAGCCACCCGCCCGGCCACCCGCCCGCCGCGATCAGCATGGCCGCCAGGGTAGTGAAGAGAAGGAGGCTGATCACCCGTGGCTTGGTGAGCCAGAAGTAGTCGCGCCAGGTGGCCCCGCCGGTTCCGACGTGGACGGACAAGCTCTCCGAAGGAGGGGTCATCGTACTCGAGTTTAACCCAGGTTCGGGGTCTCGCTTCATTTCCCCGTTCATCTCGCGCCGGGGAGCGCCCACCGCCAGGGCAGCGGCCATCAGCAGCACCCAGTTGATCCATAATAGGTCGGCCAACAGGAGGTGGGGGAGCTGGGTGGGCAGCGGCGCGGCGAAATAGACGTTGAGGAAGCCCATGCCGAGCTGGATCAAGTAGAGCACCCCCACCGACCGAGAGAACCGCCGGGTTCCCAGGCTGGGCCGCAAATAGGCGATCAGGCCCGCCGCCAGCACCAGGTAAAGCCCCACGCTCACCGCGATAAAGGGGTGCAACACCCGGAGCCGCACCAAAAAGTGCTCGCCGGGGGTCATGGCCCGCCCGATGGCCTCGGCGGTGTTGTGAACCGGGAAGATGGCGTCTCCCAGCGAGGTCACCGCGCCCGAGGCGGCCAGCACCGCCAGCGCGCCGAACCCCAACCCCAAGGCCCAGGCCACCGCCCCCTGACCGCGCCAGCGCAGCGGCGCCCCGCCCGCGGCCCACCAGGCGGTGAGGGCCAATGATCCGATCAACAAGAGGGTGTTGAGCAGGTGCACCGGGGCCACGAAGGCCCGGGCCAGGCTGGCGTCTTGCCCCACCAGGCGGAAGAGCACCAGGCTGGCTCCCACCAGGCTCTCCACCACCATAAAAGCCAGGGCGACTCCGGCCCCCAAGCGCACCGGGCTCCCCTGGGGGAAGGCCCGCCGGGACCAGATAAAGAGCCCCACCACCAGCAGAAAGTCCAGCCCGCTGGTGACGCGGTGAAAGAACTCGATAAAGGTGGCGACCCCCGGGGCTAAGGGCAACAGGTCCCCGTTGCAAGTAGGCCAGTGGGCCCCACAGCCATCCCCCGAACCCGTGGCCTGCACCACGTCGCCCCAAAGGATGACCCCCAGGGTGACGGCGAGCGTCACCCAAGCGTAGACGGCAAATCGGCTGCGTTTCATGGCGAGATTTCCACCCTCCGGTGGCTCCATCGATTATGGCAAAGCGGCAGGGAAGCCCTTAGGTACATTTGTCCCTGCCCAAACGGGATAAGACTATAGATTTCTGCCCTCTGATACAAGCCGCCAAGGTCATGGTTTGGCCTCGAGCCGCTCGGCCCGCTCAGCCACGTTGGCCTCTGGCACGATCTTCCCACCCCGCACGGTGGCTCCCAGCACCAGCCCCGCCGCCACCAGCACCAGGTTTTTGATGATGTACTGCCCCTCGAGGGTGGGGGCATAGGGAACCCGCAGGAAGACCTCCTGGGGGAAAAAGAAGATCGGCAGGATGGTCCCGATCATCTGCAAAAAGAGCAGGAAGAGGGTTCCCCGCATAAAAAACCCGCTGATCAGGCCCAGCCCGATCAGGGTCTCCCAGGCGGCTAGAATGGGGAGGCTCAAGGCAGGTTTGACCAGCCCGAAGCTGAGGATCTCGATGGTGCGGCCCGCCAGGTCCTGCGCCGGGGAGAGCCCGGGGAAAAACTTGAGGAAGCCGAACCAGAAAAATACGATCCCCAGGCTGACCCGCAGGATGGTGAGGCTGTTGTCGGCCAGCCAGCGGGTGATGCGGCGGTCAATGCGGTCGAGTTTGCGCGGAGAAAGCATGGTCCCCCTTTTCGAGCAGTGTGCCAGAGGGAATGCCGGGCGGTTGTCCACTTCCTAACGTGGGAGGAAAACCCCATCCCCCATTCCAAACGAACCCTCTTGGCTAGCGTTCCAGCTCGAGTTCTCCCGCCTCGGCCACGAACCCGGTCCGCTTGTGGGTTCCGTCGCAGAAGGGTTTATTCCCCGATTGCCCGCAGCGGCACAGGGCCAGTTTGGCCTTCTCGAGCACCCGCTCTTCCCCGTTCAGCCGGAACCGGCTGCCTTCGGGGAGGTCAATCGCGTACGAGCCATTTTCCCGCAGGCGAAGCTTCATGGGCCCATTGTCTAAGGTCGAGGGTCCAGTGTCGAGGGTGAAAAGGCAGATCGGAGCAGGAGCGGGGGAGCAAAAGACGCTGCTCTGGTCTTAGCCTTTTCTCCTCTCTCTCTTCTGGCTTGGGGCGAATGTCTCTATGTGGGGATGCATGGATAGCGGAAACTGATCCTATGAAGCTCGTGAGATGTTTCACGAAGCTGTAGGCTCGAGGAGGAAACCCAGGTGGCTGTCAAAGACTCTTTAGCGCAAACCGGCCCTGCGCGTCAATCTACGGCATCCGACCCCGCCGCCCGATTCGCAACGCGCCAAACAACCGTTAGAGTTAAGGGCGATATGAGTCACATCGAGTTCCCCAGCTATATCCGTAGCCCGCGGGTCAAACAGTGGATTAGCGAGATGGTGGCCCTCTGCAAGCCCGATGCGGTCCATTTCTGCGACGGCTCCGACGAGGAGTACAACGCCCTGTGCGAGCAGCTGGTGGAGAGCGGGACCTTTATCCGGCTCAACCCCGAGTTACGGCCCAACAGCTTCCTGGCTCGCTCAGACCCCTCTGACGTGGCCCGCGTAGAAGATCGCACCTTTATCTGCAGCCTCAACAAGGAAGATGCCGGTCCGACTAATAATTGGGTTAACCCCCGGGAGATGCACGAGACGCTGAACCGGCTCTTCGACGGCTGCATGCAGGGTCGCACTATGTACATAGTGCCCTTTAGCATGGGGCCCCTGGGCTCACCTATCAGCTACATTGGCATCGAAATCACCGATTCGGCCTACGTAGCGGTGAACATGAAGATCATGACCCGTATGGGTAAAGCTGTATACGAAGTATTAGGCGAAGACGGCGAGTTCGTACCTTGCATGCACAGCGTGGGCATGCCTTTAGCACCGGGCCAGAAAGATGTGCCCTGGCCCTGCAACCCCACTACCAAATACATCGTGCACTTCCCCGAGGAACGCAGCATTTGGAGCTACGGCTCTGGATATGGCGGCAACGCCCTCTTGGGCAAGAAGTGCCTGGCCCTCCGGATCGCCAGCGTGATCGGGCGCGACGAGGGCTGGCTAGCCGAACATATGCTCATCCTGGGAGTGCAAGATCCCAAAGGGCAAAAGACTTACGTCGCCGCTGCCTTCCCCTCAGCCTGCGGCAAGACCAACTTCGCCATGCTCATCCCGCCCAAACCCTTCCAGGAAGACGGCTGGAAGGTCACCACGGTGGGCGACGACATCGCCTGGATCAAGCCCGGCCCCGACGGCAGGCTCTACGCCATCAACCCCGAGGCCGGTTACTTCGGCGTGGCGCCGGGAACTTCCTACAAGACCAACCCTAACGCCATGGAGTCTATCCGGGCCAACACCATCTTCACCAATGTCGCCCTCACCCCCGAAGGGGACGTGTGGTGGGAAGGGATGGACGGCCCCCCTCCGGCTAAAGCCATTGACTGGCAGGGCAACGAGTGGACCCCCGACTCAGGCCGCAAAGCCGCTCACCCCAACGCCCGCTTCACCGCCCCGGCCAGCCAGAACCCGGTGATCGACCCCGAGTGGGAGAACCCCAAAGGCGTGCCGATCAAGGCCTTCATCTTCGGCGGGCGGCGGGCTACGGTGGTGCCGCTGGTCTATCAGAGCTTCAACTGGTCGTTCGGGGTCTACCTGGGGGCCACCATGGGCTCGGAGATGACCGCCGCCGCCTTCGGGCAGATCGGGGAGGTACGCCGCGACCCCTTCGCCATGTTGCCCTTTATCGGCTACCACATGGCGAGCTACTTCAACCACTGGCTCGACATGGGCCGCCGGGTAGTGGACCCGCCCCGCATCTTCAGCGTGAACTGGTTCCGCAAGGACAAAGACGGCAACTTCATCTGGCCTGGCTACGGCGAGAACATGCGGGTGCTGAAGTGGATCGTGGAGCGCGCCAATGGCCGAGGCTACGCTACCGAAAGCCCTTTGGGCTACGTACCCCACTACGAAGACCTAGATTGGCGCGGGCTGGACTTTAGCAAGGAGAAGTTCCAAGAACTGATGGCCATCGACCGCGACCTCTGGCTCAAGGAGATCCTCTCGCACGAAGAACTCTTCATCAAGCTCTACGAGCGGATGCCCAAGGAGTTTTTGGCGATGCGCGAGTTGTTGATTTCCAACCTGTGGCGCTCACCCGAGCAATGGGACGTGGAGGGGCTAGAAGAGTACAACTCTTAACCCCCCTAGCGTGCAGCACAACCCCTCTCCCAAAAGGAGAGGGGGTTTTTATAGCGGAAAATAGAGCTATGGCCAAGACCCACTTCAAGTTCTGCCACCGCTTGCGGGTCCGCTGGGCCGAGACCGACCCCCAGGGCATCGTGTTCAATGGGCACTACCTGACCTACTGCGACGTGGCGATCACCGAATACTGGCGGGCCATTGGCTACCCCTACCCCAGTACCATCGAGCGGTTGGGGGTGGATTTGTTCGTAGTGAAATCCACCCTCGAGTACCGCTCCCCGGCCCGCTACGACGACGAGATTGACGTTTATGTGCGCACCGGGCGGATCGGCAACAGCAGCATGCAGATGCTGGTGAAGATGTACCGGGGCGAGGAGCACCTGGTCAGCGGGGAGATCATCTACGTGAGCGCCAACGCCGAGACCCGCAAGCCCCAGACCGTGCCGGAGGAGCTGCGGAAGGCGATCGGGGCTTTGGAAGACTCCCCAGCGCATCCTTAGGCATCTAGCGAACGCCGAGCATGGCGAGCAGTTCAATCCGTAAGCGGCTACATATTTCTAGGGCTTCCCCGGCATCTTCATACTCAGCCACCCCCCCGGGATAACGATAGGCCACAGCAGCCTGGCTCAGGAATTGAAACTCCATAGCTTCCCAGCGGGGAGCGCGGGTTCTAAGAGTTCGGCAAGTTGTACCAAGTTATGCGTGCGGGGAAAGGGAATCTCGCGCTCGATCAGGTTCGCTTTCATCAGCTTTTCGATGCACTGCTGGGCATGGTAGCAGACCGCGTCAAAATTGGGTTCGTCAGTCACGGCAAACTCTCGATTCGCGGTGCGGTAATCTCCTTCCGCCTTGCTGACCCATTCCCGCACCACATCGTTCATGCGGCCTCACGCCGGAAAAGGTCTCGTCCCCGGTTAAGGGCTTCGCGGATCAGGGGATCACCTTGTTGATAACGCCGGAGTGCATCTTTGGGATGACGAACAATGAGGTCAACCGGGAAGCTAGGGTTAACCCGCTCGAGAATCTCCAGGGATTTTCTCAGGCTCGAGCCCTCGAAGGGCAAAATAACCAGCAAGTCTACATCGGAGCCCGCCTGCGGCTCACCGTAGGCGTAGGAACCGAACAGCACGATGCGCTCGGGGTTGAATTCCTCAGCGATTCGCTGGCTTAGCTGCTCGAGCTGTTCCCGACTGACCACGACCCTAGTTTACTCGACCCCTTCGGATTTCAGCTCAGCCGCGAGCTTTTCGTATCCCTTCCGCCCCATCAGGGCATAGGTAAACTCCTTGCCCAGCTCCACCCCCGGCTGATCGAAGGCGTTGATGTTCCAGAGTTCGCCCAGGAAGGCGGTCTGCCACATCAGGTGTTGCAAGAGCCAACCCAGGTGGTAGGCGTCGAGCCTCTCGAGCGTGATGGTGTAATTCGGCTGTCCGGCTTTAGCCAGCGCGTGGGCGGTGGCTTTGGCCTCGGCGGTGAGGAGGTCGAAGAACTTCTTCCCGAAGAGGTAGTCGAGGCTCTCGAGGCCGGAAACGGCGGGGATCTCGAGGTCTTCGCTGGGATGCTCGAGCCGAACCAGGGTAATCAGCTTGTCGTGCGGCCCCTCGCGGAAAAGCTGCACCTGCGCGTGCTGGTCGGTGGTCCCGATGGCTCGCACGGCGGTGGTGCCGGTACGGACTTCTTGGCCCTGCCGATCCACCATCTTGCCCAAAGACTCGTCGTGGAGCTGGACGAACCAGTCCGGCAGGAAGCGCAGTCGGGTCGAGTAAGGCATAAATACGCTGATGTTCAGCCCCTTCGCGGCGGCCAGATACTGGATGAGCGCGGTCTGGGCCGGGAGGTTTTGCCCCAGGGTGTCGCGGGCGGTCTGGTTGGCCTTGCGCGCCCCGGCCAGCAGGTTTTCCAGGTCTACCCCGACAAAAGCACTCGGCAGGGTTCCCACCGGGCAGGTCACGCTGAAGCGCCCTCCCACCGCCGGAGGAACCTCGAAGGCCGTGAGCCCCTCGGCCAGGGCGTAGGGGCGCAGGATGCCCTTGGCCGGGTCGGTGGTGACGACTACGTGCTTTTTCCAAGCATCGCCCAGGGCGTCCTCGAGCCACTTGCGAAACGCCAGGAAGGCGGCCATGGTCTCGGCGGTGGAGCCCGACTTGCTGATCACGTTGACCAGGGTTTTGCCGGGCTCGAGCCTACGCAAGAGCTGCAAAATCGGCTCGGGTTCGACGTTATCCACAAAATGCAGCCGCACCGGCCCCCGACCAAGGGCGGCATTTACCGCCTGAGCCCCCAGCGCCGAGCCCCCGATCCCCAGCACCACCAGATCCTCTACCCAGTCGTTGGCCTCGCGGTAGCGCAGGATCTCCCGCACCGTCTCGGTGTCCTCGGGCACCTCGATCCAGCCCAGAAACTCGGCAGGGTCGGCCTTGCGGCCCCAGAGGGCGTCGCGGGCGGCCTCGAGCCGCTGGGCGTTTTCGGCCAGGGCCGCCACCAAGTCGAGGCCGTATTCCCCTACCCGCTTTGGCTGCAGGTTGTGCAACTCGAGTCTCAGCATGAGCCTATGCTACCAAGGTCAACACTCGTGCATCAGACCACCCGCCTCGAGCCCTGCGCCAACATCAGGCTCAGGGCCAGCGAGAGCCCGGCCAGCAAGGCCACCAGGCCGCTGACCTCGGTGCGCTCGAGCTTCCAGCCCATCTGGCTGCCCAATTCGCGGTAAATCTCTTGCAGGCGGTCCGCCGAATCCGCCGCGAAGTAGCGCCCCTCGGTAACCTCGGCGATGCCGCGCAGCTCAGCCTCGTCGAAACCGGCCCAGTCCACCGAGGTATTGGGGTCATCCGAACCGACCCCGATGGTGTGCACCCGGACTCCCCGGCGCTTGGCCTCTTGGGCGGCTTCCTGGGGCGAGATCCCGATGCGGTTGCGCCCGTCGGAGAGGAGGATCACCGTGGCGGGAACCTCGACTTTGTGGCTGGCGTCGCTGGGAAAAGCCTTCAGGCTCTCCAAGAGCCCTTCCCCGATGGCGGTATTGGCCCGCCGCTCGAGCAGATCAATCCGCTCGATCACCCCCTGGTGATCGGCGGTGAGCCCTGACTCGAGCACCGCCCCCGCGGCGAAGCTCACCAGCCCCACCTTCACCCCCGCAGGCATCCGCTCTACGAAGTTCTTGGCAGCAGTCTTAGCCGCGTCCAGGCGGCTGGGCTTGAGGTCATCGGCCATCATCGAGCCGCTCACGTCAATCGCCAGCATCACCCCGGCCTGCTCGTCGGGCGTGGGAAGAGCCGCCGCGGGTTTGGCCAGCGCCAGCAGCGCCAGGACGATGGACAAACCGTACAGCCCGACCGGGAGCTGGCCCTGCCAGGAGCGGGAAGCGCTCGAGGCCGCCCCCACCCGCTCGAGGTCGGGGAGCCAGGCAAACCCCCGGCCCTGGCCCTGCCGCGCCCGCCGGTAGAAGTAGGCCAGCACCGGCAGGATCAGCAAAACCCAGAGGTAAACGGGGGCTTGAAAGCTCATGGCGTGCCCAGCTTCCAAACACGACGAGGGGTGGACTCAGACCTCATGGTAGGCCATACACCGATTCCAATCTCCGGCATAGCTCACCGGATCGGTATCCGATCAGGTCCCCGACGGCTCAGGCGAGCGGGAGTTTTCGGGGGGAAGGATACCGCCTCAGCCGATGCTGGAACCGATGGATCCCGCGTAGAGCCCAGCACCCACGAGTTGGCTGGGCCGAGCCTGGTTGGTGGAGGGCGGGCTGGGCTCGTCGATGACGCACTGGCACGCGACTATGAGCGGCTGGCTGAGACCTTGCGAGGCTGGCACTGGTTGGCCTTCTCAGTTCTGATGACGGCAAAAACTGTGGAGCTTTTACGGACGGCTAGTTAGCGGTCTCTAAGTCTTGGGCGACCCGCGACCGGGCCCCGTCGGCGCCGATCAGATAGCGGGCCCGGATGCTCAGGGAGCGCTCCCGCACCCCCAGGTGGAGCCGCACCTCCTCCCCCTCCGGCTCGGCTTTGAGGTAGTGGGTGGAGGGGAGCCATTCCACCCCGGCCTCGATCGCCTCGACCAGAAACCGCCGGTAGAGCTTGCCGATCCGGCCCACCCGGAACTCCGGCTTGGGGCTCTCCAGGGGAAGCCGCCGCCCGCCGGGCGAGTACAGGGTTACGTGCCGGACCATAGGCCCCAGGCAGTCCTCGGGGAGGTCGAAGTCCTCGAGCGTCTTCCGCACGAAGATCCCAGTGGTATAGACCGGTTTTTCCACGCTCGCTTTGCGATCTACGAGCAGAACTTTTAACCCGCGCTTGCCCAATAACCGGGCCGCCTGCAACCCGGCCAGCCCGGCCCCGATCACGACTAAGTCATAGTTTGGCATTTACACATTATGTGTATTGTGTGTAAGTTACACAAGATACTCAAGACGCTGGGAGTATCAAGGAAATCCCCCAAGCGCTAGGCGCCTAGCGCTTGGCGCCATCCCCCTTGGGCGGCAAAGTGGGTCAAGACCTTGATTTTGTTCATTGAGTCGCCACGGGGGGCTTTATCGCCCTCCGCACAGGGAGTCGGTGGGGTGCGCCCTGGCCTCTATTACCGCGTAAGCCTGAGAGACTCGATGGGCACTGCCGAGGTCGTATCAGGGGGCTGGCGCGGGGGGATCGCTTTAAGCCGTTGCCAAGAAGTCGAACATATCCGGAATTTGATTTATGGCTTCCTGCTTTCAGCCTCCTGCCTATTCCGGGATTCCCGTCCCGCCTCGAGGCGTGCACAATAAGCCCAAGATGCCTGAGCGCTACTATCCCGCCCCGATGCCGCAGTACGGCCTCGAGCAGGGCCCCATCCTGCTCAAGGACGGACGCACCGCCCTGCTGCGGCCCGCCACCCCCGCCGACCGGCCCCTGCTGGTCGAGTTGCTGGCCCGGCTCTCTCCCCAGGCCCGCAGCTTCCGTTTCTTCTCCGAGGTGAACCCCGAGACCGGGGCCGACCTCCTGCTCAAGCAGACCCCCGGCGAGGAGAAGGTCACGCTGCTGGTGCTGGCGGGGGAACCGCCACGGGTGATCGCTACCGGGGAGTACGTGCAGGAAGGCCCTGGCGCGGACTCCGCGGAGGTGGCTTTCCTGGTGGACGACTGGTTCCAGGGGAAGGGCCTGGGAACCCTGCTTTTGGAGCGCCTGGCGCTGATCGCGGCCCGGCGCGGGATTCGCCGCTTTCACGCTTTCACCCTGGCGGAAAACCGCCAGATGCTCGAGGTGTTCCGCTCCTCGGGGTTCAACGTCAAGACCGAGAGCGAGTCCGGCGAGGTCGAGGTGGAGTTCGAGATCGAGCCCAACGCCAAAATGGTCGAGCGCTTCGAACTGCGCGAGCGGGTCTCCACGGTGGCCTCCTTGCAGCCTTTCTTCCGGCCCAAGGGGATCGCGGTGGTGGGGGCCTCGCGCGACCCCGAGAGCGTGGGCTACCGGGTGCTAGAGAACCTGGTGCGTAACCGCTTCGCCGGGCCGGTGTACCCGGTGAACCCAGCAGCCAGCCAAGTGAAGCCGCACAGCGGCTCCGCCAGCGCGGGTACCCAGGCCACCGGGGAGGTGCTGGTGGTGGGCTCGATCCTGGCCTACCCCTCGGTGAAGGCCATCCCCGGGCCGGTGGACCTGGCGGTGATCGCGGTTCCGCCCGACCAGGTCATCTCCGCCGCCGAAGCCTGCGGCCAGCGCGGGGTGCGGGCCTTGATCGTAGTCACGGTGGGGCTCTCCGAGGGGCAGATCAAGGGCTTGTGCGAGGTCTGCCAGAGCTACGGGATGCGGGTGGTGGGGCCGGGTTCGCTGGGCGTGGTGCACACCCACCCCGACGTACGTCTGGCCGCCGGGCTGGCCGGGATGCCGCCCCGCGGACGGCTGGCCCTCTCCTCGCAGAGCGGGGCCTTAGGTCTGGCGGTGCTTGAGTACGCCCGTGAGATGGGCCTGGGGCTCTCGAGCTTCGTCAGCCTGGGGGCCAAGGCCGACGTGAGTTCGAATGACCTGATCCAGTTCTGGGAGGACGACCCCGAGACCGGGGTGATCCTGCTCTATATCGAAAATTTTGGCAACCCGCGCCGCTTCGCCCGGCTGGCCCGGCGGGTGGGGCGGCAAAAGCCCATCCTGGTGGTGCGCCCCGGACGCGACCCGCGGGTGGAGGCCCTCTTCCGCCAGACCGGGGTGATCCGGGCCGATAGCCTGGAGGAGGTCTTCGACACCGCCGCGCTGCTCACCTACCAGCCGCTCCCGGCAGGCCTCCGGGTGGCGCTGGTCTCCAACGCCAGCGGCCCCGGCACCCTGGCCGTGGAAGCCCTCCGGGCGGCGGGGCTCGAGGCTACCCACTTCGACCTGGGGAGTGCCGCGACCCCTGAACAGTACCGCGAGACCGCCGCCAAGGTGCTGGCCGACCCGGCCTACGACAGTGCGATGGCCCTTTTCGTGCCGATGGGCTTCGCCTCCACCGAGGCCGTGGCCGAGGCGTTGCGGCAGGCATTGGCTGAGGCTCGAGCGGCGGGCAGCGGCAAAACCGTGCTGACCTGCTTCATGACCGGGGGAAGGCCCCGGGTGTTCATCGGGAACGAGCAGGTCCCGGTATATCGCTTCCCCGAGTCGGCGGCCCGGGCGCTCTCGCTGGCGGTGCAGTATGCCCGCTGGCGCGAGCAGCCGCTGGGCGAGATCCTGGACTTCGAGCCGCAGGAGGAGCAGGCCCGGGCGCTGGTGCGACAGGCCGCAAAGGGTACGCTCGCGGCGGAACCCACCCGGTCCCTGCTGGCGGCCTTCGGCCTCACGCTGCAGACGCTTCTTACGCCGCAAAGCGGGGAAGAGTCGGCCTCCGACGCGCAGCCCTCGAGCCACCCTGCTACCGCAGCGAACCTACACCTCCAGGTCTCGGTGCGGCACGACCCCCTCTTCGGGCCGGTGCTCTCGCTCGAGCTGACCGGTCTGCCCCTAGGACCTCAGCTTCTCGCCACCCGTATCACCCCGCTCACCGACAAGGACGCCTTGGAGATGCTGCAGGCGCTCAAGGGCCACGCCGACCTCAGCGCTTTGCAGGACTTGCTGCTGCGGGTCTCCAGGCTGGTGGAAGAACTCCCCGAGGTGAGCGAGATCCACCTGAGCTTGTGGGCCGGGAACGAGGGATACCGGCTCGAGGGGGCGGAAATCCTGCTGGACTAGGACGGTTTGATGCCTAAGCGTCGCCACCGGGGAGGTCCCACGCGAAGGCCGGACTCCTCCCCTATTTCTCCGCGATCCAAGGGGCGGCTCCCTACTGACCGCACCCCGGGTTCACTCGATTGCAAACTCCCCGGGGGCCGCTTAATCTCTGGAAGTCGAGCCTTGCCGGGGTAACCCGGTAGAGCAAAGGAGGATGAGGTGGACGGCTTGAGCGCAAAGCTGCTCGAGGACGAGGAAACCCTCGAGCTGATCCTGGATGACGGAAGCGAGGAACGGTTGTTGATCGAAGCGCTCGAGCTGGCCGGGGCCTTCAACCGGCTCGAGGAAGGGGAAGTCATCGACCCCGACGAGTTCGAGCTGGATAGCGAGGAACTCGAGCCGGAACCCGAGGAGATTGAGAAGGGCCAGTCCTGGACCCGGGGGGCCCACGCCCCCGAGGAGGGTTCGTACACCGCCGCCGAAGTCGAGCTGATCGAGCCCGAGGGGTTGCTGGTGTTGCGGCGGCTGCTCTACCCGGGGGAAGACACCCTGGAGATCAGCTCGCCCAGCGGGGCGGTCTACACCTTCGATTACCCCGAGGTGCTCGAGTACCTGCGCCCGCTTTTGCCGCGGTGAACGCCCAAGACCGTCTCGAGCTGATCCGCCCCGGCGTGGCCGGAACCGTCTGGGCCGATCTGGGGGCGGGTTCGGGGGCCTTTACCCTGGCCCTGGCCGAGTTGCTGGGGCCGGAGGGGAAAATCTACGCGGTGGATAAAGATGCGCGAGGTCTGAAGCCGCTAGCTAGCCCGCAGATCGAGCCGGTGCAGGCCGACTTCAGCGGGGCGCTCGAGCTTCCTCTTTTGGACGGAATCCTCATGGCCAACAGCCTGCACTACGTCCGCGATCAGGTTGCGCTCCTGATAAAGCTCCAGGGCCACCTAAGACCAGCGGGGCGATTGCTGGTGGTGGAGTATGAAAACCGCAGGCCCAGCCGCTGGGTTCCCTACCCGGTCTCCTTCGCCCGGTTCGGCGATCTCGCGGTCCAGGCCGGTTTCTCCCGGCCCGAGCGAATCGGAGTCAAGCCCTCGGACTTTGGCGGGAGCATCTACGCCGCGCTCACTAAGGGCTTCCCGTCTGGGAAAAACCCGCCGCTAGAGCGCTCGAGCAGGTGAAAATCCACCCCGATCTCTCGATTGACCCCGGTCACCAAGGCGATTTCGGCCTCTTTAGCCATGCCTTAGGATAGGCCCATGTCCGGCTTGAGAATCGGGATTGATTTTGGCCTCACCAACACCGACGTGGTGCTGGTGCGCGGGGGGAAGCTGCTCGAGCACTGGGTTTTGCACCACGCCGGCCCGGCCAGCGAAGCGCTCTTGCACAAGGCCCTGGCCGCAGGGAACCGGGAGATCGGTGAACTCGAGGCCATCGCCGCCACCGGCGGACTCCACCGCACCCTCCCCGACGAGATCGAGGGGGTTCCCATCCACAAGGCCGGGGAGGCCGAGTCGGTGGGGCGTGGGGGACTGGCCCTGGCGGGGTTAGAGGAAGCCCTGGTGGTCTCGGCGGGAACCGGGACCGCGATGATCGCTGCCCGAGGCCGTGAGGCCCAACATCTCACCGGGAGCGCGGTGGGCGGGGGGACCCTGCTGGGGCTCTCCAAGCTCTTGATCGGGACCAGCCATCCGCTCGAGATCGCCCACCTGGCCGCGCTGGGGGACCCTGCCGAGGTGGACTCCACCCTCAAGGACGTCATCGGCGGGGGGATCGGCCACCTACCGGCTTCGGCCACCGCGGTCAACTTCGGCAAGGTGGGGAACCTTCTAGCCTCCCCCCAGCGCGAAGACATCGCCGCCGGGCTGGTGGTGATGGTCGGCCAGGTGATCGGGGTGATCGCCCTCAACGCGGCCAAGGCCGCCGGGCTGCGCGAGGTGGTGGTGGTGGGCCACCTGCCCGACCTGGAGCCAATCCGCAAGGCTATCTTAGCGGTGTGGGAGTTTTACCAGGCCGAGCCTAGACCCCTCATCCCAAAGAGGAGGGGGGCGGCGACCGCGCTGGGGGCGGTGCTGGCCACCGCCGATCAGCGTTAGTCGCCTATCGACCGCTATGAGCCACCTAACAGGCCCCTTCCCAGGGGGCCTCTACAGTGACGGTATGGCGACTCCTGCCCCCGAGGGTTTGCGCGCAGCCTTCGACCCCGATAACCAGGACTCCGAGGTCATCGCGCTTTTTCTGGACTCCCCCAACGCCAACCGCATCCTGGTGAACGCCTTCGACCTGGCCGCAGCACTCGCCCGGCTCGAGGACGGCACCGACCAGGACCCTTTCTTCTCCCCGATGTCCGCCGAGGGCATCTCCACCAACACCGTGGAACTCGAGGGCGGCCCCGACCCCACCAGCGATTACTCTCCCGAGTCGAGCGTGCCCGTCGAAGCTTCCTACATGGCCGGGGAGGTCGAGACGATCGAGCCGGGCGGGGCGATGCTTTTGCGGCGGGTCTGGTATCCGGGCGAGGATACCCTCGAGATCACCGGCCCCACCGGTGCGGTGTACACCTTCGACTACAAGCAAGCGGTCGAGTATCTGAGGCCGATGCTGCCGCGCTGAAAACAGGCGATAAGCTATAAGCGATGAGCAGGCTTAAGGCTTATCGCTCACGGCTTATCCCTATGCGCATCACCAGCACCGCCAACCCCCGCGTCAAGGAACTCGCCCGGCTCCTCGAGCGCAAACACCGCGAGCGCGAGCGGCGGTTCCTGATCGAAGGAGCCCGCGAGATCGAGCGGGCCTTGCAAGCAGGGGTCGAACTCGAGCAAGCCCTGGTTTGGGAAGGCGGGTTGAACCCCGAGGAGCAGCAGGTATACACCGCATTGGGTAGGGTCGAACGGCTAGCGCTGTTCGAGGTGTCCGAGCCGGTCTTGAAGAGGCTCAGCAGCCGGGAGAACCCGGCAGGGCTGATCGCGGTGGCCCGGATGCCCCAACGAGCGCTGGAGAGCTACCGACCCTCCCCCGACGCGCTGATCCTGGTGGCGGTGGGGCTCGAGAAACCCGGCAACCTGGGCGCTCTGCTGCGCTCGGCGGACGCCGCCGGGGCCGACGCGGTGATGGTGGCGGGCGGGGTGGACCTCTACAGCCCCCAGGTGATCCGCAACAGCACCGGGGTGATCTTCTCGCTGCCGACGCTGGCCGCCTCCGAATCCGAGGTCTTGGGCTGGCTCGAGCGGCAACGCCTCCCGCTCGTCGCCACCACCCCCCACACCCCCACCCTGTACTGGGAGGCCGACCTGCGCGGGCCGGTCGCTATCGCGGTGGGACCGGAGCACGAGGGGCTGAGCGCGGCATGGCTCGAGGCCGCCCAGACCAAGGTGCGGATTCCCATGCAGGGCCAAGCCGACAGCCTCAACGTCTCCGTTTCAGCGGCACTACTGCTTTACGAAGCCTTCCGACAGCGAATATCGCGGGGCTAAGCCGGGGGTTGATTAAGACGCACTCAACTTTATAGTCCAGACCCTTGACAATCCGGCGGAGTTTGCAAAATACTATTGTCTTGGGTTGACACTCTAAACCCATGACTGTCAATCAACACCAGAGGAGGACAAGTTATGGCAACCGCAACCATGCTCAAACCCCTCGGCGACCGTGTGGTGGTCAAGCGCATCGAGGAAGAGGCCAAGACCAAGGGGGGAATCGTCCTCCCCGACACTGCCAAGGAGAAGCCCCAGAAGGGTAAGGTCATCGCGGTGGGCACGGGCCGCACCCTCGACAATGGGACCAAGGTGGCCCTCGAGGTCAAGGAGGGCGACACCGTGGTGTTCGCCAAGTACGGCGGCACCGAGATCGAGATCGACGGCGAGGAGTACATCATCCTCTCCGAGCGCGACCTGCTGGCGGTGATGTAAACAAAGTCGTAGGTCCTACGTCGAACGTCTTAGGCAAAAAATATAGCGTAAGACGGGTGAAGTAAGGCATAAGACCCGACTGAAAGGAGCAAATCATGGCAAAAATGCTCGTATTCGATGAGTCCGCCCGCCGCGCCCTCGAGCGCGGGGCCAACGCCGTAGCCAACGCGGTGAAAGTGACCCTCGGCCCCCGTGGCCGCAACGTGGTGCTGGAGAAGAAGTTCGGCTCCCCCACCATCACCAAAGACGGGGTGTCGGTGGCCAAGGAAGTGGAGCTAGAAGACCACCTCGAGAACATCGGGGCCAAGCTCCTGATCGAGATCGCCACCAAGACCAACGACATCACCGGTGACGGCACCACCACCGCCACCGTGCTGGGCCAGGCCATCGTGCGCGAGGGGCTGCGCAACGTGGCCGCCGGGGCCAACCCCCTCGAGCTCAAGCGCGGCATCGAGAAGGCTGTGGCGGTCGCGGTCGAGGAAGTGCAGAAGATGGCGGTTCCGGTCAACGACCGCAAGGCCATCTACGAGGTGGCTAGCGTCTCGGCCAACAACGACGCCGAGATCGGTAACCTCATCGCCGACGCGATGGACAAAGTCGGCAAGGAAGGGATCATCACCGTCGAGGAGTCCAAGACCCTCGAGACCGAGCTGAACTTCGTGGAGGGCTACCAGTTCGATAAGGGCTACATCTCGCCCTACTTCGTCAACAACGCCGACGCGATGGAGGCCAGCCTCGATGATCCTTATGTGCTGATCACCGAGAAGAAGATCACCAACGTGCGTGAGCTGCTGCCGGTGCTCGAGCAGGTGGCCCAGACCGGCAAGCCTCTCCTGATCATCGCCGAGGACATCGAAGGCGAAGCCCTGGCGACCCTGATCGTGAACAAGCTGCGCGGCACCCTCAACATCGCCGCGGTGAAGGCCCCCGGCTTCGGTGACCGCCGCAAGGAGATGCTCAAGGACCTGGCTGCCGTGACCGGCGGGACCGTGATCAGCGAGGAGCTGGGCTTCAAGCTCGAGAACGCCACCCTCTCCATGCTGGGCCGCGCCGAGCGCGTGCGCATCAACAAGGATGAAACCACCGTGGTGGGCGGCAAGGGCAAGAAGGAAGATATCGACGCCCGCATCAACGGCATCAAGCGCGAACTCGAGACCTCCGACTCGGAGTACGCCAAGGAGAAGCTCCAGGAGCGCCTGGCCAAGCTGGCTGGCGGTGTGGCGGTGATCCGGGTGGGCGCCGCGACCGAGACCGAACTCAAGGAGAAGAAGCACCGCTATGAGGACGCCCTCTCCACCGCCCGTGCTGCCGTGGAAGAAGGCATCGTGCCCGGTGGTGGGGTGGCCCTGATCCGCGCCATCCCCGCCATCAAGGCCCTCATCAAGGAACTCGAGGGTGATGAGGCCACCGGCGCCAAGATCGTGCTGCGGGCCATCGAGGAACCCGCCCGGCAGATCGCCGCGAACGCCGGCTTCGAAGGCAGCGTGGTGGTGAACCAGATCCTCTCCAAGAAGGAGAAGACCTATGGCTTCAACGCCGCGACCGGCGAGTACGGCGACATGATGGAGTTCGGCATCGTGGACCCCGCCAAGGTGACCCGCACTGCCCTCCAGAACGCCGCCTCGATCGGCTCCCTGATCCTCATGACCGAGGCCGTGGTAGCCGAGAAGCCCGAGAAGGAAAAGGCCTCTGCCGCGCCCGCCGGGGCCGGCATGGGCGGGGACATGGACTTCTAAACCCCGCGTTTAGTGACCCCCTTCCCGCTGGGAAGGGGGTTTTTCTATCGAGCGCCCCGCACAAACCGGGCTTTTCTCTCGCGTTTTGGCTTTCTCAGCAGGTTTTGGCTAAGCTGGTCTTTAACCGCAGCCTGGGGAACGACTTGCCGCGATCCCACCCTGGAGCGTAGGTAAACGCCATCCGGCTGCGGTTTTGCTTATGCCCCTCGAGGATGACCTCGCCTCCCCCACCGCCTGGGATGCCCTCAGCGCGGAGCCTAGCCTCGAGCTGCTTACCCGCCTGCAAGCGCTGCCCGCCTCACCGCTGCGCGAGGCCCGGCTGGCCTACGTGCAACTCATGCTGGGCCACCTGGAGGAAGCCGACGCCACCCTGGGCTCCCTCGCGCACCCCCTGGCCGAGGCCTTGCGGCTGGCAATCTGGGTGGAGCGGCACCAGTTCAGCCAGGTCGCCCGGGCGGCGATCCCGGAGGAGCATCCCGAGGCCCGGGCCCGGGTTTTGCTCGAGCGCTCCAAGGCCCTCTTCCACCTGGCCCGCCACACCGAGGCCGCCCGGCTGGCCCGCCAGGCCCTGGCGGAGGCCAAGGGGGCCAGGATGAGCCGCTTCGCCGAGGTCTGCGCCTTGCACGCCGAGGAGTGCCGCCGCTCCCTGGAGGAGCCGGGCGGCGAGGACTTCGACCCGGTGCGGCTCGAGGGCGACTTGCGCGAAGCGGTGACCCACGCCCCCTCGCAGGAGGCCCGGGTGATGGCCTATATGTGCCTGGTGCGGCTGATCGCCCGACAGGGCCTCTACGACCGGGCCTTGCGCTTCACCCTGGAGGTTCCCAAACCGCTCAACGGCCAGCATTTCGTCGAGCTGATGCTGGTGCTGAACCGCCTCGACGACGAGAGCGACTGGTACCGGCTGCAGCCACGCTACCGGGGCCGGCTCCATGCCATCAAGGGCCTGCTGCGCCTGGACGCCGACTTGGTGCTGGCCGGTGACCCACCCGACCCCAGCTTTCACCCCCGCCCCCACGCCGAGTGGAGCTTGGCCTTCGGCTGGGCTTGCTTGAGCAAGGGTCGCTACGAAGAGGCGCTCGCGCACTTCCAGGCGGCCTTTATCCCGCGCTGCGAGTGGGATTTGCGTTTCGTGCGGGGGATGGGGCTGCTCGAGTTGCTGGTTTTGGCCCCCCACCTCCTGCCGGAGTACAACCCCCCAGCCCTGGTGGGAGAGGTCCGCTGGCTGGCGACCCGGCGCATCCACCCCGAGTCGCTGATCTTCCGGCTGATCCCCCGGGCTATGCCCTACGCCACCGCCCTGCTCCTGGCCGGTCCGGGGGGCTGCCCGCCCCTCGAGCGCCACGCGGCAGCCCACCTCCTCCTGGCGAGCCCCAAGGGCCTCAGCATCGCCGGGGTCACCCACCCCAACACCACCGCTCTGGTGCGGCTGATCGAGGGTGACACCGCCCAGATGAGCCCCGGTGCGCTCCGCACCAACCGCCACCGGCTCAAGCTGTACCTGCAACAGTTCGGTGACCCCCAGGTAGTGCGGGCCTCGAGGGTGCTGGAAGCCCTCGAGCGGCTCTCTGGCCAGCCCGAGGGGGCCGACTGGGCAGCCTCGGCCCACGCCTATCAGCTCGAGCACGGGCTCTAAGCGGCCCGGAGCGGTCTTCGTTTACTGCTCGCATCCCCACGATAGAAACATAACGAGTGAGGACGCGCCGCCGTAAGCCTACAGCCGTCTTCAGCAAAAACGAGTCGGTTGAGCGGCAGCCGCGAAGTAGCCATGATCGGCGCAGGCAAAAGCGGCCCGCGCTGGGATGGCTGCTGTAGCCAGGCATGGATCCGCGCTCCAACCCGGCATTTCTATTGCGGACGCACTCACACCGGCCAAAGCCGAGAAACCTGTGGGTCGTTGTGGGCCGATCCCGCCCGGTACCCGGTGCGAAAGGCTCGAGCACTGGTGCTCGGTCGTCAACGAACTGCCCATCCCCATCCGCGGGCGGGGGGTTGCTCGCGCATCCTCTAACTCCAAACCACTCCCGCAAACATCCCCAGGTCTCACCGTTCCGCTTCATATTCCATAGTGTCCTGTAACACTCCCCGAGAAATAACGGGGCTGTAACGCCCATCCGCCGACTATCTACCCAGCGGAGGAACCTATGCAGCCAACCGTTTCCATTCAGGAGAATTTGAACCTCATGCTCTGCAAGCGGGCCGGGGCGCCCGGCGAGGGCCTAAGGGGCAGGGAGTAAGCGATGCCGAAGAATCTCCGGCAGGTTTTCCAGACGCGGCGCTGGGGAGCCGGGCTGATCTGTGCCCTGACCCTATTCGCCTGCCAAAACCCCGCCGACACCACCCCCCCTGCCATCGTCTCGAGCATCCCCGCCAACGGAGCCAGCGATATCGCCATCTCCGCCAAGCTTTCTATCGTCTTCTCCGAGGCTATGAATCAGGGCTCGGTCCAGGTCGTCCCGACCCCGGCAACCAACCTGGGGACTGCGGTGTGGAACGACGGCAAAACCGTGGTCTACACCCCGCCCGGCGGCTGGCAAGCGGGAAGCGGCTACACCTTCGCCGTAGAGGGCAAAGACCTCGCGGGCAACCCGCTCAGCGGGAGCAAGACCCTCAGCTTTCAAACCCTGGCCCCACCCGACGCCACCCCACCCGCCACCCCGACCGGGGTCAAAGCCACCCCAGGGGACGGCGAATTCAGCCTGGAGTGGAACGCCAGCCCCGAGCCCGACCTGGCCGCCTACACGGTGTTCTTCGGGCTGAGCGCCAGCGCACTGGACAACTCGGTCAGCGTGGACAAACCCAGCCTCAAAACCACTATCGGCGGGCTCGAGAACGGCAAGACCTATTTTTTCGCGGTGGACGCCCGTGACAGCAGCGGCAACCACTCCGCCCGGTCTGCGGTGGGCTCGGTGACTCCCAAGGACATGACCGCTCCCAGGCTGGTTTCCAGCGAACCCGCCCATGGGACCCAGGACTTGGCCCTGGTGCCGGTCTTGCGCTTCACCTTCTCCGAGCCGATGGACCCGATCTCGCTCGAGGTCGGCCTGTGTGTCGGCACTGACCCGCCCGCGAGCGCCACCTGCACCAACCCCTCGCTGGCCAACTTCGGCACCCCCACCTGGAGCGCCGGCGACACGCTGGTGCAGCTCACTCCCACCGACCAAATCCAGTCCGGGAAGACCCACGTGCTGGTGCTCTTCGCCAAGGATAAGGCCGGGAATGAACTGGCCCCTCAGACCAAAGTGGCGTTCTCGCTGCGGGCCACGCCCGACACCACCCTACCCACGGTGGTGATGCACGGGGGAACCTATCGCTCCGACACCCCCCATCCGGTCATCTCGATCGGCTTTAGCGAAGCCATGAACCAGCAGTCGGTGCAGGACGCTTTCCTGAGCCAACCCCCGATCAACTGCACCTGGACCTGGCGGGGTAACACCGCCGACTGCACCTCCACCGGTTATCTCCAGCAGCTCACCGCCTATACCGTCACCCTCGGCACCAGCGCCAGCGACACCGCCGGCAACCGGCTGGCAGCCCCATACCAGTTCAGCTTCACCACCGACGATTTTGCCCCGCGGGTGATCAAGGTGAGCCCTTCGGGTAAGTTTGGCCCCCCCATCAACGTCGCGGTGGGCTCCCCGATCCTCCTGACCTTCTCCGAACCCATGAACCCCTCCAGCGTCGGGCTCAACGCCACCGGCTTCGTAGTGGAGGTGAGCGGGAATGGGGGCAAGAGCGGCAGCCTGAGTTGGAGCACCGACCACACGGAGATGACCTTTACCCCCAGCAGCCCCTATGGCTTTGGCAAAACCGTCACCTGGGAACTGCGCAGCGCGACCGATGCCACAGGCAAGGGCATCGCCGCCAAGGTCACGGGTTCTTTTAGCACCAAGACGGTGATCCAGCCCTAAAGCGAGGTAAATTATGAGACCCAAATCTATTGGCAAAGCATTTCCCTACCTGACCATCCTGGCCCTTCTCGCGGCTTGCTCGCAGCCTCCGGCCCCGCCCCAAGCGGTGGTGCGTCCGGAAACCAAGGTGCTCGACCCCACCGCGCGGCAGGCGCTCGAGGAATTCCGGCCCGATGGCACGCTGGTGTTCTCCGGTTCGACGGCGTTCAAGGCGGGCAACGTGCTGGTCAGCGAACCCGCCGCCAAGGCCCCTGATGGCCTCTTGCGCAAGGTGACCGGGATCGAGCAGGTGGGCGGCCAAACCCTGGTCCACACCGCCCAGGCCCAGATCGGGGATGCCATCCAGAAGGGGAAGCTGAGCGTGGAGCAGGAGCTGAAACCCTCCGACCTGCGCTCGACCTCCTTCAGCCAGCCGGGGGTGCGGCTCTTGGCCGACGACGGCGGCGGCTTCCGGGTCGGGATTGACGTGCTGGTCAGCGACACCGACGAGGACCCCGACACCAAGGACGACCGCATCATCGCCAGCGGCGAGGTGCGCTTCAAGCCGGTCATCAAGGTGGACCTGGACCTCGACTGCGGCTTTTTGTGCCTCTACGACAACGACCTGGACTTCTTGGGCCAGATCGGGGTCAAGCAGACTGCGGCGCTCAAGATCGCGGGGAAGGGAATCTACGGGGCCAACCTCAAGAAGACCATCCCGCTGGCAACCTTCAACTTTGGAGCCAAGACCTTCTTTATCGGGCCGGTGCCGGTGGTCATCACCCCCAAGATCGTGATCGAGCTACGCTTCGATGGAAGCTTCGGGGTCACCATCAGCTACCAGGCCAGCGAGACCCTCACCGCGGTGGCGGGGGCCAAGTACGATGACGGCTGGAAGAACATCAGCGACTTGGACCTGGACTTCGCCGCCGGGCCGGTGGACGTGCCCTTCCCCTTTACCCCGGTGCTCGAGGTCAAGGCCAAGGCCGCCCTGCGCGGCGAGCTGATGTTTTACGGGGTGGTCGGCCCTACGATCGAGATCGTCCCCTATATCCACCTGGACCTCAAGTACCCCCGCGACCCGATCTGGAAGCTGAGCGGCGGAATCGAGGGCAACGTGGGGATCAAGATTGACGTGCTGGGCTATTCCAAGCACTACCAGACCAACCTCTGGGACAACAGCGTAGAGATCGCCCACTCCGACAACACCGCCCCCCAGGTCAAGTTCCTCAGCCCCAGCAGCCCCGATGTGGATTTGAACCTGTGCTGCACGCTACAAGTGGAGGTCAAGGACGCCGAGGACGGCACCAGTTGCTGCACGGTGAGCTTCAAGTCGAGCAACACCGCCGACGGAACCGGGGGCGTGCTCGGGGCCAGTAGCGGCATCCAACCCGAGGTGGCCTACACCTTCAACACCCTGGGTTCGCGCACCATTACCGCCACCGCCACCGACTCCAAAGGCCAAACCAGCAGCGCGACCCTCAACATCAACGTGGTCAACACCCCACCCACGGTGGCGATCAGCACCCCCTTCAACGGCCAGCAGTTTTTCCGGGGGGTCAACTACACGCTGCGGGCCGTCAGCTACGACCGCAACGAGGCGAACTTCCAGCTCCCCTGCTCGAGCCTGAGCTGGACTAGCAACGCACCCGGCGATCCCTCGCCGCGTAGCGGCTGCGACGTGGTGTTGAGCTTCCCCTCCAACGGTTCGCGCACCCTCACCCTCACCGGCACCGACAGCCAGGGGGCGGCCTCCAGCGCTACGGTGAACGTCAGCGTAGTAGACCCGCCCGCCAACCTGCCCCCAGTAGTCAACCTGACCAAACCGCTCAACGGCATCAATATCGGGCCAGACACGGTAATCCAACTCGCCGGGAGCGCCACCGACCCCGAGGGCGGCGCGGTCACCCTGAGTTGGGACGTGACCACCGGTTACAACCCACAGAGCGGCAGTGGTTTCCAAACCTATCCGGTTACGCCCGCCGCGGGTGGCGACTGGAAGCCCAGCGACAGCATCCCCTACACCAGTTGCGAAGTCAGCGACACCCTGCGCTTGCGGCTCAAGGCTAGAGATCCCCAGGGTAACGAGGGTTTTGATTTCATCGTGATCCAAGTCAGCCGGATTTGTTAAGGAGGTGTCAGGTGAAAAGAATTCGCTATCTGGTGCTACTTTTGTTGTTTCTGACAGCCTGCGGCAGCAATCCCAGCGTCAACCCCGACAAGGCCCATTGGGATAGCAGCAACTGGGACCAAGCCCAATGGCAGTAAGGGGAGGATGAAATGGGAAGGCTAAGGTTTTTCGTAGTAGGCGCGACCCTCGTAACAGGCGGACTGTTCGCAATTGCCATAACTGACCTCATCACCTTCAAAGCCGGCGATCCTATCAGGTCGGCAGAGGTCAACCAAAACTTTAGTACCCTCAAGAGTGCAGTAGCTGCCCTGGAAGCTCCCATTGGGGTTACTCGTCTGGCCATCAGCGGAACCGCCGCCGATGGCAAGGTGCTCAAACTTTCGGGCGGCAATCTGACCTGGGCCGACGACATCGTAGGCAGCCCCGGCACCAGCTATACCGCCGATGGAAGTAGTCTCCAGCTATCCGGCACAACTTTCTCGGTCAAGGACGGGGGTGTGGGGAATATCAAGCTTGCTGACGGCGCAGTCACTGCCAGCAAACTTTCGCTTCCCTTAGCCCTCAGTGGCTCCAGCGGAACCACAATCTCGATTATTAACACCGGCGGCATCGCCCTCAGCAGCGTCAGCAGTAGCGGGGGTATCGGGGTGCTGGGGCGCAGCTCGGCCAGGGGCATGGTAGGTACCCAGGGTGACCTGGGGCTGTCCTGCGCAGGAACTTACGGGGTAGGCGGGTGCGCGACTGATGGGGTTGGGGTTTCGGGGAACTCCCAAACAGGCATTGGGGTATTAGGTAACAGCACCACCCGGGGCATCGTGGGAACCCTAGGTGGAACCTCCTGCGCCGGCACTTACGCGGTGGGGGGGTGCGCTCCCAACGACCTTGGGGTGTACGGCAGGAGCACCAACAACATCGGAGTACGCGGTGAAAGCTCGGGGAACGACGCCATAGTAGGCAGCTCGTCCAGCCCTAGCCATGCAGGCATCGTGGGAGCCAACACGGGTGGCGGTTTTGCTGCTTACTTCGAGGCGGGCACTGCAGTCTGCTCGTTCAAGACGGGCACCACCGGCTGGACCTGCTCGTCTGACGGCAATCTCAAGGAGAACTTTGAGCCGGTGGACCCGGTTCAAATTCTCGCCGCCGTCGCCAAAATGCCCATCACCACCTGGAGCATGAAGGGCTCCAAAGTTCGGCAGCTTGGCCCTACTGCCCAAGATTTCTATGCCGCGTTCAAGCTCGGCGACAGCGACAAAACCATCAACAACACCGACGCGCAAGGAGTGGCACTGGCGGCCATCAAGGGCCTGTACCAGCAGAATCAAAAGCTCGAGGCTCAAAACCGAATGCTCGAGGCCCGTTTGAGGGCTCTGGAGCAAAGGCTGGGAATAACGCCCAGCGCTGCAATTTCGAGCCGCTAAAGCGTAGGACGGCGCGACGATCTCAGAGGAGGTGAATATATGTAGCCATGAATAGATGGATGAATCGGCAGCATAAACCAGCAAAGAAAAAACACCCGAAGTCTCAAAAAGGAGGAAGCCATGCAACCCCAACAAGCCCAAACCTCCACCCCTGATCTGGAAGCCATCAAAGCCCGTCAGCAGAAAACCTGGTCCGCTGGCAACTATGCCCGCGTCGGCAACACCCTGGTCATCATGGGCGAGCGGCTATGTGAAGCCGTAGATCTAAAAGCCGGTCAATCGGTGCTGGATGTCGCCACCGGCAGCGGCAACACCGCGCTCTCGGCAGCGAGGCGCTTCGCCCGGGTGACTGCCATTGACTATGTCCCCAGCTTGCTCGAGCAAGCCAAAGCCAGAGCCGCCGCCGAGGGTTTGGAGGTGAGCTTCCAAGAAGGCGACGCCGAAAGCCTCCCCTTTCCCGAAGCCCACTTCGAGGTGGTGCTCTCCACGGTGGGGACCATGTTTGCCCCCAACCAGGAGCAGACCGCCGCCGAACTGCTGCGGGTCACCCGGCCCGGCGGCAAGATCGGGCTGGTCAACTGGACTCCGGAAGGCTTTATCGGGCAACTTTTCAAAGTCACCGGAGCCCACGTGCCCCCGCCCGCCGGGCTTAAATCGCCGCTGTTGTGGGGGACCGCGGCCCACCTACGAGAACTCTTGGGGGAGGGGGTGAGTGCGCTCGAGGTCAAGCGGCAATACTTCGTATTCCACTACCACTCGCCGCATCACTTCATGGAGTTCTTCCGCACCTACTATGGCCCCACCCTCAAGGCCTTCGAGGCTTTGGACGAGGCCGGGAAGGAATCGCTGGCGAGGGGAATCGAGGACCTGGCCGCACAGTTCAACCGCTCGAGCAACGGCACTTTGACCATCCCCTCGGAGTACCTCGAGGTGGTCGCGGTGCGCAGCTAGCCACCGGCTCTGGTTACCCCGGCGTCACCGGGCTCGAGCCAAATTCGCAAGGTGATTCCCAGGGGAGAATAGGCATTCGCATGGATGGAAGAGGGGATATTGAACATCCCGCATTGTCTCGAGGAAGGCCAGGGAAAGCGGGCCGCGGCTCGAGGCCAGATCGAGGATTCGAGGAGGAAATATGAACAAGCTGGTTTGGATTGTGCTGATCGGTATTTTGGCCGCGTCGCTGGCCTTGGCAAGCGGCGGTAAGCGGATGGAAGAGATGCGCCGGGAGATCGAGCAAAACGTGAGCTACAGCAAAGACCGCGAGGAGTTGCTCAAGGGGGTGGGGCGCTACATGGACCGGCGCGACGCGGTGCTCCAGCGGCTCGCCGGGCTGATCAAGAACGAGAGCCCCGACAAGCAACGGGACGCCTGGAACGACGCGGCAGGCAGCATCCAGGACACCCCGGAGTTAAAGGTCACGCTCTCCACCGAGGAGGGCATCAAGGAGTTCCGCAAGCTCCAGGAGGAGGAGGTGCGCTGGATCGCCAAACTCCTGGCCTTGCCCAGCGCCAGTTCGCGCGACCAGATCGTGACCTTGCAAGCCAACCTCAAGTCCCAGACCGAACGGCTCCGGCAGGAATGGACCAAACAGCTCGGCACCGACGACGCCATTGATAACCAGGAAACCCAGGTGATGAGCGAGCTATACACCCTCCTCTCCAAGGCCATCGAGGACGTGACCAAGGGCAGCGAGAACACCCGCAAAGCCATCCAGGGAACTGCCGGGAAGGCCGCAGATAGCGTGCCGGTGGTCGGCGGCGCGCTCAGCGCGATCATCGAGAAGCTCACCGAAGCCAAACAGTCGGCGCAGGAGCGCCAGAAGAAGCTGGCCCAACTCATCGACTCCGAGAAGGGCGGGCTGCTGGTGCTGTTCCGCGAGAACCGCCCCGCCACCGACAAGTTCATCCAGGAAAACGGCTTCGACCAGATCAAGGCCCTCTACGCCAAGGCCCAGGACGACCTCAAGGAGTTCGCAAGCTTTGGCACCAGCGCTCAGCAGGCCGACGCCAAAAGCTGGGCCGAAGACATCAGCGCATCGCTGGGCAAGCACGTCGCCACCGCGCAGGACATCTTCAACACCTTCGCCAAGGAGAACCAGGGCAAGTTCTTCGGGCCGATCAGCCCCGAAATCAGCGAACTCCTGCTCGAGACCCGCACCTGGGACGACCAGCGCGGTCGCTTCGAGAAGCTCGACCTGGAAGGGAAGTTGCGCGAGTGGCGCGACGCCGAGAACGGCTTCTTCGAGATATCCTCCTCGGGGCTCTCCGACGAGGAGAAGGAGTTCCTGAAAAAGAACCTGGAGTCCGACCTCCAAAAGCTCATCCGGGCCACCGAGGACTTCAGCGGCGTGATCGCCGAGGACACCTTCTTCCAGTTGTTCGACCGGCGCATCCTGGGGGACTTGCTCAAGTGAAGCGGAATCCCTGGGGGAAATGCTGGGAGAAGCGCTCAGTTATGCGCTCGGCATAGCAGTGTTTGCACCCTGGACTGACCTTATTGCATCCGGTGGTAGGGTTCCAGGTGGCATCCGTCCACTCGATTGCGGTACCGACGTTGGCCATTACGGTGTAACCTTAACATGGATAAACCGATATGTCTATGAGCATCAACACGCTCAGCTACTCTCAACCCCACACCCGCCGGTAGCTCTCCCCCACGCTCGCCAGCGAGCTCTCGGCATAGATCTGGGTGGTCTTTAGCAAGGGTTCGCTACTTGCCCGAGCGGTTCTTCGGCACGGTCACGTCCGCCGAGCCGAACCCCACGTTCCCGGCGGCGTCGGTGGCCCGGTAGGTGAGGGTGTAGACCCGCCCGTTGCCCCCGCCGCTGCGCTCGGCCCGCAGGAAGACCCTTCCGTCCGCCGTCACCTGCACGTCGCCGGTGGTGTTGCCGTCGCCCTGCCCATCGTCCGGCTCGGTGACCTTAACCCCTACGAACTCCACGACCGGGTTGGGATCGAGGTTATCCGTAGCGCTGACCCTGGGTGTGACCTCGACCATCTTGTGATTCGGCGGCCATAAAGTAGTGGGGTTAACGCTCACCGCTATCACCGGGGGCTCAGCGTCCACCGGCTCGGGGTTCTCGATGGACTCGAAGATCTCGCCCAGCGCGGCGGTGAAGTCGGCCTGGGTGCCACCGGGGATGTAGAAGAACTTGCCCCCGGTCGCCTCGGCGATGCGCTTCAGAACCACCTGGCTGGACAGGGCCATTGCGCTCACCCCTTGGCTGCGCACCCTGGAGATGCTGGCCCCCGCCACGCCCGGTAGCCCGCAGTCGCCGGTGAGCAATACGTTGACCTTCACCCCGGTCGCCCTAGCGCTGGCGATGATCCCGTCCACGTCGCCCGACTGCGCCGAGGCATCGGTGGCGACGATCATCTCTTTATCATTGTCGGGAGCAGCGCTGAGGGCGCTGATTCCGGTGGAGATGCCTCCCAGCGCGTCCTCTGGGCAGTCGCCGCCGCCCGAGGCGAAGAGGCCGTTGACCCAGCTCAGCACCTGGCTGCGGTCGTCGGTGTTGCCGACATTGGTCGGACTGTCCTTGAAGGTGGTCAGGTTCCACAGGGTGTACTCGTCTTCCGGTGTGCCGCTGATGTAGCTGGCGAGGGCCGAGGAAACCGCGCCGATCACCCCGCTCATCGAGCCAGTGTCGTCGATCACCATCGAGACGCTCTTCGGTTTGCAGTCGATGTACCGCGCTGGCGACACGATATCATCGCCCAGCAGCACCGCGATACCGCCCGCATTGCGCACCGAGCGGACCAAGCGACCCCGGTAGGTTCCCGGCACACAGGGAGCCACCGCGAAAAGTTCGCCGCGCCGCCAAATTTGGCCGGTGCCCTGGATGCTTTTGGCTATCGGGGCTCCCGCCGCGACGGTGCTCCACAGCACCCCCAGAAAGCCCTGCTTCTCCAGGTACATCTGCGCCGTGACGGTCAGGGGGTCGCTCGAGGGGTTGCACTCGCCCTGCGTGCTGCTCTTGATGTCAATGGTGCCGCCGCGCTTATAGTTGAAGGAGGAGATGTGCGGGTACTCCGGGGTTAGCCAGGTGCAAGTCACCACCGAAGCCTGGGCGCTCACGCCAGGCTGGGTTTTGGGGGGAGAAGCTTGCTGACCACAGGCCGCTAGAACCAGGACGAGAACCGTAAGGGCAAGTTTTTTCATCGAGCCATCATAAAGGGTTATACATCATATGGGTATTAGGTAGGGCTTTGCAGCCTGGAGTGAGGTAGAGGGCATGGACAAACAAATGCCACAAGACGATCCGACCGGAGCCGCGCTGGGCGAGCTACGAGACTTGCTCGGCCTCCCTCCGCCGGACGCGAAGGAGTTGGTCACCCGCTTGCTGGGCATCGTGGGGCGGCTCGAGACCAGGATGCCGCAGGAGCAATCACCCGCCGCCAAGGAATGGCCCGACCGTCTGCGGGCCAGTGCCAGCACCCTGATTCGCACCAGCCACAACCTTGAGGCAATTCTTCGGGACGACGGGCGTTTCGCTGTGCTAACCGATTCGACCGAAACCAGTCAGGCGGCCACTGAGACGCTACGGGAGTTCAACCGTCTGCTGGTGGGCGCGCTGACCGCGCTCATTGACCTGACGGCGTTCGACAACCCGGAGCAGGAATATCCCGACCTGGGCGGAGGGTTTGAGTTCCGATGCAGCAACGTGGTCTACGGCCAGCACGTGGACACTATAGTTACGCTTCCGCCGGACGAGCGCCCATAGGAGACCATGAGCGACCCCCTTCCTCCCCGGTCTGAAGAACCGGGGCATCCGGGGGTCATTTCTGTGACGAGTTCCTGAATCGGGGCCAAAGGCTCGAGCGGCGGCATCCAGGGACGCTTGGACAGCCTGCTCAATGCCGATTACCGCACCAGTGCCGGGCTGATACGGGTGCAGATCAACGTGGGGTTGGTCAACTTTCCCGAGGAGGCACAAAACCTGGCCGAACTTCTTCAGATGGCCGATAAACGTATGTACCTGCACAAGAAGACCTAGAGCGGTGGACATGGCTTATGGCCTAAAGCCATAGCGAGCGACACCCATGAGAATAAGTGCGCCCCCGGTAGAAGGGTGGGGGTGTGCGGCGCGGCCTGGTCAACTCCCCCTTCTCCACCCATCCCGTCCCTGGGGAGATCCTTAGCGGTTTCGACCTCTTGTGCTCGCTCAAACGAATTACAAACCGCTCGAGAGAATGTCCCCTCTCCGATCGGCTCTCGCCGCGGGCGAATAAACGGGAAGCCGGCCCGCCTGGGCCGGCTTCCCTAAAGGAGGAAGGAGCAAACTCAGGGGCTTTTTATAAGGTTTTTTCCCATTTTGATATAGCCTCCAAGGCACCCTTGAGCCCCTCGCCCTTTTTGGTGAGGGCGTAGTCCACCCGTGGGGGAACCTGGGAGTAAGCGGTGCGGCTCACCAGGGCAAAATCCTCGAGCTCCTTGAGCCGGAGCGAGAGGGTGCGGGGGGGAAGCCCGGTCTCCTGTTGCAGCGCACTAAAGCGCTGCGGCCCGCCCACCAAGGCCCAGAGGATGGGAAAAGAGCCACGGCGGCCCAAAATTTCCAAAAAGACCTCGATCGGGCGCTCGACTTCTAGCATGGCCCTAGCCTAGGCAGCAGAGGGGTTAGCAAGTTTACCCCCACCTACAAAGCGACCGGTAGGTCGGTTCGCTTTGCCCCGCTTGGAGTGGGCTCGAGGGTTTTTCAGAAATGGGTGATTACTTAAAGCTCGAGCAGGCCGCGGGTTTTTCCACC
>DASTSL010000050.1:0-42736 GCA_035760705.1 Meiothermus sp. | reverse complement strand
CCATAGGTCGGTGGCGTCGTTGGTGGTCCCGGTCTTGCCGCCCACCACCCGGCCCGGGATCGAGACCGGGGCCAGGCTGCGGTCCTTGAGGTCGTAGACGTAGCCCTTGAGCATGTCCCAGACCAGGTAGGCCACTTGTGGGGTAAAGAGCAGGGTGCGGTTATCCTCGGGCTCGTAGATGACCCGCCCCGAGGCGTCCTCGACCCGGGTGATGAGCACCGGCTCGACCCGGTAGCCGCCGTTGACGAAAGCCGCATAGGCCCCGGCCAGCCCCACCGGGGTGATCTCCGCGCCGCCCCCGATGGCATTGGAGAGGTTGGCGTTCCCCGCCAGCCGGAATCCCGCGGTTTTGAGTTTCTCCCCGATTTTCCAGACCCCTACCGCATCGGCGGTGCGGATAGCGGGCAGGTTCAGCGATTGGTCGAGGGCATAGCGGATGGTCACGGGCTGGTTCAGGAAACGGCCCGAGAAGTTCTTGGGCCGCCAGACCCCGCCGGGTTGGCTGGGGTCGCGGAACTCCACCGCAACATCGGGAACGGTGGTGGCCTGGGTCCAGCCGTTTTCCAGGGCGGTGCCGTACACGAAGGGCTTGATAGCCGATCCGGGGCTGCGCCAGGCCTGGGTAGCCCGGTTGAACTGGCCCCCCGTGCCCGGCTTCTCCCCCACCATCGCCAGCACCTGGCCGGTCTCAGGGTCCAGGGCGGCGAGGGCCAGCTGGGCATTGATCGGCAGCCGGACCCCACTCACCGCCCGCTCGGCGGCCTCCTGCATCTTCAGGTCGAGGCTGGTGTAGACCTGCAAGCCCCCTTCGCCGTAGAGCTTTTCCTTGCCGAAGCGCTTTTCCAACTCCGCCCGTACCGCCAGCACGAAGTGGGGAGCGTAGTTCTTGACCAGCTCGGGCAGCACCCGGGCCGAAGGGTCCACCAGCTTGGCCGAGAGCAGGTTGCCCTTGCCGTCATACTTGGCCTGCCAGCCGTTGGGGATGAGGGGCTGTTTCCAGGCGGCGTCGGCCTCGGCCTGGGAGATCCAGCCCTCGGCCACCATGTCCTCGAGCTGGCGTTTTATCCGCAGCCGGCTATTCTTCAGGTCGAAATAGCGGGGGTTGGGGCCGGGGATGAGCTGGGCCAGGTAGACCCCCTCGGCCAGCGTCAGGGCGGCGGGGTCCTTACCAAAGTAGGCCTCGGCAGCCGCCTGGATGCCCTGGGCGTTGCCGCCCCAGGGCACCACGTTCAAGTACATCTCCAGGATCTCCTGCTTGGAGTAGCGCCGCTCGAGCTCGAGGGCCAGCGGGAACTCCTTGAGCTTGCGCTCGAGGGCCCGCTCGTTGGCCAGCTCGCGCAGCAGGGTCTGTTTGACCACCTGGGTGGTGATGGTGCTGCCGCCCTGGAGGTCGCCCTTGACGATGTAGTAGAGCGCCCCCACCAACCGCACCGGGTCTACCCCGTAGTGCTCGTAAAAACGCTTATCCTCGGAGAAGACCACCGCCGAGATCGCCGCCGGGGACACGTCGGAGAGCCGTACCAGGGTGCGGTTCACGGCCCGCCCATCCTCCACCGAGGCGATGGTGGCGATGGGGGTGCCGTCGCGGGCGTAGAGGGTGCTGGTGGCGGTGAGTCGAAGGTTCTCAAAGGCCTCGAGGGTGGGGAGGTCACGGGTCCAGGAGTAAAACAAATATCCCCCCGCCAGAAGCCCGCCGAAGAGGGCCGCCAGGAAGAGCATCCCAGCGGCCCGCATCAGGCGGCGGAATAGCGAGGGTTTTCGGGGGAGGCGAGAAGCCTGCACAGGGTCTAGTCTACCAGGGGGCTCTCTGAGCTGGGGTGAGCCAGGGAACGCAACAGGCTTTTGAGGCGGCGGCGGTCTAGGGGTTTAGGAACCAGGTGGTCCACCCGCGAGACCTCGGCGGTGACGGTGGTGCGCTCGTTCTGCTCGGAGATGAGGAGCACCAGCGGCACGTCACGCAGGCGCTTGATCATCTTGAGCCGCCCGGCGATGGTAAAGGGATCGGGTTCCAAGCCCTCGTCCAAGAGGATGACGGCGGGGGTGTTCTCCTTGAGAAAATTGAGCCCCTCCTGGGCCTGCGAAAAGCTCGCCCCCTTGAGGCTCAGCTCCTCCAGGAGCAGTTCGATCTGCGCCTTCAGGGTGGGGCTGGGCGAAACCACCAACACGGTGGGGGTGGTGTAGTCGACCATAGGACTGAGCTTACCTCCGAGGTGTAAACAACTTGCGGGACGCGCAGTTCCGCTCGAGATCAGTCAATGTCATTCTAAAGCAAGCGGCCTCGAGGCAGGCCTCATACGCTACACAAAAAGATTTGGCTGGGGCACGTGGACTCGAACCACGACCGACGGTTCCAAAGACCGTTGTCCTGCCATTAGACGATGCCCCAGCGCGTTTAGCTTTGGCTGGTGAGGTTCTGCTCTCCAGCACCGAATATCTTAGAGGGAAGTCTCCTAACAGTCAAATCGCCCGACGTTTCGCCCAACCGCAAAATTAGGCGCCAGCCAGGAACGTGCCGCCCGAAAAATCGTTGCGGGGGTGGATTCGCTTGACAGGCAAGTCACAACTTGCCTATAGTGGGGTATGTCGGATGTCTTCGAGGCGCTGGTTGCACCAGCCCGCAGAGCGATCCTAGACCAACTCTGCGAGCGGGACGGGCAGACGTTGTTCGAGCTATGCCAGCGCCTAACGATGAAAACCGGCATCAGCCTGAGTCGGCAAGCCGTATCGCAGCACCTCGAGGTGCTCGAGTCAGCGGGGTTGGTCTCGACCCGGCGGCAGGGGAAGTACAAGTTCATCTACGTGAACACCGCGCCCCTGGAGGTCATCGTCACCCGCTGGTTGTCCAAACAAAGGGGAGGTAAGGGATGAGGATCGTACTCACCAGTATTTTTGTCAACGATCAGGACCAGGCGCTCAAGTTTTACACCGAAAAACTGGGTTTTCAGAAGAAAACCGAAATCCCCCTGGGCGAAGCGAAATGGTTGACCGTGGTTTCCGCCGCCGAGCCGAATGGCGTAGAACTGTTGCTCGAGCCGAGCGGACACCCGGCGGTTGCACCGTTCAAACGGGCGTTAGTCGAGGATGGCATCCCGTTCACGTCGTTTGCCGTGGATGACGTGCAAGCAGAGTACGAGCGACTAAAGGGGGCGGGGGTGTTTTTCACTCAGCCGCCGCTGGACGCGGGCAACGTGATTACCGCGGTTTTCGATGACACCTGTGGCAACCTGATCCAGATCGCGCAGATGAAACGCTAGGCCGTGCGGGTCTTTCACCATAGGGCGGGTTTGGCGCGTGCCTAACCGGATCCTCCGGTCAGCAGTAATTGACCACCACAGCACGGCAGATCCGCCTACTTGTGCCACCCGCCAGGGATGCTTTTACGAAACGTATAGAGATGCTCCGTTACTTTCCTTGAGGCAGCGCTCGAGTCCGGCTCAGGGCGATCAGGCCGACCCCGGCCAGGATCACCGCCATCGCCAAGACGCCCGTTAGGCCCAGGGTTTCCCCACCCAAACCGATCCCCAGCAGCACCGCCACCACCGGGTTCACATAGGCATAGCTCGAGGCCAGCGAGGGCCGGGTGTTCGAGAGCAGGTACATGTAGGCGCTATACGCCAGCAGCGAGCCGAACACCGTCAGGTAGGCGAAAGCCACCCAGGATTGGAGGGTGATGGGGCCCTCGAGCCGCTCTCCCAGGATCGGGCTGAGCAGGAGCAGGACGATCCCACCGGTCAGCATCTCGGCGGCGCTCGCCATCAGCCCCTGAGGAAGCCTCAGGTGGCGGCTCCAGGCCGAGCCGAAGGCCCAGCACAGCGGGGCCAGCACGACGATCAGCGAAGCCAGCGAGCCGAAACGAAACCCGCCTTCGCCGGTGAGGAGGGCCACCCCGGCCAGGCCCACCAGCATCCCGGTCCACTCGAGTGCCCTCGGCCTCAGCCCCCAGAAGATCCCGAAAAGGGCCAGCCACAAAGGCATCGAGGCCACCACCGTGGCGGCGATCCCCGAGTCCACCCCCAGGTGCTCAGCCACCGTGACCCCGCCGTTCCCCCCGACCATCAGCAGGATGCCCACCTTGGCCGCGTTGGCCCACTGTTCGCGGGTGGGTAGGGCGACCCCGCGCAGCCTCAGGAAAAGTAGCAGGATCAGCCCGGCGATCACGAACCGCCCGCCCGACATCAGCAAAGGGGGCATACCGGTCACCGCTACCTTGATACCCAGATAAGTCGAGCCCCAGATGAAGTAGACCGAGGCCAGGGCCAGACCCACGGCGAGGCGCGGCGAGACGGTGGGGGCCGGTGAAGACTGGATCATTCCGAAAGTTCTCCTTTGTGCTGCTGCTCGATCTGCAAGAGTGCTTTTTTGCGCTCGAGGCCCATGCTGTAACCGCCCAGACTGCCGTCCTTTTGCACCACCCGGTGGCAGGGGATGAGGAGGGGAACCGGGTTGGCCCCGCAGGCCTGGGCCACGGCCCGCACCGCCTTGGGGTTGCCCAGGGTCTCGGCGATCTGGCTGTAGGAGCGAGTCTCGCCGTAAGGGATACGCCGCAGCAGTTCCAGCACCTGCAACTGGAAAGCCGTCACCCGCAGGTCCACCGGCAGGTCGAGGTGGGCCAGGCGGCCCTGGAGGTAGTCCAGAATGGCCTCGAGATAGCCCTTCAAGCCCTCGGAGTCCTCGACCAGATCGGCTTTGGGGAACTCGACCCGCAGGGCGATCCGGGCATCCTCATAGTGGCTCCGCAGACAGACCGAGCAGATCCCTTTCTCGGTGGCCGCCACCAGTAGCCAGCCCAGGGGGCTTTGGGCAGTGGCATAGCGGATCACCTCGCCTGCCCCGCCCTTGCGGTAGGTGCCAGGGGTCATGCCGAGCTTCTGTTTAGCCTTCTCGTAGAGGCGGCTCGAGGAGCCATAACCCGCCTCGTACATGGCGCGGGTCACGTCCCCGCCGTTTTTGAGCTGAGCCTTGAGCTTTTCCAGCCGCATGGCCTCGGCGTAGCGGCGCGGCGAAACCCCCAGCACCCGTTTGAAGGCTGCCTGCAGGCGATTGGGCTCGACCCCTACCGCCTCACTCCAGCGGGCCAGGGTGGGGACGGTCTCGAAGGCCTCGAGCCGCTCCGAGGCCCGCTGCACCAGCCCGGCGTCGGTTTCGATGCCGCGCTCGAACAACCCCTCTTGCCGCGTCAGGTCGGTCATCAATGCCATACTCATGCCCCTCAGGGTAGCCGCACCACTCGGCACCTACTATCCGCTTTTTAGTCGACCGCCAGCCTGCCGTCTTGGACGAAATTGCGCAGCAGGCGCTCGGTGCTGGTGAGCGTGGCGAACTCGCCATTCAAGCTAGCCAGGTGAACCCGGTGGACTTCCTCGGCGGGAATGCGCTGCCCCCAAAGTTCCTTATCAAACGTCGCGCAGGCATCTTCAGCCACGTACACGGTGAAACCCAGGTTCGCGGCCATCCGCACCGTGGTCGAGACGCAGTGGTCGGTGGTGAGCCCGGCAATCACCAGCGTTGGGTAACCCCTCTCGCGCAGGTAGGGTTCCAGGGTCGTGCCGATCAGGGCGCTGTTGACGGTTTTGGCGAAGATGGGCTCCTCGGAAAGCGGCTGGGCCTCCGGCTTGAACTCGTTCCCGGCCTGGCCCAGCCGCAAGGGCGACTGCGGCAGCACCGAATCGTGCCGAACGTGGATCACCGGCTGACCGGCCTCCCGCCAGGCCCGCAACAGCCGGGCCACGTTGGCCTCCATCGCGGGGTTGTTGCGATTCCCGCCCCAGTAGGGCCGATCATCAAAACCTTTTTGCACGTCAATCAAGATCAATGGGATTCGTGAAGCCATATCTTAGGTTAGAAGGCAAATCGCAAATTTTGAATGGCCATCCGAAAATTACAGCGGCATTTTACCGAGCAAAATAAGGTAAAATCGGCTCATGACTTTAGAATATGACCGCCTCCTGGACGAAACCGGCTGGGAAATCCTCGAGTTGCTCCAGCAGGACGCCAGAGTTCCCTTTAGCGAACTGGGGCGCAAGGTCGGGCTTTCGGCCCCGGCGGTAGCGGAGCGGGTGCGGCGGATGGAGGATGCCAGGATCATCACCGGTTATCGCGCCCAGGTCAACCTGCAAGCCCTGGGGTATACCCTGACCGCGATCATCCGGCTCTCGAGCCCTGCCGAGAAATGCACCCTGGCCGGGCAAAAGTTGGCCGAGTTGCCCGAAGTCCTCGAAGCTCACCGGGTCACCGGCGAGGATAGCTGGGTGGTGCGGGTGGCGGTGCGCTCGGTGGAACACCTCGAGCACCTGATCAATCAGATCAAACTCTATGGCGACTCCAACACCGCGATCGTGCTGTCGAGTGCGGTGACGCACCGGGTCATCCGTAAACCTTGAGAGCGGGGAAAACCCCGCTCTCAAAGCTGTAGGAGAGATCTTAAGCGTGATGGGTGAAGAAAGGGCAGTTCAGCCGCCACACCCTCCGGAATGCACCCTTCCGCCAGTCAACCCCACCCTTCTACCCTGGGCGCACTTAGAAGCTCAGGGCGCTCACGTCCGCGCACAGCGGCACGACGCTTATGTTCGCGGCCTCGTGGACGTTGATGTAAACCCCCAGGTCAACGATATTCGCGGCGGAGGTGGTGTTGGTGAACGTAGCAGCACCCGAGGCGTCCGACGTAACCGTGCCCAGGTCGGTCTTGATGGGCCCCTGCGAGTCACAGGGCGTGGTGCTGGCCGTTCCCAGGGCGTGGTAATGGGCAACATATTGGGTGTTCGTCTTGAGCCCGGTCAGCTTGAGCTCGGTCTTGATCTCAGTGCCGAGCTTGGTGATGGTGTAGGTTCCAGCGGCAGCCCCGTAGCCAGCGACCCCCCGGTTGCTGAAATTGCCGGTCTTGGTCGGGTTACCCGAACCCGGCATACAGGCCGCCATGACCGCCAGCAGCACCACAGCCAATGCAAAGGACATCCATTTAGGCATACTCACCTCCACAAGGAATGCTCCTTGTAAGGAGTATTACGCACGATCAAAAGCCGCTGGATGTTGGATCGGTATTAGCCGCTTTTGCGAGTCCTCTCATCTTTACTGGATGATCCGCCCTGACGTTTAAGTATCTCCCCGATGTAAACCAGGGGTGATGAGGCTTGCGGGCATTGCGCCCCGTACATCCCCTCAGGCGTCCCCGCCAACGCCCTAGGTGACTAACTTACCCTGGCGCAACTTAGAGGTCATACCACGGCGGCCTGCCCCGGTGAACCTCGAGCGGTTGGCCAAAGATTTCTTCTGGCGCTGCTTCCTCGAGCGTGATCACCTGCGGTGGGCAACTGCTCACACACGCCCCGCAACCCGTACAGGCCGACACGTCTAACTTGAGCACGTACTCCTCGCTCAAGCCCTCGATGTTCTCGCGGATGCGCTCCACTGCCCCGGTCGGGCAGACGTTGGTACACACCGGGCAGAGCGTACAGCCCTCCGCGACCGCGATCTTGGGCCAGCGCAGAGGGGCTCCTGCGGGGGCTCGCTTGGCCGCCAGCCCGCGCAAACGCAGTTCTGCCGGGAGCCCAGCCGGCTCCTCCTCGATCTGGATGAAGGGGACGTCGGGCACCAGCTCCGCCGCGCTCCGCTTGGCGCTCCCCAGCATCGCACCGAACATCTCCCGGCGGCCCACTGCGGCCCCGCGCAAAGGCTCCATGGTCAGGTTGACCTCGAGCCCCGGGTAAAACCTCTTCCCCTCCTCGACGGTTTCTTGCAGACGCCGCAGCACGTCCGGCCCGCCGATCTTGCAACGGACACAGTCCCCGTGCGCCAAGGTGAGGGGCCCCTGGCGACTGGCGGCCTCGGCCAGCGCCCCGGGGGTCAGGCGGCCCAGACAGAGCACCTCTTCCCCGCTCCCCGGCACCTTCGAGCAGCGAATCTGCCCCTTGCTGCGGTGAAAGGACTCCTGCACCGGACCCAAGGGGAACTCGAGCGCCGTTCCCGGGCACACCTGGGTGCAGAGCCCGCAGCCCGTACACAGGGCCTCGTCAATCTCGACGGTGTAATTCTCGAGGCGGATCGCCCCGTGCGGGCAAACCTGTTGGCAACGGTCGCAGCCGCCCACCGAGTTTTTCTCGAGCAGGCAGCGGGAAGCGGTGAATTTGGGGGTTGGGTCGGTGAGCTTGAGGAAAGCGTTCACCAGGTTGTCGAAAAGCCCCATACACTCTACAGTACGTTCAACCGGGTGAGTTGGTGCGGAAAGGGATTACCGTTGCTGATGACCCATGCCCGCCCAGGCTGTTTTGCAAAATTTATGAACGCTGCTCGAGGGCTGCCTTGGCGGAAGGGTCGAGGTGGGGATAAGCCTCGGCCAAGCGCTGAACCTGATGGGAATCGGCCACGTTGGTCACGGCGATGATGGCATAACCAAATAACCAATGATCGCCAAAGTGCTCGTCCACAACCTTCCCCGTATGGGCGCAACAGGTCAGCAAAAGCCAACACTCCAGCCGTCACCAAGAACGAGGCTACCGCCGCGCCTCCGTTCACCCCCAACCAAGCAGCCGAAGCTCCGGGGACTGCGCTCAGATATGCGCCGATCGAAGTGATAGAATTTCAGTCAAAGCGACCTACCTGTTCCAGGTAAAAAACCACCCCGCTCCACGCGAACCCCAGGCCAGCGCGAACCGAGCAAACCCGCTCAGCTTCGCCATAACCCCGGACTACTCTTTAGCAACCAAGGTGGCGGGCATCAAATCGGCGATGGTCGCCAGGAACTTCTCGAACTGAGCGAAGTCCATCTGCTGGTCGTTGTCGGAGAGGGCCACCTTGGGGTTGGGGTGAACCTCCACGTGCACGCCATCGGCCCCGGCAGCCAGGGCGGCCCGGGCCAGCGGGGCCAGCAAGTCGGTGCGGCCCGCCGCGTGGGTCACGTCCACGATCACCGGGAGGTGGGTTTCCTGCTTGGCGAGCACCACCGCCGAGAGGTCTAGGGTATTGCGGGTGGCCTTCTCGTAGGTGCGGATGCCACGCTCGCAGAGGATCACCTGGCCGTTGCCGTGCGAGAGGATGTATTCGGCAGCGTAGAACCACTCCTCGATGGTCTGGGCGAAGCCGCGCTTGAGCAGGACCGGCTTGCTGGCCTTGCCCGCCTCCTTGAGGAGGGCGAAGTTGTGGGCGTTGCGGGTGCCGATCTGGAGGATGTCAACGTACTGGGCCAGGAGTTCTACGTCTCGAGTGTCCATCACCTCGCTGACGAAGACCATGCCGTAGGCGTCGGCGGCTTTGCGCCCGAGTTGCAAACCGGTCTCGCCCATGCCCTGGAAGCCGTAAGGCGAGGTGCGCGGTTTGAAGGCTCCACCCCGCAGCACCTTGACCCCGTGCTCGGCGAGGAATTTGGCGGTGGCCATCATCTGCTCCTCGGACTCGATGGAGCAAGGACCCGCCACTAGGAGTTTGCCGTTGCCGAACACCACGTCGCCCACCTTGACCTTGGTGTCGTCGGCCTTGACCTTGCGCGAGTAGAGGAACTTCTGTTTGTCCTTGGCCTCCTCGAGATTCATCGAGGCCTTGAAGATCTCCTTGAAAAGCCCCTTGATGGTGCTGGCCGGGTAGGGGCCGGGATTTTCGGCGGTGAGGTAGGCCAGCATCTCCTCCTCGCGCTTGGGATCGTAGTGGGGAATGCCCAGCTCGGTCTGGATGCGGCCAATCTCGGTGACGAGCTTGCCGCGCTCCGAGAGGAGCCGCAGCAGCTCGCGGTTGATCTTGTCCACTTCACGGCGGAGGTCCTGGATACGCTGGTCCATAGATTCGAGGATTGTAGCCCAACCCCCTGGCCCAGCGCAACTGGTATACCAAAGAATTTGCTTCGTTTTTGCCGATCAAGACGCCAAATAAACTTGCGAAGTAGCTGACAACCGATAGCGGATAGCTACAGCGGCCTTCAGCACTATCACCCCGGCCCACCATCTCTCCTGGAAACCGCGGTACGTCCAAAATCACCCCCTAGGTTTATGCAAGGAGTGTACGAAAAAACCTCCCCGCTAGCGGGGAGGCCGAGAGAATCTGGGACTAAGCTGCAGCCTCTTCGACTTCTTTGGGCCTCGAGCGCTCAGCCCACTTCACCAAGAAGATTGAAATCCAGTACAGCAGCAACAGCGGCAGCGTCACCAGGGTCAGGTTAACGATGTCCACGGTGGGCGTAATCACCGCCGCCAGGGTGATGAGCAGCACGATGGCGATCCGCCAGTTGCTGATCAGGAAGCGGCTGGTAAGGAAGCCCAAGCGGGCTAGCAGGTAGCTCACCACCGGCATCTCAAAAAGGAGGCCCATCAGCCCCATGAAGGCCAGCACCTGGCCCATGTACATGCCGATGGAGATTTGCGGAGTCACCACATCACCCAAAAAGCCCAGCAGGAAAGGCACCGCGAAGGGCAGCAGCACGAAATAGGAGAACACCGAGCCCGCCGCGAAGCTAAAACCCGCCCCCAGCAAAAAGGGAACCGCCAAGCGCCGCTCGTGGTCGTAGAGACCGGGGGCGATGAAAGCCCAGATCTGATAGACGATAAAGGGCAGGGCGAACACCAAACCGCCAAAGGCCGCTACCTTGAAGGCGGTGAGGAAGGGCTCGGTGATATTGAGGACGATCAGCTCGGCTTTGATGTTGCTGCTAGCGTTGAAGGCATCGAGTGGCTTCTTGAGCCAGTCCAGGAGTTGCACCCGGAAGGTGAAGGCCACGCTGGTCATGACCCCCCAGGCCACCAACGCCCAGATGATCCTCGAGCGCAGCTCCTCGAGGTGCTCCATCAAGGGTGCTTCGCGCATAGATTAGGATTTGTTCTCGGTCTGGCTGGGGATGGGTTCTTCCTTGGGAGACGCCGGGGTGGTGAGGGGTTTGGGCTTATCCTCGAGGCTCACCGTGCTCTCGAACTCCTCGCGGATGCTCTGGGCCCCCTTCTTGAACTCGCGGATGGACTGGCCCAGGCTACGGCCCAGCTCGGGTAGCTTGCGCGGCCCAAAGAGCAACAGGGCCACCACCAGAATGATCAGGATCTCGGGCATTCCCAGGTTCATGGCACTCTCCTAAGCTAAAGTGTACTCCGCTCACTGAATTACAAATGAATACTTTCGCTCAGCCGATCCCGAGCGCCGAGGAGTGCGGGCTGATCCCTTAGTCTGCTTGGCCCCGCTTGCGCTTCATGTAGCCTTCGATGTTGCGCTGGCGCTCGCGGGCGATGGCCAGGGCGTCTTCGGGCACGTCCTGGTTGAGGGCGCTCCCCCCGGCGACGTAAGCCCCGTCCGCGATCTTGATGGGGGCGATCAGGGTGCTGTTGGAGCCGATAAAGACCCCCCGCCCCAGGATGGTCCGGTGTTTTTGCTTCCCGTCGTAGTTGGCGGTGATGGTCCCGGCCCCGATGTTGGAGTCCTCACCGATGTCGGCGTCGCCCAAGTAGGCCACGTGCCCGGCCTTGGCCCCGCGGCGCATCCGGGTAGCTTTCATCTCCACGAAGTTGCCCACGTGGACCCCCTCCTCGAGCACCACCCCCGGCCTAAAGCGGGCAAAAGGCCCGGCATCGGCTCCGCTCTTGATGAGGGACTTCTCGGCCACCACGTTAGGCCGGAGGGTGACGCCGGGCTCGAGTTCCATGTCGGTAAGCACCGAGTAAGCCCCGATCTCGCAGCCCTCGCCGATTTTGGTCGCCCCGCGCAGGATCACCCCCGGCCAGAGGGTCACGTCGGGGGCCAGTTCGACGCTGGGCTCGAGGTAGATGGTTTCCGGCTGGATCATCCGCACCCCCCGGTCCATCCAGTGCTGCCGCAGCCGTGCAAGCAAGACAGCCTCCACCTGGGCCAGTTGGGAACGGGTATTGACCCCCAAAAGCTCGCCGGGATCTTTGGACTCCAGGCCCTTGACGTGCTTGCCCATGGCCCGGTAGACCCGGATCAGATCCGGCAGATAGTACTCCCCGGCGGCGTTACGGTTGTCGATCTGCTCGAGCGCTGCCCACACCTCTTTGCGGAAGGCGTAGACCCCGGCGTTCACCTCTTTGATTGAGCGCTGGGCCAGGTTGGCGTCTTTTTCCTCGACGTTGGCGATGATCTCGCCGTTGCCGTCACGGATGATGCGGCCCATCCCGGTGGGGTCGGCCATCTTCACAGTGAGGAGCACCAGATCCGAGGTCTCGAGGGCTTTCACCAGCCCGGTGATGGTCTCGGTGTGGGCGAGGGGGGTGTCCCCCTGCCGCAGCACGATGGGGCCGGGGAAGTCCTCGAGCAGGGGGCGGGCCTGCATCAAGGCGTGGGCGGTGCCCAGTTGGCGCTCCTGGACCGCGTACTCCACCGGGTAGTCCTTGAGGGCCTGGCGCACTTCTTCCGCCCCGTGGCCGAGCACCACCACCACCCGCTCGGCGCCGCTCTCGAGGGCGGTTTCCACCGCGTAGGCCACCATCGGCTTGCCCAATAGCGGATGGAGCATCTTAGGCAGTTTGGACTTCATGCGAGTACCCAGACCCGCAGCTAAGATCACGACGGCATGACCCATATCCGAAAGCTCAGTCTACTCTTACTGGGGGCAAGAAGCTTAATGTAGCGAAGCCGCTCATAGGTCAGACTCATCAGCCAGACCGCAAGGAATCCTCGCTCCGGGGTAAGTTGTAGGGCGTCCGACATCGGTTCAACTACCCCTTCCGCTTCGGCTTGGCCTTGGCGCCGGGCTTGGCCACTGAAGCCGCCGGGACCGCCACCGGGGCAGGCTGGCGCTCGCCCTTGGGCAGGCGGCGCAGCATGACGATGGCCAGGATGATGAGCGGGATGGAGATGAGCTGGGTCGCGGTGAAGAAGCCGATGCCGATCTGGTCATTCTCATAGACCCGCCACCACAGGGGGTTGAGCCGGAAAGTCTCCTCGAACACCGAGCGGAGCACGCTGTACCACAGCACGAACTGCCAGAACACGTAGCCCAAAGGCCGGTTCTGACGGATCCAGTAAAACGCCAGAAAGAGAAGCACCAGACCGATCAGGAATCCATAGATCTGGGTGAGGTGCACCGGACCCCGCACGATCTCGCCCAGACAGCCGCCAAAGGCCAGGTCGTTGGTGGATTTGCAGATTCCGGGAAAACCGCTAGCGCTCTGCGGCCAGGTAAAGCCGATGGGGAGGTTGGTCAGGCGGCCCACCGTGTCGGAGCCGTTCATGAAGTTCCCCAGCCGTCCGGCCATGATGCCGATCGCCACCCCCGGCATGGCCGCGTCCAGATAGGCCATCATGGGGTAGCCGTAGCGGCGGTAATAGTAGTAGAAGGCCAGCGCTCCGCCGATGATGGCCCCGTGAAAGGAGAGCCCGCCGTGCCAGATGTAGAGGGCCTCCACCGGGTTGCGCACGAACTCGCCGGGGCTGGTGATGACGTAGCCCATCCGGGCCCCGATCACCCCCCACACCACCGCCCAGAAAGCGGCCTGCTCGAATGGGTTGGGGTCGAGGTTCCAGCGCTTGAGGATTCGCTTGGCGATCTCGAAGGCGGCGAATATCGCCACGGTCAGGAAGAAGCCGTACCAGGCAATGCGGAACGGCCCGATTTCGATCATGGTGGGGTCCATATCAACACTCCTCTATCCGGTTCAACGCTCTCACCAGTTTATCTTGGGTGATCGGTCCTTCTAAGACCACTTTTCCCTCATATAGCAACACCGGAACCCGAAAAGTATAGTCGCGCAAGTGCGGATCGGCGTCCACGTCCCGCCAATCGAAGGGCAAGGAGGCCGCTCGCAGAGCCTCTTCGGCATCTTCGCAGAGGTGACAGCCTCGGCGGGAAACCAGCACATAGCCAAAGAGAAGGTCGGTGCAGCTTTCCGCCCGACTATCGCCGCCAGACGACATCTCCCGGCTAGCGCCGCGAAGACCCGCCACCCGGCTAGCGCCGCGAAAACCCGCCTCGAGTTCGTCCGGCATCCCAACCCCCTAGAAGATGGCCCGCAACACCAGGATGCCCATGGCCAGATGGATCAGGAACTTCCCCAGCATCCCGGCGAACATCCCCACCACCGTGCCCCAAGCGGCCTTGAGCGCGACCTCGGCGGGCCGACCCGCCACCACCTCGCCCACCCAGGCTCCCACGAAAGGCATCACGAAGAGCCCCAGCGGGGGAAGGATGAAAATCCCCAGCAGACCCCCGATAAAAGCGCCCCAAATCCCGGCTCGAGAGGCCCCGTAACGTCGCGCCCCCAGGAGCCCAGCTAGGTTGTCCACCAGGAAAACCAGGGCCGTGAGCACCACCAACCCGATCCATACTTCCCGGGAGAGTTCGGAGAATCTCACCAACAACTCGTGCAGGAAGGCTGCCCCTAAGATGATGAGGGTCGCCGGGAGGATCGGAATAAAGGTTCCGAGCACCCCCACCAACCACAAGACCACGAAGAGCCAATCGGCCAAGGGGTTCACGCCGCCCAATCTAGCATCACCGGATGAGAAGCAATCCATACTCGTCTTGTGCATAACCTCAAAATTGAACCCATCTCGCCCACGTACACTAAATGGGTGCGCTGGTTGTGGCTGTTGATCCTGCTCGCGGCCTGTGCGCCCCAGCAGACGACCCCCCGAGCGGGTGGGGTGGTGGTGGCGACGGGGCTTTTGGTGGTGCGCAACAGCGCGGGGGCTCCCTTGCTCTCGAGCTACTTGCCCCTGGCCGCCTACCCCGGCAGCACCCTGCTCTCGCAGCGCTACGCCGGGCGGCAGAGCGAGAGCCGTTTCCAGACCGAGGCCTCCTTCGAGGAGTTGCGCCAGTACCTGCGGGATCAGCTCCGGGTGGGGGGCTGGCAGATCCTGGATGGGCGCTACCAGCCCACCCCGCCCCTGGAGGAACTGCGCATCCAGCGGGGCAACGACACCTTGCGGCTGGTGCTGCGCCAGGTGAGCAATCTGGTGTTCGCGCTCGAGGTGAAGTAAAAGCGACCAACCGCGAACGGCTTAGGAGAAAAGCCCACTGGCTGTTCGCCGTTGGCGGTTGGCGGTTAGCCTCTAATATGTTCCTGTGAAGCTTCAGCGCTATTTCGTCACCGGATTGCTGGCCCTGCTGCCGCTGGCGGTCACCATTTACGTGTTGGTGTGGGTCTATAACTCCTCGGCGGGGATCATCACCCGGTTGCTCGAGTTCATCCGGGTGCAACCCCCCGGCTGGCTCTTGCCGCTGCTACCGGTTCTAGGGATCCTGGTCACCCTGTTCTTGATCCTGCTGATCGGGCTCCTGGCGGGGAATTATGTGGGGCGGGTACTGATCGGGGTGATTGACCGCAGCATGAAGTCCATCCCGCTGGTGCGGGAGGTTTATAACGCGGTCCAACAAATTTCCCAAACCCTCTTGGGCCAGCCCGAGGTGCAGTTCCAGCGGGCCGCCCTCATCGAGTACCCCCGCAAGGGGCTGTACACGCTGTGTTTCGTGGCTAGCCCCAACGTGGGCTACAAGCTCCCCCCGCTGCCCGATGGCTTCACCGTGGTGCTGGTGCCCACCAGCCCGGTTCCGGCTTCGGGCATGGCCATCATCGTGCCCACCGAGGACGTGATCCCACTCGAGATCAGCATCGAGGACGCCCTCAAGTACGTGGTGTCGGGCGGGTTTATCCTCCCCTCGGAAAAAGCCAACCTCCTCAAAGCTACTTCAAGCCCTGGTCATCCGACGGCTTGAGTTCTGCCCCAGCCTGCTGGGCCTCGAGTAAGTACGCGCACAGCGAGGCCATATCCTTGAAATAGCGGGTCACACCCCCGTGAGCGGGCCGCACCGAGGCCCGCAATTTATCCTCCACTTGCCACAACCGCACGATAAGCACCACCGGCTTGGGGCGCATTGGTATACCTTCACCGGTCCCTTCTGCAGCGAGTTGCCATTTTCAGCCTTCGCTACGAAAATATGCCACTCTGCAACCGCGCCAAAGTCACCGTACCAGGGTCGGCGTTAATCCGGCGTTACAAGGACCTCGAGCTGATCTACACAGGCTTTAGGTGAGTTTCGGGTATAAGGAAACCCCACCCCTTCTAAGCAGAAGGGGTGGGGTGGTTCGAGCACTTAGTGGCCGCCGCTGCCGTGGGTGACCGGGGTGAGGGTCTCGAAGACCTTGGCGTCGGGCGCACCGGTGACCTCGAGGTAGCCCATCAGGCCGCGGGCCGCGCGGGAGAGGGCATGATCTACCAGCACGTACTTGCCGGGGTAGTCAACCTTGAACTCCACGATGCTGGCGCTACCAGGGCCGGTGATGGCACTCTGGGTGCCCTTGAGCGGGTTGGCCAGCGAGGCTTGGTCGTAGACGGTGTCGAAGACCTCGCCGATGACGTGGAAGGTGCTGATGTAGTTGGGACCGCCCACGCCGAAGTAAAGCCGCACAGTTTCGCCGACTTTGGCCTTGAGCGGGTAAAGGTCGGTGAGGGCGTTGGTCGCGCCGTTGAAGACGAAGTACTCGGGTTTTTCGTTCATCAGCTTCTGGATGTCGAAGTCCAGCTTGCCCTGGGTGCCGTAAGCCTGCGCGGTGTAGAGTTCGCCCTGCATGATGTAGTACTCATGGTCAACCTTGGGGAGCCCGCCTTCCGGCTCGACCAGCAAGAGGCCGTACTGCCCGTGGGCGATGTGCTGGGCGGCCATGGGGGTGGCACAGTGATAGACGAAGAGACCGGGGGCCATCGCTTTGAAGCGGAAGACCTTGGTCTCGCCGGGCATGGCCTGGCTGATTGCCCCACCCCCGCCGGGGCCGGTGGCGGCGTGGAAGTCTACCGAGTGCATCATGGTGTTCGTTTTGGCGTTTTTGAAGTGAACCTCGACGGTATCCCCGACCCGGACGCGGATCATCGGGCCGGGCACCTGGCCGCCGTAGGTCCAGTAGGTGTAGGCGGTTCCGTCGGCCAGCTTGCCCGTGGTCTCGACGGCCTCGAGTTCCACCTTGACGAGCTGAGGAGCACGGTTCCCAATGGCCGCCGGGACCTCGGCGGGGTTGCGCACCACGTTGGCGAGCTTGGCCGGTAGGGGTTGGGCCTCCTGTACCACTGTTTGCTCGGCAGGGGCAGCGGGGGTCTCCCGGCTGCGGTCCACCCAGTTCCACAGGGCGAAGGCCCCGAGTCCAACCAGGGCGGCGGTAACTCCGGCGGTGATGAAGGGGTTGTTTTGGGGTTTCTTGCTGTTGATCATCTTACCTTTCCTTTCCGTCCTTTACTCGGACATCTTTGTCTGAGTAAAATATAGCTGAAGGAAGGTGGGACAGTTGTCCTTGGGAAAAAAAGGGCAAAGTGGTCTAAATCCTGAAGGAGACACTATGGCTGAACTGCGAACCTTAATCAAGCGGGAGGAGAGTTACGGCATCCACGCGCTAGTGGCGGTAGCCGAGAACCCTGGGATCGGCGCGGCAGAGGTGGCCCAGAAGCTACAAGTTCCCCCGGCTTTTCTGGCCAAAGTGATGCGCAAACTCGCCAAGGCCGGGCTGATCGAGTCGCGGATGGGGCGGGGTGGGGGGGTGTGGCTCAAGGCCGACTTGCAGAAGGTCTCGCTCCTCAGCGTGATCGAAGCCCTCTCCGGCCCGGTGGTGATGGACACCTGCCAGACCAAGCCCAAGTGTGCCACCGAACAGCGCAAGGGTCACTGCAACCTCAAGCCGGTGTGGATTTTGAGCAGCCTGGAGATCCGCGAACTCCTGGATCGCTTCAAGCTGAGCCAGCTCATCGAGAAGGCGGGGTGAGCGGTACGTCTTACGTAAGAGGGCTGGTAGCCGACCATGGGTAAAAGCTTTTTGACCACGAGCCACAGGCCACTGACCCTGTTTGGCGTACGCCGCTCCTTTTCGCTGGGACATTTGCCGCCCCCGATGAAGGTCTAATAAGGGCATGAGCGCTACCCGTACCGGAAAAGCCCTCAGGCAAAGTGAGGTCAGCAAGCTGTACCGCTCCAAACTGGTGGGCCTCGAGACCGCCGCCGAGTTCATCCAAAGCAACTCGAGGGTCTTCGTCTCGGGGAACGCCGCCACCCCCACCCCGCTTTTGGAAGCCTTGGCGGCCCGCAAGGACGAGCTACAAAACGTCGAGCTGGTCCACGTGCTCCAGCTCGGGCCCGACCCCTTTTTGGCCCCCGAGATGGAAGGCCACTTCCGCCGCCGCTCGCTCTTCGTCGGCCCCGGCGACCGGGAGGCAGTAAACACGGGCCGGGCGGATTACGTGCCGGTCTCCTTGCACCAGATCCCCTGGCTGTTCAAGCGCGGCGTGCTGCCGCTGGACTTCGCGTTGGTGCAGGTCTCGCCGCCCGACGAGTTCGGTTTCGTGAGCCTGGGCGTGGAGATCATCGCGGCCAAGGCGGCGGTCGAAAACGCCAAGAAGGTCATCGCCCTGGTCAACCCGCAGATGCCCCGCACGCTGGGGGATACCTTCGTCCATGTCTCAAAGTTCGCGGCCTTCGTGGAGGTGAATATGCCGCTCCCGATCCTGCCGCGCGACCCCTTCGGCGAGGTCGAGGCCAAGATCGGCAAGTACGTGGCCGACCTGATTGACGACGGCTGTACCCTCCAGATGGGCATCGGGGCCATCCCCGACGCGGTGCTGGCCAACCTCGAGGGCCGCCAGGACCTGGGCATCCACACCGAGATGATCTCCGATGGGGTGATGGAAGCGCTCGAGCGCGGCCTGGTGACGGGGATCAAAAAGACCCTGCTGCCGGGCAAGGTGGTGGGAACCTTCGTGCTGGGCTCCGAGCGGCTGTACCGCTTCGTGCACAACAATCCGCTTTTCGAGATGCGCCCCGCCGACTTCGTCAACAATCCCTTCAACGTCGCCCGCAACGACAAGATGATCGCCATCAACTCGGCCCTGGAAGTAGACCTCACCGGGCAGGTCTGCGCGGATTCCATCGGGACCAAGATTTACTCCGGCTTCGGCGGGCAGCTCGATTTCATCCGGGGTGCGGCGGCCAGCAACGGCGGGAAACCAATCATCGCACTTCCCTCCACCGGCAAAAACGGGACGCTCTCACGGATCGTCCCGCTACTCAAACCCGGGGCCGGGGTAGTGACGACCCGCGCCGACGTGCACTACGTGGTGACCGAGTACGGGGTAGCCGAACTCTTCGGGAAGTCCCTGCGGGAGCGGGCTCAGGCGCTCATCGAGATTGCCCACCCCAATTTCCGCGAGGAGCTTTCCGAGGCCGCCTTCGAACGCGGCTTGTTCCCCAAAAGCTACCAGGGATTCGCGGCGGTCTAAGTGCGCCCGCGATAGAGGCGAAAGGGTGGGCGTGCGGCGGCGCGGCCTGGTGAGCTACCTCTCCCCCCTTCACTACCTTTCTATCCTGCAGATACTTAGTCCACCCCACCTCGAGCCCCTTCCTGCCCCAACAGGAGGGGGCTATTTCTCCTCCAGCGCAAGGGCCGAGTCGAGCTTGTAGGGGCGCACGGCGCTGCGTCCGCCATTGTCCTACCCGAAAGCCCCGCCCTATTCGGTGCGTTCAGCGTTTGGCATTCGGCATAAGACGTATCCCACTCAGCGTATCCCACTCAGCGATAAAGGTCAGCCCTCGAGAGTGGTAGCTCCACCCGCCCCCCTTCCCCCGGCTTTGCCAGCAGGCTTTGGTGGATCGAGAGGTGACCGTAGACGAACTGGTGGGCCGAGCCCGCCAGGTAAAGCCGCCACAGCCGGGCCCGCTCGAGCCCCACCTCTTCCACCGCCTCCTTGAAGCGGGCCTCGAGGTTTCCCCGCCACAGGCGCAGGGTACGGGCGTAGTGTTCGCGCAGGTCTTCCACGTCGCGCACCTCGAAACCCACCGACTCAGCGGCCTGGAGGTTTTGCCACAGAGGCAGGATTTCCCCGTCGGGGAAGACGTAGCGGCGCATGAACTCGCCCGAAGCCGCCCAGGCGGGGGCGGCGGGTGGGACCGGCCCCCGGGTGATGACGTGGTGCATGAAGAGCCCGCCTGGCTTAAGGTGTTCCCAGACCGCCTGGAAGTAGCGCCCCAGGTTCTCGTGCCCGACGTGCTCAGCCATCCCCACGCTGGCGGCCTTATCGAAGACGCCGCCAAGGTCGCGGTAGTCGAGGGCCTCGATGCGCACCTGGTCCTCGAGCCCTGCTGCTTTGACCCGGGCTCTCGCCTCCTCAAGCTGAGAATCGGAGAGGGTGATGCCCAAAGCCTCCACCCCGTAGCGCTGAGCCGCGTAGATCACCAGCCCGCCCCAGCCGCAGCCCACGTCCAGAAAGCGCTCGCCGGGCTTGAGGCGGAGCTTTTTGCAGATGTGCTCGAGCTTGGCTTCTTGTGCTTGATCCAAGGTCTCCTGGCCGGTGGGAAAGTAGGCGCAGGAATAGACCATCCGCCGGTCCAGCCAGAGCTGATAGAAGCGATTGGAGAGGTCGTAGTGGTGCTGGATGGCCGCCCGGTCACGGGTTTTGGAGTGGGGTCGCCCGCGCAGCATGGCGGCGAGTTGCGGCAGGGTCTGGGTCTTGCCGAGTTGGGTCAACAGCCGGGCCCACTCGTGCAGGGGGGGCAGCTCGAGCTCTTCTACCGCGGCCAGAACTGCTTCCAAGTTCCCCTCGATCTCGAGGTCGCCCCGGGTATACGCCTCGCCCAGCGCCAGGTCCAGCGGCGGGCCGAGCCGCTCGAGGAGGCGCGGGTTGATCACCACGGTGGCTTCCGGCTCCCGGGTGGCGGGCAAGAAAGCTTCATCTCCCAGCCGAACCGCGAAAGCCCGCTCGCGCGGGAGGAGCTTTTCCAGCAGGTAGAGCGCCGGTGGAGCCCCTCGCCGGGGCCCGGAGACTTTTTCTACCATGCTTTAGAGGATAGTACACCAAGCCACAAATAGATGAGGGGAAACTAACCAAAAAAAGAGCCGACCGTCGGGTCGGCTCTGCGGGCAAATCTCCTAGCGGCTGGTGGGGCGCGGGGTGATCTTGACCACCTCGAGCTGTCCCTGCCGGGCCAAATCAATGGCCTCGGCCAGGATACGGGCCGCTTCCTGCGGGGCGTGGAAGCCCTGCGAGTTCTCCGCATTGATGAAGTCCATCCGCCACTGGGACGAGCGTTGGAGCTCTCGAGCCCTGGCCAGCGCCTCGTCCGAAGCCCCGGCGGCCTTGGCAGTCTGGATGGCTTGGATCAGACCGACTACGGCATCCTCGGCGGAGTCCATGAGCTTTTTGGTGCGATCCTGGATTACCGCGACCCGAGCCTTGATCTCTTCCTCCGAATACCGATGACAGGTCTGGCAGGCCTGGGCCACGCCCAGCATGGGGCTGCGGACGTGGTGGTTGGACACCTTGACCGCCCCCACCCGGGTGTAGGGCATGTGGCAGTCGGCGCAGGCTACCCCGCTGCGGGCGTGGATGCCCTGCGACCACAGCTCGAACTCGGGGTGCTGAGCCTTCAAGACATCGGCCCCGGTGTCCTTGTGGGTCCAGTCTTTCCAGCCCACCTCTTTGTAATGCTGCTCGATCTGCTCGACCTTGAGACCATTATGCCAGGGGAAGGTGAGGGTTTTGTCGGGTTTGGCGAAGTGGTATTCCACGTGGCACTGGGCGCACACCATCGAGCGCAGTTCTTGGCGGGAGGCATCGGTGTTGGGGTCGTAGGGGGTAGCGCGGTTTCCCTGGCGCCAACGCTCGAGGCTCGGCAGGTGCGGCACCGGGTCCTTGGACTCGGCCAGGGCGCGAATCCCGTTGATAAAGGCCGGGCGGGTGATCCGCACCGCCATGGTTTTGGGATCGTGGCAGTCCAGACAGCTTACCGGGTGGTCGACGAGCTGGGTGGCCTCGGCGTAGGGCATCTTGTTGATGATCTTGAAGCCCTCGAACAAGGCTTCGCTGGTGTGGACCTTGTCGGCGGGCAATCCGCCCTTGAGGGCGGCCTTGCGGAAGGCGTCCACCACGCTGGCGTGGCAGTTGAGGCAGGCTCCGGGCTGGTTGAACTGTTTGACCCGCTCGGTCTGGCGCTGGTCTACCAGCATGTAGGCGTGGCCCCGGTCTTCGCGGAAGTCCACCGCAAAGGGATAGCCGTTCCAGATGATCCGTAGCCGCGGGTCTTGGTCGAGTTTTTGAAAGGACTCGGAGCCACCGTAGCGGGTGCGCACGGTATCCACAGTGCGCTTGTAGCTGTCGTACTGAAGCGGAAAGTTCTTGCCCCAGACCTCAGGGTCAACGGTATCTTCGGTGATCTCGACCACCCGGAACACCGTCTCGCGGGCTTCGGCCTGGCGGGTGTTGATGTTTTGCAAGAGCAACAGTACCCCGAAGGTGCCGAGCGCCGCCACCAAGCCCACCACAAGAGCCAACCAGGGAAATCTTCTCGGCATAGTTCCTCCTAGGGGCCGTGCCCCACGTCTTTATGGCAGTTCACACAGCCCAGGTGGGCTCCCTTATCGTCAGCGGCATACTCGGCGTGGGCCTGGCCGTACGAGGTCTGGGCCTGCAAGACCCCGCCGATCAGGTTCTGGTGGCAACCGATGCAGTTGTGCTCGAGGATCGCCGCGTTTTTGGCGTGGATCCGGATGGGCTCGTGGAAGTTTTGCAGGGTGAACGCTTTGGAGTGGTTCCAGCCGTTTTCGGCCTTGGCGAGCCACTTGCCCACGAAGTCATGGGGCAGGTGGCAATCCACGCAGACCGCCGCCGCGTGGTGCGGGGCCTTCTGCCAGCTGTCGTAAACGTCACGCATGATGTGGCAGTTGACACAGGCTTTGGGGTCATTGGAGAGGTACGAGAGCGCCTGCGCCCGCTGCGCGGTATAAGCCCCGGTCCCCACCAAGACCCCCACCAAGACCACCGCGGCGATCCCTATCCAGCGCCATCTTGTGCCATTTTTATCGGTCATAAAGTTGGGTCTTACAACAAAGCAGGTTTTACGGAATTTAGCTTACCGTTGGCGGCCTCACCACGTGCAGGGACAAAACGCCCCCGGGTCGCAGTTACGCGCTTATAGGGAGGATTCTAACCGAAAAACCGCCGGGGGCCTCGGCTTCGGTGGAGGTTTAGATCAAAGCTTTGCGTTCAGGACTGGGCTTTAGTGCAAGACCCGAGCCGGTGGGGTGGCAAAGCCCAAGGCCGCGCAGAGCCGGTCCATGTCGCGCGAGAGGTAGAACATGCTCTCCTCGAGCTGGTCTAGATATTGTGGGATCTGGGGGTCGTTTTGCGCTACTGCCTGGCGGAAGCGGGCACAGATGTGGCGAATCCGGGCGATGGACTGCCGCAGAACGGGTTCTCGAGCCGCGAACTTGGCGTACGACGGATGGGCGGAAACCTGATCCCAACGGCGCTCCTGGTTCTCGATCTGCCTGAGCAGGTGTTGGATGCGGTCTTCGAGGTGCATGGCTCAGTCTAGCAGGATTCAAGGGAAAATCAGGTGTAAATCAGCCGAGACTCAGCTTAGAAGATTAGATTGGTGGTTTTCTTCAGTGAGCGGCCTCCGGTCAGGGGATGGGTGTAAGATTGGAATAGCTCGAGGGCGATCGATGGAGGGTTTCTTCAGCAGGGGCTCGGCCCGGCTCTACTACCAGAGCCACGGCCAGGGGGTCCCGGTGGTTTTTCTGCACGGTTTCGGGCTCGACTGCCGGATGTGGGAGCCGCAGCTCGAGCCCTTGGCTCGAGCCTTCCGGGTGATCCGCTACGATCTGCGCGGCTATGGCCGTTCTTCCTTGCCGGTGGCGCGGTTTCGCGGCGAAGGCCGGGTGGAGCCTTACGCACAGACCGATGATTTGCTAGAGCTGTTGCGTCATCTGGATGCCGTGCCGGCTCATCTGGTGGGCCTTTCGATGGGGGGTCAGTTCGCCTTGCGGTTCGCCCTCACCTACCCCCAGGCGGTTCGTTCGCTGGCGCTGGCGGACAGCGCCCTCGACGGCTATCGCTGGTCGGCGGAGTGGCAGGAGCGCTGGAAGGGCATCCTCGACGCCGCCCGAGCCGGCGACCTCGCGGGGGCGCGGCAGCGCTGGCTCCACCATCCCCTTTTCGCCCCGGCGCTCGAGCACCCCGCCGTCGCTGCCAGCCTGACCGCCCAGATCGACAGATATTCCGGCTGGCACTGGGTCAAGCGGGACCCCGATCAGGTCCCCAATCCGCCTGCGCTGGAGCGGCTGGAGCAGGTCGTCCATCCCGCCCTGGTGGTGGTGGGCGAGCGCGACCTGGCGGACTTTCAGGCCATCGCCGATATCCTGGCGGGCCGGCTGCCTAAGGTCCGCAGGGTGGTGATAGCAGGAGCCGGTCACATGGTCAACCTGGAGGCTCCCGACCGCTTCAACCGGGAGGTCCTGGAGTTTTTGAGCCGAGCCAGCTAAGTCGCGCTATATCGAGTGGGAACTTAGAGCCGCACCGGTTCTTTGGCCCGGGCCGACTCGTAAGCCACTAGTGCTACCCGCAAGGCCTGGTAGCCGTCGTTCCAACTGACCGAGGGCGGACGTTTCTCGCGGATGCTGGTGATGAACTCTTGCATCATGGCCTGGTTGGGGTCGGGGCCAAAGCCCACCCAGCTCGCCTTGCGGGGGGCGTTCCGTGCGTAGAGCGTGACGTGCTGGGCAAAGGCGTCCATCACCACCGCGCCCCGCTCCCCCACCACCTCCATCTTCAGATGACCCCAGCGCGGATACCAGGTGGGTCGGCTCCAGGAGCAGTCAATGCTGGCCTGGACCCCATTCGAAAGCGAGAGGAGCAATAGCCCAGCCGTGTCCACTTCCACCTCGCCGGGGTAAAAGAGGTTGTCCACCTCGGCGTAAACCTCGGCGATTTCGGCCCCGAAGTACCAGCGCAACAAATCCGCCAGGTGGACCACGTGGTCCATCACCGCCCCGCCCCCAGCCAGATCCTTATCGGCGAACCAAGCCCGGTGCGCTTTGGGGATCTCCGAGTGGTTGATCCCGTTGACCCCGTACACCCGGCCCAACTGCCCCTGCTGGATCGCGGCCCGTACGCTCTGGGTGGAGGGGGCGAAGCGCATGGGGAAGGCGGTCATGAAGTGCACCCCGTTCCGCTCGCAGGTGGCCTGCATGGCCCGGGCATCCTCCAGGCTCGTCTCGATGGGCTTCTCGCACAAAATCGAGCACTTGGCCTCGGCGGCCATCTCCACCAGTTCACGGTGGCGGGCATTCTCCGAGCAGACGACCACGCCGTCCAGACCTTGGGCCAGTAAATCCTGGTGGCTCGAGTACCACTCGAGCCCATAGTGGGCGGCAAAATGCCGACCCTCCTCGGCATCCTCGTGGGAAAACCCGACCAGCTCGACGCCCGGAATCGCCCTCAGGTTGGCCTGGTACCCCTCGGCGTGCAGGTGAGCGAAGGAAAGAATCCCGATACGCATAGGGCCTCACAAGTTGACGGGTTTGCCGGTGCGGATGGATTCCTTGGCCGCCAGGGCGATGCGGAGGGCCTCGAGCGCGTCCTGGGCGGTCACCTCGAAGGGTTCGCCGTTCACGATGGAGCGGTAGGTGTGTTGCAGCTCGAGGGCATAAGGGTCATCGGAGAGCCCCGAGGTCGGCAGGCCCACCGCGGCGGTGCTGCCGTCGCGGGTGAGCGTGAAGCTTCGCACCGGAGCGTGCTCGTCGGAACTCCACTCAATGAGGCCGTCGGTGCCGGAGAGGTCGAGAGCGGTACGGAACACGCCGGGCGGATAAGCCCAGCCCCCTTCGATCAGGGCCATCGGGCCGCTTTTGTGCCGCAAGATGACCTGGGCGTACTGGCCGGGGCTGTCGGTGGCCTGGTTGGCTCGGGCAAAGACCCGCTCCACCTCGCCTCCCAGCCAGCGGGCATAGTCGAAGTCGTGGATCATCAGGTCCACCACCATTCCGCCCGAACGGGCCTCGTCGGTGTACCAGTTGTCGACCGACTTTTGCGGCAGGTAGGAGACCCGCTTGAGCCGCATCACCCCCAGCTGACCGATCTGCCCCTTGACCACGAGTTCGCGCGAGAGCCGGTACTGGGGGAAAAACCGCACCACCATCGCCACGAAGAAGCGCACCCCGGCCCCCTCGCAGGCGGCGATCATGTCCTGCCCGTCCTGCACCGTGAGCGCGATGGGTTTCTCGCAGACCACGTGTTTTTTGGCGGCAGCGGCTTCCAAGACCATATCCTTGTGCAGATAGGTCGGCACGCAGATATCGATGATGTCCACGTCCTCGAGCAGCGAGGGGTAATCCTGGTAGACCTTCATCCCATACTCTTCGGCAAGGCGCTGAGCTTGCTCGAGGCTCGCCGAAAAACACCCCACCAGCTCGGCCTCGGTGGTCCGCCACCCCGCCGCGTGAACCTCGCCCATCACCCCGCTCCCCACGATGCCTACCCGCATTGGTCCTCCTCCGGAGGGGAGCATCGAGCAAAAGGCTCCGAGATCCGAGAAAGATTCTCCCAAGCCCTCAACCCGCTGCCCGCTGCTCTCGTCATTTCACCGCCCCCGACGTGATGCCCTTGATGAGCTGCTGCGAAAAGATCAGGTATAAGACCACCGCCGGAACGATGGCCAAGGTGAGCGCAGCCAGCACCGCGTTGTAATCGTTGACGAACTGCCCCAAAAACACGCTGGCCCCCAATACGATAGTTTTAGTCGCTTCGCCGGGGGCCAGGATAAGGGGAAACCAAAGATCGTTCCAGATCGGGATCATCGAGATCGCCAGCACCGAGCCGATAGCCGGGCGCACCAGGGGCAGGGTGAGCCAGTAGATGCGGTACTCGCTGGCCCCGTCGATCCGGGCGGCATCTTTCAGGTCCTTGGGCAGTTGCCGCATGAAGGACGTCAGCACAAACACCGCGAGCGGGATGCCTTGGGCGGTGTAGACCAGGATCAAGATCCACAAAGTATTGACCAAATCCAGGTTCACCGCGAGCTGGAGAATCCCGATGGTGCCCAGCCGGATCGGCACCATGATGCCGATGGAGAGGTAGAGGGCCAAGAAGGTGTTGAGCCGGAAGGTGTACTCGGCGATGGCGAAGGCCGCCATCGAACTCACCAGGATGACGAGCAAGAGCGAGCCCGCCGTGACCAGGAAGCTGTTGAGGAAGTAAGCCGGGAAGTTGGCGGTGGTCTCGAGGGTGCGGAAGCCCTCGAGCGTAAAGGTCTGCCTGTTCGGCAAGGCGTAGGGCGCGCTGAAGATCGTGAGCTTGTCCTTGAAGGCGTTCAGAATCACCAGCAACACGGGGAACAAAGCCAGGATCGAATAAGCGATCAGGGCGATATGAATGCCGATGACCTGGGGCCAACGAGCGCGTATCACATGGGGCTCCGATCCGGCAGTGAGCGATGGGCGATGGGCGAGCGGATCATTCCTCGGTACGGGGTCTGGGCGAGGGTCTTTTGGCTCATCGCTAGCGGCTCATTGCTCATGGCGCGCTCCTAAAACTGGATATCCTGCAAGCGCCGTTGCCAGGCGAACAGGTAGACGAGCACCCCGGTCAGGATGATCAGGAGCATCACCCCGGCCACCGTGGCGCCCATATAGGGGTCGCCGGGCTGGAGCTGGTAGCCGAAGAAGGTGCGGAAGAAGAAGGTCCCCAGGATGTCCGAGGCGAAGTTCGGCCCGGCCAAGGCACCCTGGGTGGCGTAGATCAGGTCGAAGGCATTGAAGTTGCCCACGAAGGTCAGCACCGCGACGATGCCCACCGTGGGCAGGATGAGCGGGAATTGAATTCTCCAAAAAACCGTCCAGGCATTGGCCCCATCCACCCGGGCGGCTTCCATCAGCTCGTCGGGGATGCGGATCAGGGCGGCCAGGAAAAGCATCATGGGGATACCGATGTTCTGCCACACCGAGATCAGCGAGAGGGTGGGCAGAGCGGTGGACTCGAGCCCCAGCCACGGCTGGTTGAGGTTTCCCAGCCCCACCGCGTCCAGAATCCCCTGCGAGATGCCCCAGGCCGGGTTGAGGATCAGCTTCCAGGCGAAACCGATGATCACCACCGAGAGGATGGTGGGGGTGAAGATGATCGTGCGATAGACCCAAGCCCCCCGGATGCGACTGACCAGCAAGGCCGCCAGCAGCAAGCCCACCGGGTTTTGCACCACCATGTGGATGATAAAAAACTTGACGTTGTTCCAGAAGGCGTTCCAGAAAGGTTTCGACCACTGCTCGGCGGTAAAGAGGGTGTGATAGTTTTGCAGCCCGACAAAGGTCTCTGGTCCACCGGCAGGCTTGTTCTGCAAGGACAGCGCCAGCGAATCGAGCAGCGGGTAGATCATGAACAGCGTGTAGATGGTGAGCGCCGGGGCCAGAAAGACCACGACATGCCAGGGGAATGGCCTGCGCTTCATAGATCTGAAGGTACGACTTTCATACGAAAGTTACTCTCCAAAGCAATCCCCTCTCCCCGGATGGGAGAGGATGAGGGTGAGGGGGCGAGTTCGCAGAACTCGTGCCTTTGCACCTTAGGTACGATGTCCACACTTCGGCGGCCACCCCCACCCTCCCCCACCGGTGGGGAAAAACCTTACTTACCCTTCTGCGGCCCGTACCACGAGGCCAGGTTCTTCTGCACCATGTCGGCGGCCTGCTGGGGAGTCAGGGTGCCGTTCAAGACCTGTGCCGAAGCATTCCAGAGGTCATTTTCGTTGTTGGGGTTGGCGTTACGGGAGAGGATCTGGTAGGCGGTGCGGAAGGAGGCTTGGCACTCCTTGCGCCAGTTGAGGAAGGTCTGGGCCACTGGGTCGGAGACGGTGTAGTTGACGTTCGCCAGCGGGAAGAAACCCGGCAGGGCGTTGGCGTAAAGCTGGGCGAACTCGTCGGTGGCGACCCAGGAGAGGAAGGTGCGGGCTGCTTCCTTGTTCTTGCTGGCGGCGTTGAGGCCGATGGCGATGTCGGGGTGATCGTTGATCACGCACTGGCTGGCCCCAGCAAAGGTGTAGGGCTTGAAGGCCCCCAGCTCGAGCTTGGGGTTCATCTGGCGGAAGGTGCCGATGTCCCACGAACCCGCGGGGTAGATAGCCCCGCGCCCCTGGGCGAAGAGGTTCTGCGCGTCGGGGTAGGCCAGGGCTTGGTAACCGCGGGGCAGGAAGGGCCGCCACTTGGCGAGGGCCTCGAAGGCTTGCAGGAAGCCACCCTTGTTGTATTGCTGGGTTCCGGCAATCAGTCCCTTGCGTCCGGTCTCGCCTTTCCAGAGGGTGGGGCCGATGTTCTGGTAGCCCATGGTGGCGGATTCCCACTGGTCCTTGGTGCCCATCACCAAAGGCGAGTACTTGCCGCTGGCCTGGATCTTTTGCAGGGTCGCAAGGAATTCGGCCTCGGTCTTGGGCTCGCTGAGGCCGAGTTCGCGGAAAATAGCCTTGTTGTAGAGGAAGCCATGGATCACAGAGGCCATCGGCACGCAGAAGGTGGTCTTGCCGTCGTCGGTGCTCCAGGCGGCCTTGGCGACCTCGGAGAAGTTGTTCATGCCGGGAAGGTTGTTGAGGCTCTCGAGGTACTTGGCGTTATACAGCTCGAGGCTTTTGTCGAAGGGGCGGCAGGTGATGAGGTCCCCCGCGGTCCCGGCCTTGAGCTTGGTATCGAGCACTGCGTTGTACTCGGTGGGGGCCGAGGGCGCGAATACCACCTCGATGTTGGGGTACTTCTTCATGAAGGCCGGGAGAATGGTCTCCTGCCAGATTTTGAGGTCGTCGTTGCGCCAGCTTTCGATGGTGAGTTTGACCTTGTTCTGGGCCAGCGCCGGGGAGAGCGCCACCAGACCCAACAGCAAAATTCCCAAATACTTTTTCATTTGCTTAGCCTCCTTATCCACACGGGGTACACCGCTATCGGGGAGTTATGGGGTCCGGTCAGATCACCTCCCGCCACGATCAGGCCAACGCGCCCTCGCGCCTTCTAGAACAGCTTGGGGCCGTCTTGGCTCCTGATTTGGTTCGCTATTGGTATACACTCCCTCAGGGAACACGTCAAGGCCAGGTTTTGTGAGCCGCCCCCCCTATCCCCCTGCCTGGACAGCCAGGATTAAACCGTCCAGCAAAAGAATCCCCCTCAGACTCCCTCCTGGCTCACTTGACAGAATGAGCGTCTTATCCCCTATATAGTGAGCCGAGCATCTCACCCCGCACCCCTCCTCTTTCTTCCAGGGTGAGCCCGGCCCGATCTTGGGCATTGGAGCAACATGGCAAACAAAGGAACCTTAGTCATCGTCGAATCCCCGGCCAAGGCCAAGAGCATCGCCAAGATGCTCGGGGCCGGTTACGAGGTCAAGGCCAGCAAGGGTCACGTGGCCGACCTTCCCGAGCGCGACCTAGGGGTGAATGTCGAGCAGGATTTCGCCCCCGAATACGAGGTCAAGAAAGATAAAAAGCCGGTGGTGGACGAACTCAAGCGGGCCGCCAAGGGCAAGGATGTGCTGATCGCCACCGACCCCGACCGCGAGGGCGAGGCCATCGGCTGGCACGTGGCGCGACTCTTAGAGCTGGACCCCTCGAGGCCCGTGCGCGTCGAGTTCCACGAGATCACCCCCCGCGTGGTGCGCGAAGCCGTGAGCAAACCCCGCCCCATCGACCAAAGCCTGGTGGACGCTCAACAGGCCCGGCGCGTCCTGGACCGGCTGGTGGGGTATAACCTCTCTCCCCTCTTGGCCCAGGAATTCCGCCGCCGGGCGCTCTCCGCCGGGCGGGTACAGTCGGTGGCCCTGCGGCTTTTGGTCGAGCGCGAGGCCGAAATCGAAGCCTTCGTGCCGCAGGAGTACTGGACGGTTGAGGCGTTGTTTCACGGCGATAGCGGGGTGGGTCAGTTCGAGAGCGGGCAGGCTAAGTTCAAGGCCATGCTCTATAGCGTCGAAGGCGAGCGGGTGCAGGCGGGCGAGAAGTTCCTGCTCACCAGCGAAGCCCAGACCCGCGAGGTGGTGGGTCGCATCCGGCAGGTTCCACAGTGGCGGATCAGCAAGATCGAGCGGCGCGAGCGGCGGCGCTCCCCTGCTGCGCCCTTCACCACCTCGACCCTGCAACAGGCTGCCTCAGGACGCCTCGGCTGGACTGCGGGCCGCACCATGCGCATCGCCCAGAAGCTCTACGAGGGCATTGACCTGCCTGAAGGCACGGTGGGCCTCATCACCTACATGCGCACCGACTCGGTGCGGGTCTCGCAGGAGGCCCTCGCCGAAGTCCGTCAGGTGATCCCGCAGATGTTCGGCCAGCCCTATTTGCCCGATAAGCCCAACCTTTACAGCACCAAGAAGGCCGCAAACGCCCAGGACGCCCACGAAGCGATCCGCCCGACCTCGCCCAGCCGCACCCCCGACTCGGTGCGCAAACACCTCAGCGAAGAAGAATACCGGCTCTACGACCTGATCTGGCGCCGCTTCGTGGCGAGCCAGATGACCCAGGCAGTCTTCGATCAGACCACCGTGACGGTAGAAGGGGAAGCTTTCGTGTTCCGCGCGGTGGGCTCGATCCTCAAGTTTGACGGCTTCCTCAAGGTGTGGGGTCGGGAGTCTGAGGAGGAGGCCGACAACCTGCTGCCCAACCTCAGCGAGGGGAGCAGCGCCCGGCTTTTAGACCTCAAACCCGAGCAGCACTTCACCGAGCCGCCGCCCCGTTACACCGACGCCTCGCTGGTGAAGACCCTCGAGGAACTGGGCATCGGGCGGCCCTCCACCTACGCCCCCACCATCGACACCCTGGAGAAGCGCCTTTACCTCGAGCGCAACGGCAAAGCCCTCAAACCCACCCCGCTCGGCAAGGACGTAGTTGTCTGGCTGGTAGAAAAGTTCCCCCGCGTGGTGGCCTACGACTTCACCGCCACTATGGAAGACCACCTCGATCAGATCGAAGAGGGCAAGGTGCCCTGGCCCAAGGTGGTGCGCGAGTTCTACGACCCTTTCATGGAGGAAGTGAGCCGTCTACCGCGCAAGATGTGCCCGGTCTGCGGCAGGCCGATGGAAGTCAAGGTGAGCCGCTTCGGGCAGTTTTTGGGCTGTACCGGCTACCCCGAGTGCAAACACACCGAACGGCTCGAGGTCAAGCGGGCCGCCGAGCCCATCGGCGAGCAGTGCCCCAAGTGCCAGCAGGGCGAGCTGGTGCGCCGCCACGGGCGCTACGGCAGCTTTATCAGTTGCAGCCGTTACCCCGAGTGCGACTACTCCCGCGACGAGGCTCCTTCCACCGGCATCGAATGCCCCAAGTGCCACGCCGGGGAGATCGTGCAGAAGATCTCCAAGCGCGGCAAGCCCTACTACCGCTGCAACAACTGCGATTTCCTCTCCTTCGACAAGGTGCTCGAGTCCAAGTGCCCCATTTGCGGCTGGAACGAGATCCAGAAGGGCCGTGACAAAACCGCCTGTTCGAACCCCAACTGCGAGCGCTACGGTGGGCCGGACCTCAAGGCGCTGAACGAGCGGCGGGGGAATGGAAAGGCCCCGAACGCAAAACGCAAAACGCTAAACGCGAAAGGGTCGAACGCCAAAAGCAAGAAGGGGAAGGCCACTAAGACCAGCGACAAACCTGCGACCTGGAAGGACCTCGAGCCCCTCCTGAGCGGCCTGGGCCTCCCGGCCCAAGAAGCCGAGGTGGTGCGGCGCACCCAGGGCCAGCAGAAGGCGGTCCCCGAAGCGGCCAAAGCGATGAACCTGCCCGAAGCGGAGGCCCTGACCCTCTTCCGCAAGGGCATGTTCAAGCTGCGGATGGCCTACGGACGTAGCAAGAAAGAGGCCGTTACCGCCTGATCGTAGGGGCAGTCACAGAGCCGCCCCAATCCGCCCTCGCGTCATGAAGGGCAGGCATGACCCAGCGCGCTAGGGCCTGCTTCAATTGGGAACAACGTGAAACTCCACCTGATCCGTCTTTCCAAAGCCCAAGGCGAGGCCCGCTTCCCCGGCGTGGCGGGGTTTCGCGCCTATCTCCTGCAAGAACCCGAGGACGTGAGCGAGCCCCGGATGTATCTGGTCCTGGAGGGCGAGGTGGTGGTGGACCTCCCCGAGGGGAATTACCTGCACCTGCGCCGGGGCGAAGCCGCCCACCTGCAAGCCGAACACAAGATCACCCCCATTGACCCCAGCGTGATCGCGGTATGGAAGCCCTGATCCTCGGGTTGACCTTGGGATTTTGGGCGGGGGTGAACCCTGGCCCGCTGACCTTGCTGGTGATCCGCCAAGCCCTCACCCAAGGAGCCCGGCCCGCGGTGATGGCCTCCTTGGCCCCACTGTTGACCGATTCCGTCGCGATTATCCTGGCGTTCTTCCTGGCTCGAGAGCTTCCCCCCGAGCTGACCCGGGCGCTCGAGGCGGCAGGCGGGATCTTCCTGCTCTACCTGGGCTACAAGGGCCTGACCGGGCAATCGAAGCTCGAGGGTTCGCCCCGCACCTCCGCCCAAAGCCTGCGCCACGCGGTGATCGTGAACCTCATGAACCCGCACATGTATTTGTTCTGGCTCACGGTGGGGCTCTCCCAGCTCAAACGCCCGCTGCCGGAGCCGCTATGGTTCATCCTGGGTTTCTACCCGGCCATCATCGGCAGCAAGGCCCTGATCGGCCTCACGGTGGCAAGGTTACGCCAGGTGGCCTGGATTCAGCCCCTGGCGCGGTACTCCAACGTCTTGCTGCTAGCCCTCGGCGCTTACCTGCTCTTCCTGAGCACGCGCCCGTAGCCGCTCCCAGGGCAGTTCATCGAGCGGGAAGAAACGGTCGGCCTGCTGGGCCAAGCGGTGCGAAGAAAGGGCCTGGAAGGTGGAGTTCTCCACCTGTTTGCCCATGTCCTGGATCACCTTGACCACATCGGCGAAGTCCCCGTCGCCCGAGACCAGCACCGCCACATCGTAGGCGTTGGCATAGGCCAGCCGCAAAAGGTCGATGGCGATCTGGATATCCACGCCTTTTTCGACGAAGCCCTCGCCCCGGCGCTCGAGCCGCCCCAGCCGCACCGCCACGTAAGGCGCCCGTTTCAGATAGTTGAGAAAGCTCTGATGGGCCTTGGCGGCGGGGTCTTCGACGGGCAAGGGGGCGTTGTAGTAATAAGCCCGCAAGAGCTTACGCCCGGCTACCAGGGTTTCGATGAACTGCACGAAGTCGAGCCGGTAATCGGAGCTTAAGCTGGATACGAGACCTTTATAAAGATTGCTTCCATCTATAAATACTGCTACCCGTTCCACAATATGCACCTCGCTTTTTACTATAGGCGGTAAGAGATGAGAACCTTTCGCTCACAGCGCGGGGTGAACAAGAGGATAAACCACCGTTGCTGTGCCCAACGGTGGTGCAGTATAACCGATCAAGATGTTTTGCCCCTGAGGGCAAGCTGAGTGTAACACGGGTTACTCCTGAGTGCAAGATGAGGATCTTAATCCTCGAAGGCCGCGAGGAAGCGCTTCCTCATAGTCTCTGCTGGGAAAAGTCCGTTCTTAATCCGCCGTCTCACCCTCGGATTTTTTCCGATTACTCCCCGAGTGGAAAGCTCGAGGGCTACCCTTTCCAGCGCTTCTCCAGCGTCAGAGGTGGCGGGGTAAAACTTCTCCGAGCGCAGACGGCCCAGCGGGTCGAAGAGGTCCACCTGCACTACCACCCGGCCCTCCTCCTTCCAATAGATCACCTGGTCGAGCCGCCAATCCATAAGGACAGCCTAACTCGCCCCGAGCCGGGGCTTTGTAGGGGGATTCATCTATCCCCTACCCAAAATATCCCGACTCCTGCACGATCTCCCGCCAGGGGGTGTAGGTGGCTTCCACCGCGGTGCGCCCGGTGCGTTGGAGGTAAGCCCGCACCACCTGGTAACCGAGCGTATACCCCGCGTAATCCGGCATTCCCTGCTTGGGGTAACCGAACTGCTCTGCCGCCCAATCGCCAAAGATGTAGCCGCGCAGGGTGTCGAAGCCGGTGGTCTCGAGCGCCTCCTGGAAGCGGGGCCTGACCGCTTCGATCTGCTCAGGGGTGAGCGCGGCGGAGTAAGGGCCCACCAAGCTTGCATCGCCCACCACCTCCACCCCGAAAGCTTCGGCCAGCCCCTCGGCCACCATGTACTGCCCCACCGTGGTCTGGGGCGTCCAGGGCTCGTACTTGAAGCGCACGATGTGGTTGAGCTCGTGGGCCGCTGCGACCGGCAGACGGGGTGAGCCGACCGGGTTGGGCCAGCCCATCACCAGGGCGAAACCGGGCTGCTGGGCTCCGGTGTAAGCCCCGTACTCGAGCCGCAGGATACGCAGGCTACCCAAAAGGAGGGTGAACCGCACCGGCTCTAGCTCGATGCCGTGGGCGGCGGGGTCGAGCGTTTGCAGGGCCTTCTCGATGGCGGCCACACAAGCTGGCCAGGTCCCCTCGCGCTCGAAGACCCGGAGGGCCTCGAGCCCCGCCTCGATGTCGTCCTCGGGGCTGTAGAAACCCCAAGCCCGTGCGGTAGCGAGGGCCGGGTCGGCCTGGGGGTCGGTCGGGGGCCTTCGGTTCAAGAAAGGTTTCCAGAAGTCGCTCAAGGGTTCCATCACCCGTTCGCGGAAGACCTCGAGCCGCTGCTCTGCCGGAGCCTGCAAAGCGGCCCGCTGACCGGCCAATGCATTGATGAGAATGATCGGCATATCACCACCTCCGAAGAGCAAGGGTAAAGTCTCTAGTTGCTAGAGAGTCAAGGCGTCTTCGGGTCTGACTTCGGACTCGAGCACTTCCGCCAAACCCAGGGCAAAACCGGCTCGAGCCGACAAGCCCAGCGGTGGGTAGCCCAATGACTTCGCGGCCTCGTCGCCGTACAGGGCGGCGACGAGCGTGGGGTAGTGGTCGGACTCGAGGTAGGGCGCGATCACCGCCTGGGTGTAGGCGAGTTCTTCCTCGTCCAACCAAGGTCTCTGACCCGCGAAGGCCAGCGCGTATGCCTCCTGGCGCAGCACCTCGCGCAGCGTGCGGGCCTTGGGATGCCGCAGCGCCCAGAGGGCCTTATAGACTTGGGCGAACACCTCGCGGCGGATGCCCTTAGGGCTCGGGGGCTCTGAAGTCCAGAGCCCGACTGAAATCCAGGCGTAGCGCAGGAAGTTGGCCCTGGCCCGGTCGGTCATGGCCCAGTCGGCAAAGAGGGTGGTATGGCGGTTGGTCCAGCCGCCCTTGAGATCGTCGAGGACGATCAGCGAGACCTTCCAGGGTTCGGGGAAGCGCGGCAGCCGGGTTTGGGCCTGCTCGAGCGCAATTCGCACCATCTCCTCGGCGTTCATGGACAGCAAAGCTTCCACGTAAGCCAGGGCGTGCTCCTTCGCCATCGGGTTCATGGTGACCATCGGGACCAGCTCGAGGTCGTCCCCCTCGGCGTTGAGCATGGTTTTTAGGTAATCGCGGAAGCGCTCCATGCCACGAGGGAGAAGGTAGATTTCGCGCTGGGTCTCGAGCAGGGGTACGTATTCGAACGGCATACGACTCACCCGAATCAGGCTAAACTCTCCAGTAGCTCGAGGGTCAAGATGCAACAGGGTCTGTATACGATTGGCGAGGTCTCCAAGCTGAGCGGGCTGCCGGTGCAGACCATTCGCTACTACTCGGACATCGGGGTGCTGCCCCCTTCGGGGGTCACGGAGGCCGGTTATCGGCTCTATTCGGAGGCCGACTGCGCCCGGCTCGAGTTGGTGCGCACCCTGCGCGGGGTAGGCTTCGACCTCGAGACCATCGCTGCTCTCCTCAGCGGCGAACTCGGGCCGGTGGACGCGGTGAGACTCCAGATCGAAGCCCTGGAGGTTCAGGTGCGGGCCTTGAAGCGGCAACAAACGCTCTTGAAAGCCGTCCTGCAAACCGATGAAGCCACCTTGCTGACCCGCCTGAACCGGATGCAGACCCTGGCCAAGCTGGATAAGCTCGAGCGCGAGCGCTTTCTGGCCCAGCACGTCCGGCGCGGGTTGGGGGGCGGGCAGGGGGACCCGGCGGTGTGGCGGGCCGCCGTGTTGGACCTCCCCGAGGAGATGAACGAAGCTCAACTGGAAGCTTGGCTCGAGCTGGCCGAGATCGCCTCCGACCCGAGTTTTCAGCAGGTGCTCCAGAACCAGACCCAAGCCTTTAGCCAGCTCGAGCGGCTGGACTGGGCAAAGTGGAAAAAGGTCAACGACGAGGTGACGAAAGTCGCCATCGAGGCGGTGCAAACAGGCCTTTCCCCGCGAGGCCAAAGAGCGCAGAGAATCATCAGGGAGTGGGTGGCCGGATTTGCTCGAGCCATGCAGCGCAAGAATGACAAGCGCTTTGCTACTTGGCTGCTCGAGCGCTTCGAAGCAACCACCGACCCCCGCATGGATCGCTACTGGGAGCTCATCGCGGCGCTCAAAGGGTGGACCTACACCCCCGACTACGCGAAGGCCTATGGCTGGCTGCTCGAAGGGCTGCGCCAACACATTACCCCAGTGAAACCAAAAACGAGATCGCGCCGGGGGCAACCGTAAGCAGGAAGATATCGGGTGATTAAGCCAGCCGGACGTGAATCGGGCGTCGCGTTCATCGCTTAAGCCGTAGGTGCGGTTCGGGAGGGTGAGGGAGGGTTAAGGGGCAGATCTGCGGCCAGCCGTTGCCATAGGTCTCCACACCAGAGCCAAAGGAAGAGCGACCCATCGCCCTACGGAATGGCCGCGCATTCAGCGTTTGATTTCCTGGCGCAAGGTATTGATCCCGTCCGAGAGCACTACCTCAAAGACCCCACCCGCCGGGAGCCCTCGGGTAGAAACGCGGACCGAGCCGCCTTCTTGCCACAGGGCCAAGGTGGTGCGCTGGGCCTCTAGATGGGCCACCGAGAGGTGGCGGTAGGCGGCGGAGTTCCAGGAGAGGAAGAGGCTCTCCCCTTCTTCGCGGAGTTGGAGGTTGGGCGCGGTCTGGAGCTTGACCCCCGCCTCGAGCCGGGCCAGCGACGCCCCACCCCGGCGCACCTCGAGCGCCTTCAGCGCCCCCGGATCAGAGACGCTAAAGACAAACTGCTCCAGGGTCTGAGGGGTGAAGGCAGGCATGGCCTGGAAGTGCCCGGTGTGCTCGTCGTGGTTGGGCATCACGATGGCGGTGTAGGTGGCGAAGGGAACTTCTCGTACCCCTTTTTCGGTCTGCAAGCGGAGCGTATACGGCCCCGGCTTGGGCAGGCTGAGGGGGGCTTGCATCGGGGTGGGCGGGTCAAGCACCACCCCCTGCGCGGTGACCCGACCGCTCACCAGCAGCACGTTCTGGAGCTGGGGTTCGGTTTGGGCCTGAGGCGGTGAGGCTTCCAGGAAGGTCTGGGCTTTCTGGTACATGTAGTCGGAAACCCAGCCAAAGCCGCAGTAGCCCATCACGTCTTTGATCTTGCTGTCGGCGGGATCGACCAAGGCTCCCTTGCTGAGGTTATAGCCCCAGGAGCCGATGCCCCCTCCGGCATAGGGATAGTTGGGGTCGGGGTTGGGGGCATTGCCACAGGGGGCGTGGGACAGAGTGAAGTTGTGCCCCAACTCGTGCGCCATGACCCCGCTGCTGGGGTTGCCCACCCCGACCGGGAGACCCAGCCAGGCGATCCCCCCGCCCAGGTTGAGGTAACCATAGTAGTAGCGCCCGCTTTTATCCGCGGTCCGCAACGCGGTGACCTCGTTCAACAGCTGACCCCAGTCGGTGGTGTTGGTGGAGTAAGCGGCCCGCGTCTGCATGTCCACCGCTTTGAGCGGCCAGATGTCCACCAGGCCCTGTTTGAGCGTGCCCAGGTCGGGGGTGGGGGGCTGGGTTCCCCCCCGGATGACCGGCACCAGGGTCAGGTAGAGGGTGGTTTCCTTACCCACCGTAGGGGTCACGGTGCGGAGGTTGTTGGTCTCGTCGGTTTCCACGATTTGGTTGTCGGGGTCGGCCTGGAGGCGAACCTCGAGCCCCGGCTGCACCAAGCTGGCCGGGAGGGTGGCGCGGAAGCTCTGGCTCAGGTCGGAGACGTTTTCGGCGGTGGGAAAGGTGGCGGGGCCGGTGAGGTCGAGGTCTTGCCGGAACTGGCCGTTCAAATAAACCGAGGCCCGTACCTTGGCGCTGAGCCCGGCTTTATCCCCCAGCACGTAGGCACGAAGTAAAGCAGGCTTCCCCACCACCAACCGAAGGTCTTCCTTGACGACGGTCTGCCCCCATTCCACTCGGCTCAGCGCAACTTCTCCGGATTGGGTTTGGCCGGGAGGTGCCTTCTGGGCACAAGCCAGTAAAAGCAACATCAGCCCCAACAATGCGGATTTAGGCGATATTACAAATCTACGGGGTATATGCTTTAGCTCCGCAGCGGATACATTGCGCCCCGCACTTCCCCTCAGGCGTCCTTGTCCATGCTCCCTCGGAACCAACTTACCTTGGCGCAACTTATAGGGAAGGATAGCACCCAAGTCTGGATTCTCCAAGCCCAAAATGACCATGCGGCTTTTATGCCAAGTAGATTACGGATGATATGCTCGCTTTATGCGTGCAGAGCGCCCTGCATTGGACCCCAAAAGCTACCGTCGGCTGGTGGTCAAGGTCGGCAGCGCAGTATTAAGCGGGGCTGCTGGGCGGGCCCGGCAGTTGGCGATTGCCGAGCAGATTGCCGCTCTCAACGCCGAGGGGCGCGAGGTGGTGCTGGTCTCCTCGGGAGCGGTGGCGACCGGGATGGCTAAGCTCGGGCTCAAAGAGCGCCCCAAGACCATGCCCGGCAAACAAGCCGCCGCCGCGGTGGGGCAGCCGGTCCTGATGCAGCTGTGGGAGCAGGCCTTCGCCTGGTATGGTCTGCGGGTGGCGCAGATTCTGCTCACCGCCGAAGACTTAGCCCACCGCCACCGCTACCTGAACGCCCGGCGCACCCTCGAGACCTTGCTCGAGTGGAAGATCGTCCCGGTCATCAACGAAAACGACACGGTGATGGTGGACGAGATCAAGTTTGGCGACAACGACCAGCTCTCGGCTCTGATCGCCTCCTTGGTGGGGGCTGATCTGCTGGTGGTGCTCTCGGATATCGACGCGCTCTACGACGCGGACCCGCGGGCGAACCCGGCGGCCAAGCCGGTCCACTATGTCGAGCAGGTGGACGCCGAGGTGATGAAGATGGCCGGGGACGCGCCCAACCGAGCGGGCACCGGAGGTATGAAAAGCAAGCTCTTGGCCGCCGAGAAGGCCCAGGCCGCCGGAATTCCCATGCTTCTCCTGCCGGGCACCGACCCGCGCAGCATCGCCGGGGCCTTGCGGGGCGAGCCGCTGGGAACCCTTTTCGCCGGGGGCAATAAGCGCTACAGCGGGCAGAGGCTCTGGCTCTACCAGTTGCCCAAACCCGCCGGGGAGATCGTGGTGGACGCGGGGGCGGCCAAAGCCTTACGCCAGGGCGGGGCCTCGCTGTTGCCCGCCGGGATTCGGGAGGTGCGCGGAAGTTTCGCGGTGGGCGAGGCGGTGCGCTGCCTGGACTCGAGCGGCCAACTCATCGGGGTGGGGCTGGTGAACTACTCCTCGGCGGAGATCGAGCGGATCAAGGGAGCCAAGACCAAGGACATCGAGGGAATCCTGGGCTATAACCACTCCGACGAGGTGATCCACCGCGACTACTTCGCGCTCGCGGGCGAGCTAAGCCCGTCCACCTGAGCCGGTCGTAGAATACGCTTTGAGCCGTCAGGCCGGGTACCGCCCGGCCCGACGGCGGGAGAACCCCATGATCGCCCCATCCGAACTGAGCACCTACGGTTTACGGGCCAAAACCGCCAGCCGAACCCTGGCCAGGGCCTTGCCCCAGGCCAAGAACGCTGCCCTGCTGAGCATGGCCGAGAAGCTCCGCACTCGCCGCGCGGAGATCGAGGCGGCCAACCGGCAGGACCTCGAGGCCGCCCGCTCCGGCGGGCTCTCCAAAGCCAAGCTAGACCGACTCAGGCTCGACGAGAAGGTCCTGGCCGATCTGATCAGCGGACTCGAGCAGGTCGCGGCCATGCCGGACCCCATCGGAGAGATCGAGGGGATGACGATCCGGCCCAACAGCCTCCAGGTGGGCCGGATGCGCACTCCCCTGGGGGTGGTGGGCTTTATCTACGAGTCGCGGCCCAACGCCACCGTGGAGGCCAGTGCCCTCACCCTCAAGGCCGGGAACGCCATCCTGCTGCGCGGGGGCAAGGAAGCTTTCCGTTCCAATCAGGTGCTGGTGGGGCTCTTTCGCGAGAGCCTGGGCGAAGCCGGGCTGCCCGAGGACGCCGTGCTGCTGGTCCCCACCACCGACCGCGCCGCGATCCTCGAGATGTGCCGTCTGGAAACCCTCGACCTCCTGATCCCCCGGGGCGGCAAGGAACTCATCGAGCTGGTGCGGCGGGAAGCCCGGATGCCGGTGCTGGCCCACGCCGAGGGGGTCAACCACCTCTACGTGGACGCCGAAGCCGACCTCGAGATGGCGGTGCAGATCGCCGTCAACGGCAAGACCCAGCGCCCCAGCACCTGCAACGCGCTGGAAAAGGTGCTGGTCCACGCCTCGGCAGCCGAGCGGTTTTTGCCCCAGCTCGAGGTCGCCATGACCGCCGCCAGGGTGGAGCTCAGGGGGGATGAGCGGGCCCGGGCGATCCTGCCCCACATCCAGCCCGCGACCGAGGCCGACTGGAGCACCGAGTACCTGGACCTGATCCTCACCCTCAAGGTGGTGGACTCGCTCGAGGAAGCGCTCGAGCACATCGCCCACTACGGCTCGCACCACACCGAGGCCATCTGCACCCACCACCACGCCCACGCCCTACGCTTTTTGCGCGAGGTGGACGCTTCGCTGGTGCTGGTGAACGCCTCGCCGCGCTTCAACGACGGTTTCCAGCTAGGGCTGGGGGCCGAGATCGGCATCAGCACCTCCAAGCTCCACGCCTACGGGGTGATGGGGGTGCGCGAGCTGACCACCACCAAGTGGGTGGCGCTGGGCAGCGGGCAGATTCGGGAGTAACGCGCAGCAAGAATGAGGCTTACCAACGCCCACATGGACTTCTTCCGGCACGCTTACCGGCTTTATAACCAGTCGCATATCCCCTTCTTCGCGGCCTCGCTGGCCTATTACGCCCTCTTCAGCCTGATGCCCCTGCTGTTCTTGCTGGTGGGTGTCTTCGGGCTGGTGCTCGCGGGGAACGAGGCGCTGCTCGAGGCCATCCGGCAACGCCTCAGCGAGGTGGCGCTCCTCCTCTTCCCTACCCAGCCGGATTTGGCCCAGGGCCTCTTGAACTTCCTCACCAGCGGGGCCGCCCCGCTCACGGTGGGTAGCTTCCTGGTGCTCTTTTGGAGCGCCAGCAACTTCTTCGCCGCGCTGGCCTATGCGATGGGGGTGATCTTCCAAACCCCACCGGGCTTTCGCAACCGGCTCATCGCCCTGATCGCACCGGGGGCGCTGGGCTTGGGGATCATCCTGCTGGCCCTGGGGGGGCTTTCGCTGGCCTTCGTGTTGCGGTATTTGCCGCCGGGGCTGGGCTTCTTGCGCGGGAGCCTGGAGCACGTCCTGCCGGTGCTGGGGGCCGCCGGGCTTTTCTACCTCACCTACCGGCTATTGCCCCGGCCCGCCCCCCGGCGGTTCTACGCCCTGCTGGGGGCGGGCTTTGCCGCCCTAGTGTGGGAGGGGGTGCGGCTGGGGATCCCGGCTTTGTTGCCCCGGTCGCAGTACGAGCTGTTCTACGGCCCGCTGGCGGGGTTCCTGCTGGCCCTGCTGGGTTTTTACCTGAGCATGTGGATTTTGCTGGTGGGGGGGCTGCTGGCTCGAGTCCTGGAAGACCGGCACGTGCCCAGGGTTTGATGGGTGAAGTCGAAGGTGGTACTTCGTACACTAAACGCAGAACGCCAAACGCTCACCGCTTAAGGTCGTACGTTAACCGGTATGGGTTCGCCCTCTACCGGCCACCGGTCACGTCCAAAAGCGCTCCGGTGACGTAGGAGGCCTCGTCGGAGAGGAGCCAGAGGATGGCCTGGGCGACCTCGAGCGCCTCTCCCCCGCGCTTCATCGGGATGGCCTCCCTGAGCCGCTCAATCC
>DASTSL010000049.1:0-48178 GCA_035760705.1 Meiothermus sp. | reverse complement strand
GGCTCGAACCGATACCCCACCGGCGCACCCCGGCCCGGTAGCTGTACCCGGACAGCCCCGACGCGGGTCACGGCGGCGTCTACGGCTTGCTTGGCGCGGGTGAGCCCCAGCCCGGCCCCCTGGGCCAGGGCCAGCAAATCTCTGCGCTCCACCACCGCGCCGGGGTGCTGCTCGAGGTAGGCCATCACCTCGTCAATGGCCCGCTCGGTCTTGCTGTCCTGGGCGTCGTCCGGCAGGTCGGTCTCGATCAGCCGCAGCCCCTCGCGGGTGCGCTGCACCTCCACCCCGAAGGCGGCCAGGGGGGGAGCCCAACTGTTCTTGCTCTGTTTCCAGCGGTATACGTACTTGCCGCTGGTCTTCTCCGGGGGGAGCAGCGTGAACAGGTGCACCGCACGGGCAGCGGCGCGTTTGGCCCCGTTGCCCTTCAGGCCTCTAGCCTCGTGGTCTTCGCCCTTCGCAGGCTTTGGCAAGTGATCGAGCACCAAGCAGGTCGCACCAAGCCCGACGGCCATGCGCTCGAGCGGGTAGAGCGCGGCCCGTACCTGATCGCCGGAGATAATGTTGACCCAGGGGAAGCAGGCCTCGAAGCTGTCCCAGACTATGAGCTTGGCCCCGGCAACCAAGGCGTACTCGTACACCTCCCCTATGGCCTCGTCGGTGGCCCCGGCCACCGAGTCCGGCTCGAGCACGTGGATCAGCGAGCGGTCAGCGTCCGGGAAAGCTTGCAGAGCGGGCTCGAGCCAGTAGCGGACCCCCTGGGCGTCGCCGGTGGCGTTGTCGAAGTTCACGTACAGGGCCGGCCCGTGCTGCACCGAGCGGCCCAGAAACTCGCCCCTCCCCTCGGGCCGGGCCATCTGCACCGCCAGGTAAACGGCGGTGGCGGTCTTGAAGCTCCCGGCGTCGGCCCCGAAGAAGCCCAGGGCGTTGAGCGGTAGCAGCCCCTCCACGAGCCAGTCAATCGGGCGGGGGGGCTGGTTGAGGTCAACAACCTTCATGGCCTTCATCGGTTGCCCCCCTTCTTCCAGGGCAGTGACCCGAACCCCTTCACTCCCTCCCCCTCGAGTGACCTAAATCGTTTTTCGCGCTCCTGAGCGGGTTTTATTTTGGTCACTCCCGATTGACCTAAATCCCTCGTGTGACCCAAATCGGAGGGAGGCAAGACGCGGGGGTGCTCGACCCCCTTCCTCCAGCCTCTCCGAGCCGTGGACTCAGCCTCCCGGTAGGGCAAGCCGGCAACGAGGGCGGCCTGCACCAGCTCATCCAGCACGCGCCCCTCATCCAACCCTAAGTGCTCGAGTTGGCCTAGGCCATAGGCGGCCCGGCTCAGGATAGTGTTTCGCTCCCCTATGGGGGCAGATTGCACCTCCAGGACGGCTCTCGCAAGGGCGGCCTCGGCGTAGGCCCGCTCTCTATCGCGGGTCGTGGCCCGCTCCCAGCGCGGGCGGGGGTCGGGGTGCTCAGGATCAAGGGCGGCTAGGCCGTGGTAGGCCAGCAGCCGAATTTCCTCGCTGTTGAGCAGGTAGCCCTCGCCATCGGCGGCGCGGTAGGCGGTGAGCAGCACGCCGCGCTCGAGCAGATCGAGCGGTGCAGACTCCACCGTGAAGTGCTCGGCCTCGAGCACTTCACGGGCCTGCTGTAGCGCTTCAGGCGATATAGTGATATGCTTGGTGCAGCGCATAGCCCCAAGCCTCTAACGCCCCCCGCCAGCCCCGGCGGGGGTTTTGCCTTCTATAAAATTGGCAATGGCCGTTACTGGCACCAGCAGCCGGTTGCCGTTACGAACAGCTTTGAGACGGCCCGCATGGATGTGCTCGTAGGTCTGCCTCCGTCCCAGACGGAGGATTTTTGCCGCTTCATCAGGCCGGTAGTTCAAGCGACGCCCCAGGCCGAGGGCATCTGCAACCAAAAACACGTGTTCAACGTTTGCTGTCACGGATCCTCCCTTCGCAGTTGCTGGGCTTGGCCCAGCAGGGTTTGATTGGGCTATTTGTCAAGGTTGAATCGCAAAGCTCCTGCGATGCTCCCAGGATGCGGTATTATGTCCCCGTAAATCTATGGCTGATACAGGGACATTTACGGGGACATTCAAATGGAAGCCAGAGCGATACCCAGTGCAATGGGCCGATTCGCCCGAGGAAGTACCCGGGTGGGACACCTCCCGCTCACCTCACCTCTTCCCGGAGTGGCGCAACCCGGAGGGCTGGAGCTTGGCGCAGCGGGTGCTAAGGCCACCCCCCGGCCTTGCCCCCGCCCCCTCGAGGGGCTACCCCCGGCTGGTGCTCGATCTGGAAGGCCCCCCGCTCGAGCGGTTGAGTTTTCACCCCACGAGAGTTATCAACCGCCTCTCACGCCTCTGGCAGGAAGCAGAGCTTCCCGGCTCGGACAAACCCGGTAGCCGTTTCCGGCAGTCGGTGCTCGAGCTTGCGCACGCGTATACCCCGGTCGTTCACACAACGAAGCGGGGCGATTTTGAGGGGTTGGCCTTCAAGGACGTTGGCCCCCGCACCACCCTTCACGATTGGGCTATCCTCGCTTGGCGGGTGCACACCGTCCTGAATCTTGTGGGGCGGGATGACGGCTGGGAGAATCCCGAAGAGATTTACAGGGATGTGGAGCGGGGGTATGCCCGTGAGGGTAGGGTAGTGCTTGGCGTAGGGCTGCTTTCTTGTTGGCCTGTGAGCCTCTGGTATGAGGTTTATTCGGCCCTCAATACTGGCCCCCGCGATCTTCGCCCAGCGCTAGCTCGTTACCTTTTGGGCCTGGTCAGGGATTACGACGTTCTTCCCCCTCGGGTTGAGCTTAGCGAGCGGGGGGCTTACCTGTTTCGCTTCCCTACCCGGATGGGGCTAGGCGAGTGGGCCTATTTACACCTAGCCCAACGGGTGCTCAAGATTGAGGGCCGCTTCGCCCGGTGCAAAGGTTGCGGGCGGGTCTTCTTACCTGAGCGGCAAGGCAGGGTTTGCTCTGAGCGGTGTAAGAAGCGTCTACAACGGGCTAAAGACTGACGACAGTTTGACGACAGTTTGACGACAATAGAGCGGATTTAGAGGGTCATTTCGGGAAATGCGAAGCAATAGAAGATGCGATAATAAAGCCTCTTGGGACATGAGCGGTCATGAGCGGACACGGGATTTATTCACCTGGAGAGCGTGTATAGGGGGTTCCTCCTATCGAGGGTTCGAATCCCTCCCTCTCCGCCAGCAGACGCAAAGCTGCCGGGCTCTATAGTGAGCCCGGCGGTTGCTTTCTCGGCTGCTTTAACCCTTCGAGGGCTCGAGGGGCGCATCCCCACCGAGTCCTAATGGTTTTCTCAAGCCACCCTGCGCCCCCGATTATCGTCCACGACAACCCCGCCGTCCGCTTCAGGGCGAACCCCGAAGCCAGTACAGGAAGCCGGTCTGAGGCAAACCTGAAACCAACCTGGGCAAACCGGTCACCAGCCCTTGTTACTTCTCTTACCTAGGGGGTCTACTATTAGCCTCGATGGATTGAGCGGAATCACCGGGCATTTGCATCGAGGTGGGAATGGGTAACGTCCCAAACACGCCCTACATCCTAGTAGTGGACGACGATGAAGGAAACCGCCGCTTCCTCGCGCGGGTTCTGCGCCTGGGAGGGTTTGGGGTTCGGGAAGCGGGCGACCTCCCCGCGGCGCTCGAGAGCGCCATTACCGCGACCCCGGGGCTGGTGTTGCTCGACTACCGGCTGGGCAACCACGACGGGCTGGGGTTGGTTTCCCTGCTGCGCGGGCGCGGGGTGGACTGCCCGGTGGTGCTGGTCACGGCCAGCCTCGAGGAGGCCCTGGACGATGGGGCCCGGAAAACCGACTTAGCCGGGTTGCTGGCCAAGCCGTTCACCCTGGATGAGCTATTCGAGACAGTACGCCGAGTCTTGTCAAGATAGGTACGATCCCGACCTGGGCCCAAACCTACTGGGGAACAACAGATCCCTAGCTCGCCTAGAGCGGTTTGCCATTCGCTTAGCCAAGAGCGAGTAGTGGCAAACTACTACCCGGCTATCACCCTGCAACAACATCTCCCCCACGGGAATTTTTGGCTACGATCCTCCCTCCTTCGTTACGACCACCGCTCTATATATTCCTGATGAGCAGGTCGGATGGCAGCCCAGGGCTCTCTAGGGGGAGCCGTTACAGGCTCGATCGCTACCTTAGAGCCTGACGTAGCTTAAACCCCGCTCCGCTGGCCACTGTGTGGACCTCCCCTCGAGCGCAGCAACAAATACGCCCCGGCAGCCAGCAGCACCAGCGGGAAGGCCCAAGCGGCAAAACCGCGCAGCGCCTCGCTGGCGAAGAGCATCAGCACCAAGCAGCCCAGCAGCGGGTAGACCGCCCAGCGCTGCCCGATCAAGAAAACTGCCCCAAAGGTGACGGCCAGACCCAAGAAGAACAGCACGCCCCCCGCCCCGCCCCGGTCACCCTGCCAGGCCACCAGCGCCAGGGTCAGCAGGGTGCCCGCCGGGATGAGCGCCCACCAGTTGCTGCGGCGCACCAGGTAAGTGGCCAAAAAGCCCGCCCCGATGGCCGCCAGGAAGAGCGCCCCTTCGGTACTGCCCTGCAGCAAGGGCTCAAACAAAAGCAGAGCACCCAGACCCAGCAGGGTAAAGCCCGGGATGAGCGCCCACCAGCGGGTGTTGTCCTGCTGGTAGACCCCTAGGAACAGCAGTCCGCCAGCAGCGAACAGAACCCCCCAGACCCAACCCACCACCGAAACCCCCAGGGTCTGCAACAATGCCAGCACCCCTAGGGCCAGTAAACCCCAGCCCCACATCTGGTTTTGTTTCATGGCCGACCTCCAGGATCAACCTACGCCCCGGAGGCCTATTTGGCTACTGACGATCGTCCCCTACTGGCCTCGAGCCGGTTTTGCCCTGGACCTCGAGCCGCCCGTTTTCATCCAGGGGGACCAGCCAGCGGGCTTTCCCCTGGCCTTTGCCGATGTGCCGGGCTCCTTCGATGCGGCGCTCGCTGCACCATTTGCGCAGCCGAGAAGTCGGTATGTTGAGCGCCGCAGCGGCTTCCTTGAGGGTTACCATCTGCATCGCGATCCCCCTTTCTAGGGTTTGCATTTTGGGAAAAGTCGGGTGGGAAGAAGAGCAAAAACGCGGTTGGACCTTCACTCTATCCTTTTTTGGCCGCGCCGCCTACTGCGCTGGCGAAAGTCCGAACCCAGTCAAAAAAGCGACCCCCTACCCAAAAACAGGGGCCGCGCGGCTTCGGGGCGAGCAATGGAGAGCCGGTTCAGGCCACTTCGGGCAAAGTTAGGGTGACCAGGCTGACGGCCTCGGGCTTAACCCAGTAGGGAGCACAGGAGAGCCAGAAGACCGGGCCCTCCGGGGAGCGGGCGATCTCGAGGATCAACCCCTCGCGCGTCCCTTCCGGGGTCGGCCAGCAAACCCGGTCGCCGGTACGATATCCGGCGTGTTCGCTGAGGCGTTCCCAGAACATAATTCTCCTATAGCCTTAGGTAGCCTTAGGGTAGCGCAAAGATATAACCGCGGCGTAACTATCTAACCTTTTGCGGGCGGGGCCGCCCGGACACCGGGCGTTACACTCGGCCCGGCCCCAGACACGGACTTTCACACCCCGGATACGCCAGGGGATCACGTGGGTCAAAAACAGTCGTAATCGGGCCAGCGGGCGACCTGCTCGGCGGCATTCAGCAGGGAGTTCTTGAGGTCGGCGATAAAGCTCCAGTCATTCCAGGGGCGGCTGTTGAAGAGCGCGGCGATCACGGTGTCGTCGGGCAGGCGCAGCAGCAATGTACGGGTTCCGGCCAAGGCCCCGTCGTGCGACCATAGCAGGCCGTTTTCCTTGGGGCGCACGCTCCAGCCGAGGGCGTAATAGACCTTAGAGCCGTTGTATTGCGGGAGCGCGGGCCGCTCGAGCATCATCTTGCGGGCCTCCGGGGAGATCGGGGAGGCTTCCGGGCGGTGACCCTCGAGCACCGCCACGAACTTCACCAGCTCCAGCGCCGAAGCCACCAGCCCGCCGTTGGCGGCGTGGGCCTCGAGGTAGAACTCGCCGTAGGGGCGGGGCACCTTGGAGCCATCCAGGATGGACTGAGCCAGCGGGGCTTTGGGAAAGTCGTAATACTTGACCTCGCCGGGCAGCCGGTCTTGCAGACGGGTCCGGCCCACCATGATGTGGTGGAGGCCCATCTTGCCGAGCATCCCCTCCAAGTAAGCGGCGTAGCCCTGAGCGCTCAGGTGCTCGATCAGTTGACCCAGCACCGCGTAACCCAGGTTCGAGTAAGCCGAGAAGGTCCCCGGCGTGAAGCTCAGCTTACGCGAGAGCATGTACTCGATGAGGAGTTGGCTGGGCATGGCCTCGCTCATGCCCAACGACCGCGCCACGTAGGTCAGGGTGGGGCGGAACATGGGGTCGCCCGCCACGTTGCGGTTCCAGCCCGCCGAGTGCTGCAAGAGGTCGCGCACGGTGATCTGCTCGATGCGCGGGTCACCGAGCTTGCCGCCGTAGGGCTCGAGCGCCAGCAACCCATAAACCTTGGCGTTCAAGAACGTGCTCAGGTTGGGATAAAGCCCTTGACGCACCAGGCTCTCGCCCAGGTGCAGCACCGTCACCGCGGTGATCGGCTTGGTGATGCTGCCGATGCGGAAGAGGGAGTCCGGGCGTACTGGTTCCTGGGCTTCTACGTCGGCCCAGCCGTATCCCCGGGCCAACAGCAGCCGCCCATCCTTGCTCAGCGCCAGGCTCGCGCCGGGGATCTGGTAGCGCTCCAAGAGCCGAGTCATCACCCGGTCGAAGGGCTCGAGGGCCTTGTCGGAATACCCGGTGAGCGGCTTGGGAGGGGTGCCGAAGGTGGTGGGTAGAGGAGCCAGACAGACGTTGACCGGACGGGCGGAGCCGGTTCGGGGGGAGGCCGCCTGGGTGAAGCCGAGCAGGGCGAGGCTGAGCGGAACAGCGAAGATCAGGAGCGATCGGAGCAGGAGAGACACGGTTTACCTTGGAGCTTTTGACGTCTAAAGCCTAAACCTGGGGTTCGAGGGTCGTTTGGCGCGGGCGATCTGTAGCGCTCGGGGGATCGTACCCGAGAAGATCCCTAAGCTGCATGAGGATAATCCAATCCTGCCGAAAGACCCGTACGGGCTAGATTTCCAGCCGCTCGATCTGGCGCTCGAGTCCTTCCAGGTAGTCGAAAAACCTCGGCCCGTAGTGGGCCAGTTCGTCCCCCCCGGTCACGACGAGCGGAACCTCCCACCGCCGCTCGCGGACCAGCGCCTCGGCCCGTTCTCGAGCCCGGCTGCGCCCCGGCTTGGGTTCGTAAATCACCAACTCCGGGCGCAGGGCGGGCACTTCTGCCAGGTTCGGGGTGAAGTAGCTCGAGGGGTGCTGAGCATACACGTTGACCAGGCCCAGGTGCCGCAAGGCCTCGCCCACGTAGCTCCCCCGCCCCACCGTGACCGGGCCCCCCAGGTCGAACTCGAGGTAGACCCTCAGCGGCGGCAGCAGCCCGTAAAGCCGCTGGTAGCGCTCGGCGAGCTGCGAAGCGAGACCCGAGGCTCGCTCCCCGATCCCCAGCAGTTCCCCCAGCAGGATCAGGTTCTCGAGGATGCCGTAAGGGCTCTGCGGGAGCGGCAGCGGAAAGATCGGGATCCCGGCTTGATGCAGCTCGTTCAGCAGGTCCCGTTGAACCCCGGTGCTGATGAGCACCAGATCGGGTTGTAGGCTTCGAAGGAGTTCCCAGCGGACCCGGGTGTAGCTCGAGACTACCGGCAAACCCAGGGTCTCGGCGGGGCGGTAGCAGAAGGCGCTGCGGCCCACCACGCGCTCCCCCAGCCCCAGCGCGAAAAGGGCGTCGGTGGCGTTGGGGGCCAGCGAGACGATGCGGCGGGCCTGGTCGGGTAGCTCGAGGGGGCCGAGCCAGTCATGCACGAGCTTCATGTGTGTCTACCGTCCGATGTTGGGCGGCGAAAGTCAATAGGGCAATGGATTTCCTAAGGCTTCGCATCGAGCGCTAGGGTGCAGAGCGCTTGGGGGGATTAATCTTTTCGTACCAGTTTCTTACACGCTCGCGCAAAGTTTCCAGATTCCCATCGTTCCAGATGACCCAGGTGGCGAGGCGGATCTTCTCGTCTTGGGGCATCTGGTTGGCGTCTCGAGCCAGCACCTCTTCTGGACTCAGGCCGCTGCGGGACATGACCCGCTGCAAACGAAGCTCGTATGGGGCCGCCACCACCAGCACCCCGCGAAAGCTCCCTTCCCGGCCCGTCTCGAAGAGCAGGGGGATGTCGTGGACGACCACCCGGACCCCCGCCTCCAGGGCTTTTTGGGTGTCCTCGATCATCCGGCGCCGCACGTAGGGGTGGATAAGGGCCTCGAGCCTGCGCTTGGCCTCCTGGTCGGCAAACACGATCTGGCCGAGCTTACGGCGGTCTAGAAAACCGGCTGCACAAGCTTGGGGAAACGATGCGCAAATCTCCGGCTGCAGAGCCTCGGCAGCCTCGCGGGCGTAAACGTCCGCGTCGAGCACCACCGCTCCGAGTTCGCGCAGCAAGGCCGACACCGTGCTCTTCCCGCTACCGATGCTGCCGGTGAGGCCGATAATGAGGGGATGCTGGTCGCCATCCGCAGGGTTCATCTTCCCCCGATTCCCTTTCCCGCTCAAGGATACCTCGTGGGCGGCGCGGTGCGGGATCTGCTACTGGGGAAGAGGCCCAAAGACCTCGATTTCGTGGTGCCGGAGCCGGGAAAGGCCGCCAGGGCCCTGGCCGACCGGCTCCAGGGAAGCGCCTTCCCGCTCGATGAGGAGCGCGACCTCTGGCGGGTTGCGGCGGAGGGCGAAACGTATGACTACGCTCCCCTGCTCCACGGGCTGGAAGCAGACCTGCTCCGCCGGGACTTCACGCTGAACGCCCTGGCGGTGAACGAGCGGGGTCTGGTGCTGGGGCTGCCGGTGGCCCGCTACGACCTCGAGCAACGCCTGCTGCGGGCCACCCGCAAGCAAAATCTCTGGGATGACCCCCTTCGCTCGCTACGGGCGGTTCGCCTATCGGTGACGGGTGGCCTGCGGCTCGAGCCCCGGACCGAAGGCTGGGTACGCGAACATGCCCGGCATCTGCAGCGCGGTTCGCTCCCGGCCTGGGAGCGGGTGGGCGAGGAGTTAAACCGGATCCTCCTGCATCCCTCGGCTGCCCTGGGGTTGCGCCGCCTCGAGCGGCTGGGGCTGCTGGGGGTCTACCTGCCCGAACTCGCCGCCGGGATCGGGGTCGAGCAGCGCGGGGCGCACCACCTGGACGTGTGGCGGCACTCGCTGGAAGTGCTAGCCCAACTGATCCTGCTCAAACCCGACGCAGAGCTTCCCCTGCGCTGGGCCGCCCTCCTGCACGATGTCGCCAAGCCGCAGACCCGCCAGTGGAGCCCCACCAAGGGGCGCTACACCTTTTACGGCCACGATGAACTAGGGGCCGAGCAAGCCCGGCAGATCCTGAACCGGCTGCGCCAGCCCAGCGAGCGGGTCAGCGAGGTCGCCCGACTAGTCCGCCTGCACATGCAGCACCCACCCCGGGGGGGCCGCGAACTGCGCCGCTTCCTCCACCGCCGCCGGGAGGCCCTGCCTGCGTTGATCTGGTTGCAGATGGCCGATATGGCCGGGATCTTGGGCTACCGGGAGCGGGTGGAGCAGCTCGCGGAGCGGCTCCAGGCCATCCAGTCCCTGCCCGAGGGGACGGCAGACCCCAAACCCTTCCTGGACGGGCGGGAGGTGATGCGGCTCTTAAACCTCGAGCCCGGCCCCAAGGTGGGCCAGGCGATCGCCGCCCTGCTCGAGGCCCAGGCGGTGGGCGAGGTGCAAAGCAGCGCGGAGGCCGAGTCATTTTTACGGAATGTTTTCGGGTCGGGCGAAAGCCGGAGGTCTTAACCCCTTCTTAGGGTAAGACTCATCCAGTTCCCGCCCTGGACGGTGATATTGGAGCAGTGCGTTATCTGCTGATCTTTGTCCTGCTGTTGAGCGCCTGTGCCCAAAAAGCCCCGCCGCCCAGCAACCAGGCCACGGCTTTTCTGGACGCCGTGAACCAAGCCCGCAGCACCGCCCGGAAGTGCGGCACCCAATCCTTCGCGGCGGCCCCGCCCCTCACCTGGAGCCTCCAGCTCGCCCAGGCCGCCCAGGCCCACAGCGACTACATGGCCCAGACCGGGAAGTTCGGCCACGAGGGGATCGGAGATGGAACCCCGGCGGAGCGGGTGAGCAAGGCTGGCTACGCCTGGCGCACCCTGGGGGAGAACATCGCCTGGGGCAAGCCCTCGAGCACCCTCGACCTGCAAGCGGTGATGCAGGGTTGGCTGGAGAGCCCCGGCCACTGTAGCAACCTCATGAACCCCGCCTTCACCCAGCTCGGGATGGCCTACCGTCGCACCGCTCCGGGAAACAACGCCTCGAGCCAGAGCAGCGACGACCGCATCTACTGGACCCAGGTCTTTGCCGCCCCACACTGAACCTAAACGCTCTCTTGTAAGGTTCTTAATCTCGCGCCCCCTCGAGCCGTGGTTTACTCCGCGGAGAGGGGGTTTGCATGAGTCTAAACCGATTCCGTCGGGCCGGTCTGACGGGCGTGCTGGCAGTTTCATTATTGGCTTATGGTTCCAATGTCCAACAGATTCCGCCGGGGCCGCCCGATGAGGCTTCAAGGCGGATTACCTTGCCCAAGGGCTTCCAGATCCGCATCTTCGCCGATAACCTAGCAGGCACGCCCCGCTTCATGGCGGTGGGGCCGGACGGGAACCTTTACGTCTCGCTGATGTCCGGTGGCAAGGTGGCCCGCCTGCCCGACGCCAACAAAGATGGCAAGGCCGATAAGGTGGAGAATCTGCCCTTCGACTTCAACCAGCCGCACGGGCTCGAGTTCCGCCGTGTGGGCAATGACTGGTGGCTCTACGTGGCCCAGGTGGACAAGGTCGAGCGGCTCAAGTCCAATCCGGGAGGGAGCTTCGCCAACCGCCAAAAGCTGCTAGACCTGCCGATGCCTGCCGGCCACAGCAGCCGCACCGTGCACTTCGGGCCCGACGGCATGATGTACGTGGCACTGGGCTCCGTCACCAACAAAGGCAACGAGCCCGACCCACGCTTCGCGGCCATCCTGCGCTACAAGGTCGAAGCCAACGGCACGGTGAGCATCCCCCCCGATAACCCCTTCGCGGGCGACGCCAACCCGGCCCGCCGCCCGATCTGGGCCGAGGGGCTACGCAATAGCGTGGACTTTCTCTGGACCCCCGGCGGAAAGCTCTGGGCCAGCACCCACGGCAGCGACAACGTCAAGCTCAACCCTAGCGACCCGCCCGACAACCAGCCCTACGAGGAGATGATCAACCAGGTCGAGAGGGGCAAACACCACGGCTGGCCCTACTGTATTGCCCCGGCGCTGGGAGCCAACCTGCCCCCGCAGAAGCCCGAAATTCGCGACCCCACCACCCAGGCCAGCAGCCCGCAGAACTTCGACTGTTCGAAAGCCGTACCGGCCCTCTTCACCCTGCCCGCTCATAGCGCACCGCTGGGGATGGAGTGGGGCGGCAGCTTCACCAACTTCCCCAAGAACTACCAGAACGACGTGTTCATCGCCCTGTCTGGCTCGTGGAACACCGACCTCCCAGCCAACTATCGCGACTGCAAGATCGAGCGGATCATCGTTGAGAACGGCCTGCCGCTGCGCTCAGAGACCTTCGCCAATGGCTGGCAGCAGAGCGGCCAAAAGTGCGGCGACGCCTGGGGTCGCCCCACCGATCTGGTAGCCGCCCCCGACGGCAACATGTTCGTCTCGGACGGGCACGGGGGGCGGGTCTACCGGATCGTCTACACCGGAAATCAGTAGGGGCGAGCCTGCAGCGCTTTGCCCCTGGGTCCCTACTGCCGCCCGTCTGGCGCGAGCAACGAGCGAAAAATAACCCCCGGCTCGAGCCAGGGGGCTTTTCCATGTCAGGCTTTATCGCCAGCGATTCCGACGGCGGCGCGAGCTTTTGCCCTGCCGCTGGCCCGGATCGCCGCTTTGGGATTGCGGCTTCTGTGGCGACTGGGCCTCATGCCTGGGCTGGGCACCTTGGCTCGAGGAGTTTCTCTGCCCTCCAGACCGCCCCCGCCCACCACCTCTACCCTCCGAGTGGCGGTTATGTGGCGGGGTTTCGTCCCCCTCGGTCTTCTGCCATTCGCCAAAGTACATCCGGCTCATCGTCACTTTGGGGCCGCGGTCACGGCGCTCCCGACCTTCCGGGGGACCGACCACGCGGCGTTTTTTCGTACCTTCCACGTTCTTCTCCTTTGTTCTGCCCGACTTGGTTTTAGCCAGGACGGGTTCTCCACGAGCGCTCGAGGCGTGGTTTCCCGGTGCTAGCCGGGTGGCCTCTCGAGCAGCTTCGGGTTTAGCGGTTTTGCTGGGGCGCAGGCCAGCGAACTCGGCGGGAACCAGCTCGATCTGCCGGGTGGGCAGGTCCACGCTCTGGATCACCACCTCCAGGGGATCGCCGATGCGGATACGCCGCTTGGTGCGGGTGCCGACCAGCGAGAGGGTGTCCTCCACGTACTCGTAATGGTCGTCGAGGAAGCTCGAGAGCCGCACCATCCCCTCCACCCCGTTCTCGAGCGCCACGAACACCCCGAAACCGGTCACCCCCGAGACCACCCCGGCGAACTGCTCACCCTTGTAGAGTTCGGCCCAGCGGCACTGGTAGTACTTGGTGAGGTCCCGCTCGGCGGCTTCGGCGGCCCGTTCACGGCTCGAGGTGTGCTCGGCCATGCGGGGGAACACCTCGCGCCAGTGCTCCACCTTCTCTGGGGTGAGCCTGCGCCGCATCAGGGTCTTGAGCACCCGGTGAACGATCAGGTCGGGGTAGCGGCGGATGGGGCTAGTGAAGTGCAGGTAGTGCTCGGCGGCCAGGCCGAAGTGGCCCAGGTTCTCGTGGGCGTAGCGGGCCAGCTTCAACGAGCGCAGCAGCAACGTCGAGACCATGGGGGCCTCGGGCTTGCCCTCGGCCTGCTTGAGGATGGCCTGCATGGCCTTGGGGCTGGGCTCCATCCCCGGCAACTCGTACCCCAGCTTGGAGAGTTGCGCCACCAGCTTGGCGTAGGCCATCTCGGTAGGGTCTTCGTGGACCCGGTAGAGGGCCGGTAGCCCCTTATCCGAGAGGTACTTGGCCACGATCCGGTTCGCCAACAACATAAGTTCTTCGATCAGGCTGCGGGCGTAGGGCTCGGTCTGGGGGATCAGGTGGATCTCCCCGGCCTCCCCGATGTCCACCTTGACCTCGGTGAACTGGAAGTCCAGGGCTCCCGCTGCCACCCGCTTGGTCTTGAGCTTGCGGGTCAGCTCGAGCAGGAGGGCCAGGTCGGGCTCGAGCCACTTGAACTCATCGGGCATCCCCTTACCCTCTGCAAAGGCCTGCACCTGGGTGTAGTTGAGCCGGGCCTTGGAGTGGATGACCCCCTCCCGGAAGCTGTGCTTGAGCACCCGCCCGCCGTCGGTGACTTCCGCGATCACCGAGAGCACCAGCCGGTCCTGACCCGGTACCAAGGAGCACACCCCGTTAGAGAGCTTCTCCGGGAGCATCGGCAGCACCCGACCCGGCAGGTAGACGCTGGTGCCCCGCTCGTAGGCCTCCTTGTCCAGGGCGCTCCCCTCCCGGACGTAGTGGGAGACATCCGCGACGTGCACCCCGATGCGGTAGCGGTTCCCTTCCAGCCGCTCTACGTGGATGGCGTCGTCAAAGTCCTTGGCGTCAATCCCGTCGATGGTGAAGACGTTGAGGGAGCGGAAGTCGGCGCGGCGGGCGATCTCCTCGGGCGGGATGTGCTCGGGGATGGCCTCGGCCTCTTCGAGGGCCTCCGGGTCAAACTCTGACTTGAGGTCGTGGTTGACGATCACCGCGCGGGTCTCGCTACCGGGGTCGTCGGCCATCCCCAGGTACTCGAGAAAGGTCCCGTAGACCTCGCTCCCTCTCCCTTCGCGCTTGTCCCGCGCTTTCGGGTAGTGCAGCTCCACCGCGATCCGTGAGCCCTGCTCGATTCCCACCAGCCCCTCCGGCTCGAGTTTGACCTTGCCGGGGAGTCGGGGGTCGTCGGGGAGCACCCAGGCGTAGCCCCGGCGGAACTCGAGCCTGCCAGTGAGCTTGCTGCGGGCACGCTCGAGCACCTGGGCGACCTTGCCCCAAGGTCGGCGGTCCCGGCCTGGCGGCTGGGGGTAAGCCAGCACCTGGTCACCGTGCCAGGCCCCGCCCAAGAACTCCTTGGGGATATAGAGGTCGCGCTGCTCGGGAGTGGGCAGCCGGGTCTGGTCGGGGGAGAGCGCATCGGGGATGACGAAGCCAAAGCCCGCCGGGTGAACCTGGAGGCGGCCCACGAAGCCTTTGTTCCCCCGTTTTTGGGCGGCGGGTTTGGACTCGGCCAAGGCGTAGAGCCCCCGGCGGGGCTCGAGCAGCCTGCCCTCCTCTACCAGTTCGGCTAAGGCAGACTTGACTTCCTGTCGCTCGAGGCGGAGCATCCGCTGCACCTCGCGCAGGCTATAGGTCTTGGTTGGGTTCTTACGAAAATACTCGAGGATACGTTCGGTCATTCAACTCCAAGGTCAGCGAAGACAACTCTAATCTCTGCTGCACGCGGGGGCCAGAGGTTCCAAGCCCGAGGGCTCGAGCCGCCCACTCCGCGATCTAAACTCATGGTCCTAGATCGGGACGAATCTGTCTAGTACTAAGGTCTCATTTGCATGTGGACGCCAATAAGTGCTCGGGTAGAGCGATTCGGTTTTGTACCCGAGCCATTTCGCGGTGTCTATGCACAGGAGAGATCCTGAAAAGAGGCGTACTTTCGCGGCGACAGCCGGGGGTTAGCGCTACCGGCTCTGCCGCGTACCGGCTCTGCCGCATACCGGCTCTGCCGCAGCGCGATGAGCGACTGGGCGGACGCGAAAAACCACTACCCCTGCGGGCTGAGCCGCTGACAACGGTTGAGGAGGGGGCGAAGGGGGCACCCTACCTCTCAGGTAACAACTTAGCTACAGCACCCCCTCGAGCGTCACCTTGGTCGCATCGAGGCTCTGCTCGAGCACTTCCACGCAGGCGTCAATGTGTTCCTTCTCGACGATCAAAGGGGGCTCGAGGCGCACCACCTTGGGGTTGTTGAGCCCAAAGGCGGTGAGGACGCCGCGCGTAGCCAGTTCGGAGACGACCAAGGCCCCGATGTCGGCGTCGGTGAACTCGAGGCCCACCATCAGCCCCCGCCCGCGCACCTCCTCGACGAACTCGGGGTAGGCCGAGTGCAGGCCGGAGAGCTTGCCCATGAGGTACTGGCCCATCTCCTGAGCCCGCTCGGGCAGGCTGAGTTCCTGGGTGACCTCGATGGCCGCCAGGGCTGCTGCCGCTGCCAGGGGGTTCCCGCCGAAGGTGGTGGAGTGGATGAGGGGCTCCTTCTTGTAGATCTCGCCGATCTCCGGACGCATGACGGTGGCGGAGATGGGCATCACCCCGCCCCCCAGGGCCTTAGCGCTGGTCAGGATATCCGGCTCGACCCCCTCCCACTCCACCGCCCACATCTTCCCGGTGCGGCCTAGGCCGGTCTGCACCTCGTCGGCGATGAGGAGGAGATTATTCTTGCGGGCGATGGCCTGCACCTCGCAGAGATAACCCTGCATCGGTACCCGGATGCCGCCCTCGCCCTGGATGGGCTCGAGGATGATCGCCGCGGTCTGGGGGGTGATCGCTTTGGCGATCGCCTCCGAGTCACCAAAAGGGACCACCGTCACGCCCGGGACCAGCGGGCGCACCGGATCCTGGTAGTGCGGCTTGGGCGTGACCGAGAGAGCCCCCATGGTCTTGCCGTGGTAGGCGCCCTGGGTGGTGATGAACTCGGTCTTGCCGGTCACCATTCGGGCGAACTTCAAGGCAGCCTCCACCGCCTCGGTGCCGGAGTTGCCGAAGAAGCTGATGGAGAGCGAGCCGGGGGTGATCTCGGCTAGCTTTTCGGCCAGCCGGGCGGTGGGCTCGGAGACCAGGACCCGCACCGACATCGGCATCCGCTCGAGCTGACGCTTGACCGCTTCCACCACCCGGGGGTGGCGGTGGCCCAGCGACAAGGTTCCGTAGAGTCCGAGGAAGTCCAGGTAACGCTTGCCTTCGGTATCCCAGACGTACACCCCCTCGGCGTGAGACTCGACCTTATCCAGCCCGGTGAAGCGGAGCAGTCCGGCCAGGCCGGGGTTGACGTGTTTTTCAAACGCAGCGAATGCATCCATGCCCTCAAGTTTACCGCTGATCGGTTAGAAGCGAGGCTTCGACCCCTGTGATTCACCCAAGCTCCTCCTGGGCACAAATGGAACTCCAGGGAGGCGCGGCCAAGCTCAGAAGGTCACTACGAGCTAAAGTCGCGGTGCTCGCTGAGCCTGGAGAGGAGGTCGGCGGGCATCCGCACGGCTTTGCCGCTCGAGTCCGAGACCAGATGCCTCGTAAACCCCTCGGCCAGAAGCTGTTCACCCCGCCAGATGCGGTACTGGTAGCGCACCGTGCGGGCGGTGACCTCGGTGAGCCAGGTTTCGACCTCTACTCTATCGCCGAAGCGGGCCGGGCTGCGATAGGTGAGGCCCAGTTCGACCACCGGATAGGCGATGCCCCGCCGCTCGACCTCGGGGTAGGGCTGACCGATGTGCTCGAGCCACTCCACCCGGGCGGCCTCGAGCCAGGGCACGTAGCTCGAGTGGTGAACGACGCCCATCGCGTCGGTCTCGGCGTAGCGAACGGTGATCGGGTGACGAATCCTCACGGTTTCTCCTCGAGGATAGACGAATTGGTGGCGACGAACTTGAGCCGGGGAATCCGGCGGAGCTTCATCCGCTGGGCGAGTTCGTCTTGGATGTGCCGGTGGGCGTGGTTCAAGACCGCCAGGGCAGGGGAATCGGGCTCCAAACCCACGTACACCACCGCGTTCGCCAGGTCGGGGGCCAAGTCCACCCGCTCCACCCCCACGAAGGGCGGGACCCGCGGGTCTTCCAAATCGTGCAGGACTTCCGCGAGGGTGCGTACGATCTGGGACTCGAGATGGAGTTTGCCTTTGCCCATAAAAGCGAGAGCGGGAAAAGAGGAGACGCGGAGAAGGGGAAACAGACCATCACCGCTCTTGGCTTTGCTTTTTCTCTCCCTCTCCCCCCATCTCCCCCTCTCCGGTTCGATCCAACCGCTCCACCAGCGCCACCAACTCATCGCAAACCGGCTCCACCATCTCCTCCGGGCCTTCCACCATCACCCGCACCAGGGGCTCAGTTCCCGAGGGGCGGACGTTGACCCGGCCCCGCCCCTCCAGGCGGGTTTCGGCCTGGGCCACGGCCTCGAGCAGGCTGGGGTGCTTGATGAGGGCCTGCTTATCGCGTACCCGCACGTTCTTTAGCAGTTGGGGGTACATCGGCAGGGCCTCCTGCCACTCGGCCAGGTCACGACCCGACTGCTGCACCGCCGCCAGGGTCAGGATCGCGGTGAGCATCCCGTCCCCGGTGGGAGCGTGGTCGAGGAAGAGGATGTGCCCGCTTTGCTCACCCCCCAACCGGAGCCCGTCCGAAGTCAGCTTCTCGTGGACGTAGCGGTCCCCCACAGCGGTGCGGAAGAACCGGATGTCGGCTTCCTTGAGCTTGACCTCGAGGCCCATGTTGCTCATCAGTGTGCCGACCACCCCGCGTTCTTTGCGCACCAGCGCGTTCAGGTAGAGGATGTGGTCGCCGTGGAAAAGCCGCCCCTTACGGTCTACCAACAAGGCCCGGTCCCCGTCCCCATCGAAGGCTACCCCTAAGTCGCAGCCCATCTCCACCACCATCCGCTGCAAGGTCTGGGGGTGGGTGGAGCCGCAGCCCCGGTTGATGTTACGCCCGTCGGGGGTATTGAAGAGGACAAAGACCTCGGCCCCGAGCCACTGGAAGAGCCGGGGAGCCAGCCGGTAGGTGGCCCCGTTGGCGGTGTCGAGGGCGATCTTGAGCCCGTCCAGGCGGGAACCCTTGGAGGTCAGGAAATCCAGGTAAATCCGCTCGGCCTCGTGGAAATCCGAGACGATCCCGATCCCGGCAGTCTTGAGCTCCCACTGGAGGAGGTCTTCGATCTCGAGTTCAGCCGCGTCAGGGAGTTTTTCTCCCTTGGCGCCGAAGAACTTGATCCCGTTGTCCTGATAGGGGTTGTGGCTGGCCGAGAGCACCACCCCGGCAGTAGCCCCCAGGTGCTGGGTCAGGTAAGCCACCCCCGGCGTGGGCAGCACCCCCAGGTGCTCGACCCGCACCCCCTGGCTCATCAGCCCGGCGGCCAGGGCGGCCTCGAGAAGATCCCCCGACTCGCGGGTGTCCTTGCCCACCAGCACCACCGGGCGGGCGGTGTGGGCCTTGAAGTAAGCCCCTGCGGCCTGGCCCAACTTGAGCACGAACTCGGGGGTGAGCGGCGGTTCTCCCGCTACGCCCCGTACTCCATCGGTTCCAAAATAGCGGCGTTCCACGAGGCATAGTCTACCCCTGTCGTACGCCAACAGCAGGCTCGTAGCTCGTGGCGCGTGGTGAAAAGATTTTGCTACAAGCCACGAGCCTTCGTGTGCATGACGTACGACCACTTGTAATCTCGTTCTGTTCATAACAAAACGTAGCGGGTACAATGAACGGGTGCAGCAGAGCCTATTCGAACCCGATGCGAAGCCAGAGGAGAAGAACGATTTACCCCGCCCCGAGCGGGTGGTGCTGATTGACGGTCACCACCTGGCCTACCGCAATTATTTCGCCCTCGAGCGCCTCACCACCTCCAAGGGTGAGGGGGTACAGGCCATCTTCGGCTTTATCCGCACCCTGCTCAAGCTCTTGAAGGAGGACGGGCACTGCGTGATCGTGGTCTTCGACCCGCCCACTAAGACCTTCCGCCACGACAGCTTCGAGGCCTACAAGGCGGGCCGGGCCCCCACCCCCGACGATCTGCCGGGGCAGATCCGCAAGATCAAGGAGATCGTCGAGCTGATGGGGCTCCGACGGCTCGAGGTCCCCGGCTACGAGGCCGACGACGTGATCGGCACGCTGGCCAAAAAGGCCGAGCGCGAGGGCTACGACGTGCGGATCGTGACCGGCGACCGCGACTCCTTCCAACTCCTCTCGGACAAGGTTTGGGTCTGGTTGCCCGACGGCGGGGTGATGGGACCCGGCCAGGTCAAGGAGAAGTACGGGGTGGGGGTCGAGCAGTGGATCGACTACCGGGCGCTCACCGGCGACCCCTCCGACAACATCCCCGGGGCCAAGGGCATCGGGCCGAAAGGGGCGGTCAAGCTCTTAGCGGAGTGGGGGAGCCTGGAGAAGCTGCTGGCCCATCTCGACGAGGTGAAGCCCGAGCGGACCCGCGAGCTGATCCGCTCGAGCCTCGAGGACGTGCGGCTCTCCTACGAACTCTCCAAGATACGCACCGACCTGCCCCTCGACCTCGACTTCCCGGCCTGCCACGTCCGGGAGATGAACCGGGAGCGGCTGCGCGAGGAGCTAGAGGCCCTCGAGTTCGGCTCGATCCTGCGCGACCTGCACCTGCTCGAGGCCCCCAAACCCGCCGAGGAGGCCCCCTGGCCGCCGCCCATCGGGGCTTTCCTGGGCTTCACCATGGACCGCGCCCAGCCGATGTGGGCCGAGCTGACCGGGCTGGCCGCTGCCCTGGATGGCAAGGTTTACCGTGGCCCCACCGACCTCGAGGAACTCAAGGGCTTCCACGAACTCCCGGCCCTGGCCGCCAAAGACCTGGCGGTACTGGCAGGCAAGGAGGGGGTGGAGGTTCCCCCCGGCGACGACCCCATGCTCCTGGCTTACCTCTACGACCCGGCCAACTCCGAACCGGCCAGCACGGTGCGGCGCTATGGGGCGGGCGACCTGGTGGCCGACCCGGTGAGCCACGCCCAGGCCGCCTGGCTCCTGTGGGAGACCCTGAGCGCTCGCACCAAGGACGACGAGCGGCTGTGGTGGCTCTACCGCGAGGTGGAGAAGCCCCTCTCGGCGGTGCTGGCCCAGATGGAGTGCCGTGGGGTGGCCCTCGACGTGCCCTACTTGCAAGAGCTTTCCGAGGAACTGGGCAAGGAACTCAGCTACCTCGAGGCCCAGGTGCACCGCTTGGCCGGGCACCCCTTCAATTTGAGCTCCAGGGATCAGCTCGAAACCGTACTATACGACGAACTGAAGCTCTCCACCCCCGGCAAGAAGACCAGCACCGGCAAGCGCAGCACGGCAGCCAGCGTGCTTGAGGAGTTGCGCAGCGCCCATCCCATCATCGAGAAGATCCTCCAGTACCGCGAACTTGCCAAGCTCAAGGGAACCTACCTAGACCCCCTGCCCAAGCTGATCCACCCCAAGACCGGGCGGCTTCACACCCGCTTCAACCAGACCATCGCGGCCACCGGGCGGCTCTCCTCCTCGGATCCCAACCTGCAAAACATCCCCGTGCGCACCGAGGTGGGCCGCAAGATCCGCAAAGCCTTCGTGGCCGAGAAGGGCTACTGCTTGGTCGCCGCCGACTACTCCCAGATCGAGCTACGCATCCTGGCCCACCTGTCGGGGGACGAGAACCTCAAAAGGGTCTTCACCGAGCACCGTGACATCCACACCCAGACCGCGGCTTGGATGTTCGGCATCGAGCCCGAGAAGGTGGATGTCCAGCGCCGCCGAGCGGCAAAAACCATTAATTTTGGTGTGCTGTACGGAATGAGCGCGCACCGCCTCTCGGGCGAGCTTGGCATCTCTTATGCCGAGGCCACCGGCTTTATCGAGCGCTACTTCGCCAGCTACCCCAAGGTGCGTTACTGGATCGAGAAGACCCTGGCCGAAGGGCGAGAACGCGGCTATGTCGAGACCATGTTCGGTCGCAAGCGCTTCGTGCCGGACCTCGAGTCCAAGAACCGCGCCATCAAGGAGGCCGCCGAGCGCATGGCCTTCAACATGCCCGTGCAGGGTACCGCCGCCGACCTGATGAAGATGGCTATGGTCAGGCTCTACCCCAAGCTCAAGGCGATGGGCGCCCACCTGGTCCTGCAAGTCCACGACGAGTTGGTGGTCGAAGCCCCGGAGCCTGAGGCCAAGGCCGTGGGCGAGGTGATGTGCGAGGTGATGCAAAACGTCTGGGAGCTGGACGTGCCGCTCGAGGTGGGGGTAGGGATCGGGGAGAACTGGCTCGAGGCGAAGTAGGGCGTCCTACATCAAACGCGGTACGTCCCACGAAGGCTTGTGGTCAATTTCCACAGGCCACTGGCCTCTTTTGACGTACGACCTCTCTAAGTTGCGCCAGGGTAAGTTGCTCATAGCGGGGGGCAAAAGGACGCCTCAGGGTATTTGAGGGGCGCAATCCCCGCATAGGTCATCCTCCCGGCCTCGGATATCTATAGGGGGAGGCCCTTAATCTTCCCTCCTCCGGTCTGCCCAGCGGAAGGGCAGGTAGTGCGGCTCCCACATCCGGGCCGCCACGTAGGCCCCGACCTGGGCCGCGTTCATGTTCTGGACTCGAGGCTCGCGGCACAACCCCTCCTCGAGCGCCTTGGCCAGCACCCGGCTAGCGACTTCGCAGCTCACCTCGCGCAGTTGCTTGACCGGCGGGTAGACCCGCTGGGGGGCCTCGCGGGCGGTGTAGTCGGCCAGGGCATAGGCCGCTTCCAGCACCATTCCGTCCGAGACCTCGTTCACCTGGCCCAGCACCGCCGCGAAGCCCAACCCAGGGAACACGAAGGCGTTATTGCCCTGCCCCACCGGGTACTGGCTTCCGTTGTAGACCACCGGAGGGAAAGGGCTCCCTGCCGCCACGATGGCCTGGCCCTCGGTCCAGTGGATGAGGTCATCGGGGAGGGCCTCCGAGGAGGAGGTGGGGTTGGAGAGCGGGAAGATGATCGGCCTGGGGGTGTTGATCTGCATGGCTCGTACCACCGGCTCGGTGAAGGAGCCGCCCTGGCCGGAAAGACCCAGGAGCACCGTCGCTCGTGCGTTTTGGATGGTCTCGAGCAGGGTCGGAATGTGCCCGGTGAAGCTCCAGGTGGCCAGGGCCTCGAGCCGCTGGGCGTAGGGCTGTTTGTAAGCTTCCATGCTGCGGTTCTCGACCAACAGGCCCCTCGAGTCCAGCACGAAGAGGCGCTTTTTGGCTTCCTCCTCGCTCAAGCCTTCGCGTTTGAGCCCTTCCAGGATGGCCCAGGCCACCCCCACCCCGCCCGCCCCGGCCCCGTGGATGACGATGCGCTGATCCGAGAGTCGCTCACCCTTGAGGCGACAGGCCGAGAGCAGCCCGGCCAACGCTACCGCCCCGGTCCCCTGGATGTCGTCGTTGAAGGAGGGGATCACCCTACGGTAGCGCTCGAGCACGGTAAAAGCCGCGTCCTTGGCGAAGTCCTCCCACTGGATCACGGCCTTGGGGTAGCGATCCTTGATGGCCTCGACGAACTTGTCCATGAAAGCGTAGTAGGGCTCCCCGGTCAGACGCTTGTGCCGCACCCCCAAGTAAAGCGGATCGGAGAGCAAATCGGCGCGGTCGGTGCCCACGTCGAGTTCCACCGGCAGGGTTTTATCGGGCCCCACCCCACCCGCCGCGGTGTAGATCGAGAGCTTGCCGATGGGGATAGCCATCCCCCCGAAACCCTGATCGCCGATGCCCAAAATCGCCGAGGAGTCCGTGGCCACGATGAGCCGCACGTCGTTCAAAGGCACGTTCTCGAGCGCCTCCCGGACCCCCTCGATGTTCGCGGTGCTGGCGCTAAAGCCCCGCGGGTAGCGGTAGATGTGGGAAAACTGCCGCACCGCCTCGCCCACGGTAGGGGTGTAGAGGATGGGCAGCATCTCCTCCAAGTGCTCCTCGAGCAGGGCATAGAACAAGACCTCGTTGCGGTCTTGCAGGTTGCGCAAGTAGATGTGCTTCTCCATCTCCGAGCCGAGCAGGCGGTACTGCCGGTAGGTCTGGTCCAACTGCTCCTTGATGGTGTTGACGTGCGGCGGCAAAAGCCCCTCGAGCCCCAGTTGGCGGCGCTCCTCGAGCGTGTAAGCGGTCCCCTTGTTGAGGAGTGGGAAACGGGTCAGCAGAAAGCCCTGGACGTAGACCTCGAGGTAGCGGTTACCCCCCTCGTCGCGCTTGACATCGTAATACCGGCTGACGCTCATGCGAACTATCCTAACGCTTCCCTGACCTTTCTAGAGGACGTCTCTGCGGCAAGCCGTTCGTCCCACGTCCCTACAAAAAAGAAAGGGCGTACCGCGGTACGCCCCTCCTTGTGGCCTTGCCTACATGCCCAAGGTCTTGGCCCAGTCGGTGGGCTCCTTGGCTTCGGCGTACTCGGTGTCCATCTGCGCCAACTGGAGCTTGCCGGAGTATTCTTCGTTCACGGCTTGCCAGTAGGTGTATTCCTCGATCACCCAGATGCCCGATTCGCGGGCCCCGTTGCCGCTGGCCCGGGTTCCCCCGAAAGGCAGATGGGCCTCGGCCCCCACGGTGGAGTTGTTGATCGAGGTCATCCCGGCCTTGATGCCGTTCTTGAACTGGTAGGCCCAGGCCCGGTGGTTGGTGTAGATGCTCGAGGAAAGCCCGTAAGGATGCGCGTTCGCCGCTTTGATGGCCTCCTCGATCCCCTCCACCCTGACTAGGTTGATGGTCGGGCCAAAGACTTCGGTCTCGAAGATCTTCATGCCGGGAGCAGCCTCCCAGACCGTGGGCCAGCCGAAGTGCCCGGCGTCGGGGTCGCCTACGAAGTGCGGGTAGGGGTTCTCCCCGGTGATGCGGCCCTTGCCGAAGAGGAGCTTGGCGCCATCTTGGGGGGCCCAGTCGTAGTGTTTGGCCCAGTTCGCCTGGAAACGCTCGTTCATAAAGGGGCCGTAGGTAATCGGCTCCATCCGCAGGGGGTTACCGACCACGCTGGCCTCGGTCCGCTCGAGGAACCTCCGTTTGAACTCCTCGTAGATGGGCGCGTCCACCAGGATGTTCCCCGCGCTGGTGCAACGCTGCCCGCCGGTGGCGAAGGCGCTCCACCAAGCCCCCTCGACCGCCAGGTCGAGATCGGCGTCGCGCATCACCACCAGGGGATTTTTACCGCCCAGCTCGAGGGTGGGGCGGATCAGGTTGCGCCCGGCGATCTCGCCGATCTGACGGCCTACCGCGCTCGAGCCGGTAAAGGCGAACTTGTTGAAGAGCCCCTCATCCATCAACTCGACCAGCCACTGCCCGGTAGAGCCGCCACCCCCGCCAAACACCACGTTGAGCACGCCGGGGGGCAACCCGGCTTCCTCGAAGAGCCGGGCGAAGACGATGGAGAGCGCGGGGGAGTCGTCGGAGGGCTTCCACACCACGGTGTTCCCGGCCAGCACGGCGGGGATGATCTTCCAGGAGGGGACCGCGATGGGGAAGTTCCCGGCGGTGATCATCCCGACCACCCCCAGCGGGCGGCGGAAGGTGAACAATTCCTTGTTGGCCATCTCGCTGGGCACGGTCTGGCCATAGAGGCGGCGGCCCTCCGAGGCGAAGAACACCGCGGTGTCGATGGCCTCCTGCACGTCACCGCGGGCTTCCTTGAGGGTCTTGCCGACCTCACGCACTAAAAGCCGCGAGACCGTCTCCTTCTCGCGGGTCAGCAGGGTGGCGAAATTCAAAAGGGTCACGCCGCGCACCGGGGCCGGGGTGCGCGACCAACGCTCGAAGGCCTCCCGGGCGACCTGGGCGGCTCGTCGCAGGAGGTCTTTGCTGGCTTCGGGGAAGCGGGCCACCACGTCGGCGTGGTCCGAGGGGTTGCGGCGCTCGAGCATCCGCCCCTCCATCACCTCTTCCCCGCCGATCCAGTGGCCGAACTCGAGGGTATTGCCGTACTTGCTGGGCGATGTCTTCATATATCCATTATCCCGTGGGGTGAGCCGGGCGCAAAGCGCCCAGCCTTACCCGCAACTGCTGGCATGACCGTGAGGGGGCCGCCCTACAGCTCGGGCTGCATCCGGGCCTTGAGGGCCTCCAGGGTGGCCTGCGGAACCAGCTTGCCCACGTCGCCCCCGTAGCGGGCGATCTCCTTGACCATGGTGCTCGAGACATAGGACCAGCGGGTCGCCGCCATGATGAAGAGGGTCTCGGCGTGGGGGGGAAACTGCCGGTTGAGGTGGGCCATCTGGAGTTCGTTCTCGTAGTCGGAGACGGCCCGCAGCCCCTTGACGATGATCCTCGAGCCCACCTTCTTCATGTAGTCCACCAGCAACCCGCGAAAAGTGTCCACCCGGACGTTATCGAGGCGGGCGTGGGCGGCGGCCTCCCGGATGATCTCCAGGCGCTCCTCGGGGGTAAAGAGCCACTGGTTGCGCTTGGTGGGGTTCTCGAGCACCGCTACGGTCACCTGGTCAAAGAGCTTGCTGGCCCGCACGATGACGTCAAAGTGACCGTTATGCAGCGGGTCGAAACTGCCGGGGTAAACCACGTGCATGAGGACAGCTTAACGCCAAAAGCGCAAGGCTGAAAGCGCAAGCGCCGCCTTACGCTGTACATCCTACGTCCCACGCCAAGATTCCTTTGATAGAGGGCGTTCGACCCGCGATTAGCTATCGCTCCACGATCGTGATGGTATTCGTCCCGTACACCCGCCGCTCCCCTTGCGGCAGGTGTAGCTCGGTGGGGTGTTGCAGGATGTAGATGCCGCCCGGGGCGGCCAGGTCCGCTTCCAGCAGGCGCTCGAAGTCCTCCAGCAGGTCGTGGGGATAGGGCGGGGCCATAAAGGCCACCGTGAATTGCTCGCCGCGTTGGGCCGCCAGCGCGAGGTAGCGCTCCACCGCTTGGGGTTCAATACGCACCTCGAGGTGGGCCTTAAGGGCGTTGGCCCGCAGGAATCGCACGGCCTGGGGGTCTTTTTCCACCAGCACGGCCTCGAACCCCTCGGAGGCGGCCTCGAGACCGATGGCGCCACTCCCGGCGTAGAGGTCCAGGAAGCGCCCCTTGCGCGGGTAGCGCGAACGGAGGTAGTCGAAGAGGGCTTTGCGGAGGCGCACCGGCGAGGGCCGGGCCGAGGCGGGAACCTCGAGCCGCACCCCCCGGGCTGTTCCGCCGAGAATCTGGAGTTTCATCCGGGCTTAGGATACCCGAAGCGAAGAAGCGCTGCGAACCGTTAACAGCCAACGGCTATCCGCAGAAAAGGCGGTTCGCTGCTGGTCGTTAGCTCTTCCCTACTTCAGGGGTGGAACCAGGGTGGGGATCTGCACCACCTCGGGGTTGCGGAACCAGATCTGACAGCGGGCCACCGTACCCCGGCGCAGCCGGGCGCTGGCGCTGAAGAGGCTGCTGGCGCCACCCGCCAATCGGCGGTTCTCGATCAGGGCCGAGTTGGTGCCGAGCACCACGTTATTCGGCCCCAACACCCGCAGGTTGACGCGGATATTGGACAAAGTGGCGCGGCTCTGGTTTTGCACCATCCCCCGCACGGTAGCCTTCCCGTCGGTCACGATACAGCTCCAGTGGATGACCCGCAGCTTATAGGTCTCGGCGTGGGCTGCGCCCAAAACAAATAGGGTCAGCAGTACTAGGATTCTTCGCATTTACCCATCTTGAACCAAACTCAGGCCGGGGGTCTTATGGCAAACTTTAAGATGAGCCCGCCGAGGAGCAATTAGGCCCGAAGTGGCCGTAAAAGATCGCCGGCCAAGCCCCTCGGCGATTGAGATGGCCGCTGTAAACGGGGCCAAAGGAAAACGTCCAACCTTGGCGGTTGGACGTCATGTTGGTCGAGGAGAGAGGATTCGAACCTCCGACCCCCTGGACCCGAACCAGGTGCGCTACCAGGCTGCGCTACTCCTCGGTCACGCTCGAGCAGGGCCTAAGCCCGGATGCTGAGTATAGAACCTTGAGCCTGCTTTGTCCAGCAGGGGCTTAGTTCAACCGGGACCCCATCCCGAACCCAGCAGGAATCCCGCGCTAAACTCACCCCGCCAGCCGCGCGAAGGCTTGGCGATACTCCTCCTCCTCGAGCCCTCGCCCGATCACCACCAACCGGGACAGGCCGGTAGCCGGACGCTCGCTGACCTCGAGGCTAAAGATCTCCCGCACCCCCTGGAACACCACCTCCTGGGTCATCCCCCTCACCGAGAGCAAGCCCTTGGCCCGGAACACCTGGCCGGGCCGGGAAACCAGGTAACGGTCAATGAACGCGTTGACCCGATCGCGGTGCAGGGGCCGGTCGGCGGTGAGGGTGAAGGTCTGGACGCTGGGAAGGTGCTGGTGGGTGTGGTTTTGCGGTTTCCAGTCGGGGTCGAAGGCCTTGATCCCCAGCACCCGGGCTGGCTCGACCTGGCTCTGCCGCACCGGGTACACCTCGGCCAGGGGGTTGATGACCCCCAGGATGCGCCGGGCCTGCTCGAGCCCCGCCGCGTCCACCAGATCGGTTTTGTTGAGGAGCACCACGCTGGCGTAGGCCAGTTGCACCGCGCCCTCGGGGGCGTCGGAGAGGGTCTGCTCGAGGTGGCGGGCATCGGCCACCCCCAGGATGCCATCCAGCTCGAATTTTGCCCGCACCAAGGGGTCCAAGAGGGTCTGGGCCACCAGAACCGGGTCAGCTAAGCCGGAGAGTTCTACCAGGACGTGCTCGGGCGGGTTTGGGCGGTTGGTGATGCGAAACACCGCAGCGATCATGTCGTCGCGGCCCACGCAGCACAGACAGCCGTTGGAAAGCTCGGCGATCCCCTCGGTATCCACGTTCTCGATCAGGGAGCCGTCAATTCCCGTCTCGCCGAACTCGTTGACGATCACCCCGAAGCGCCTTCCCCCCTGGGTTAGCAGATGGTTGACCAGGGTGGTCTTCCCCGCCCCCAGAAACCCCCCGATCACCGTCACGGGTATCCGTTGCTTGAACCTCACCATGCCGCGACCAGCATACGTCAGCCGAATGAGCGTTATTATCAAGAGCTCATTCGGGTTTGTCCTTCTCGAGCATGTCCTGGAGCCAGGAACGCCCCGAAGGGCGCTGGGGTTTGGGCCAGCGCTGCTCGATATAGCGGGCTCCTCCGCCGTGGAAAAAGCCCGCCGCGACGAAGGTGGTGAACGGGACGGCCAGCACCAGGCCCAGCGAGCCCACCAGCATCGAGACGAATTCGGCCATGAAGGGTTCCTGGTTGAGCAAAAAGCGCAGCGGGGTGCCCCCCTGCTGGATCAGGAGCATCAGCGGCAAAGAGCCCGCGCTGTAGGCCAGCACCAAAGTATTGACCAGGCTCCCGATGTGGTCGAAGCCCACCGCCATCCCCCGCTGGTACAACTCGCGCAAGGAGTAGCGCGGGTTGGCCAGGGCCAGGGCCTGGATCACCGAGGCCTGGGTCACGGTCACATCGTTGAGGGCGCCCAGCGCGCCCACCACTACCCCGGCCAGGTAGAGCGAGACCAGGTCCAAGTTTTGCAGGGCGAAGCGGGCTAGGAAGGCTTCCTCCGAGGTGAGCCCGGTGAACCCCATCCAGCGGGTGAACAAGGCTGCCAACCCCAGCGAGACCACCACCGCCAAGCTCGTTCCCAGCAAGGCCGCCGTGGTCTTGCGGCCCACCCCGTGGACGAAGTAGATCGAGAGCAAAAGAATCCCGAAAGCCCCAGCGAACGTGACCAGGAGGGGGTTAGCTCCCCGGGCGATGAGCGGGACCACCCCATAGACCAACACCAGCAGGCTCGCCGCCGTACCGATCAGACCCCTCAGGCCCTTCCCTCGGCCCAGCAGCAACACCGCCACCACAAAGAGCCCCAGTAGCACGTACAGGTAGTTGAGGCGGAGGGGTTCGACCAAAAAGGCTCGCCCCTCGACCTGCCGGATCCGTACGCCCTGCCCGACCCGCAAAGCCTGGGCCTCCTGGGGCGAGGCCTCGACCTCCTGGACGTTTCCGTCCGGCAGGAGCACCCGGACCAGCGGAGCACCGAACTCGAGCACCCTCCCCTGCCGATCTCCCGGCAGGGGAGGTTCGCCCGGGCGAACCAGGCGGTAGCTGAGCAAGCGGTAGAGAACCACCCGTTGGCCGATGCGAAACCCCTCCGGTCCGGAAACCGGAAGGTCGGCCTCCACGCTGCGCCCGCCGCCCAGATCCACCGTGGCGGATCGGCTCCCCATCTGGGTGACGCGCCCCTCGAGGTAAACCCCCTGCGGCTGGGATTGCGCCGGGGGTGGGCTCCCCCCAGCCGGTTGCGCCCAGGCCAGCGAAAGCCCCACCAGCAAGATCATCCACAAATTGGGTAAAAGAACCGGAAAACGCCTGCCCGACGTGGCGAGCATACCCCGGGAGTATACCGCTGGCAGATGAGATGGGTGGGGGCTCGAGCCTCTGCCCTTCCCCATAACTCCGGTTCTTAATGTCACGCCCCGGCTTGATTCCATCAAACCCTAGGTGTTATCGAAAAACCATACGAGCGATGTCCTGGTCAAGGTTTCTTGCTCACCGCCCTCAGGCCCCTGTCGCTTAACCAACGCTTAATCCATGTTCGGTTTTGCTCCAAAGAGTTACACCCTCTGTTTACAATCCGGGCAAGTCAGTTGCAGCAAAGCAGCTAGCAGTCATCTATAGCTCGGGAGGAATGCTATGAAATCACGTCTCAGCCTGGGGATCGCCGTGGCGCTGGCGCTCGCCGCCTGTAGTCAGCAGCCCGCCAACCCGGTCCCCCCCGGAACCCAGGTGGTGAAGTGGTCGGAGAAGCCGGAGTGGAACCAGGCCGGGGCTCAGGTGATGATCCCCCAGGGGACCACCGCCATCCTGGACCAGAGCCCCCCCGCCCTGCGCAGCCTGACCATCGAGGGGAACCTGATCTTCGACCGCACCGCCAAGGAGAAACTGGTGCTCCAGTCGGATTGGATCATGGTGCATGGCGGAAGGCTCGAGGTCGGCACCGCCGACCAACCCTTCACCGGCCAGGCCGAGATCGTCCTGACCAGCAACAACCCCCAGGACAACCTCGAGCACATGGGCATGAAGATGGGGGCCAAAGCCCTGGCGGTGATGGGCGGGGTGGTGGAGATGAACGGCAAACCGCTCAGCTCGAGCTGGACCCGCCTCGCCGCCACCGCCGCCAAGGGCGCTACCGCGATCACCCTCGCTCAGCCGGTGGACTGGCCGGTCGGCGCGGAGATCGTCATCACCTCCACCGACCACTATGGCTGGGCGGCGGGCGTCAACCCGGCCAACCCCCGCAGCGAGAAGGCCATCGTCAAAGCGGTGAGCGGCCTCTCGGTCGAACTCGAGCGCCCGCTCGGCTTCGCCCACTGGGGGGCCGACGCCAGCGGGGTCCCGGAGTACGCCGAGGTGGGGCTCCTCTCGCGGAACATCGTAGTGCGCAGCGACGAAAAAGCCAAAGACCCGGCCAGCGCTGCCTATCAAAAGGGCGGGCACGTGATGATCATGGCGGGCTCGCAGGCCCGCTTCAACTGGGTCGAGTTCCGCAACATGGGCCAAAAGAGCACCTTCGGGCGCTACCCGGTGCATTTCCACCAGGTTTCCGATCAGGGCGAGGGCTCCTACTTGAAGAACTCTTCGATCCGCGAGAGCTTCAACCGCTGCCTGGTCATCCACGGCACCAACAAGCTCCTGGTCGAGAACAACGTGGCCTTTGACACCCTGGGCCACTGCTTCTTCCTCGAGGAGGGCTCCGAGACCAAGAACACCCTCCAGGGCAACCTGGCGGTGCTGGTGCGTCCGCTCAAGAGTAGCCCCGAGGAGCGGCTGATCCCCTCGGACAACGAGCCTTCGGCCTTTTGGATCACCAACCCCGACAACACGATCGTCGGCAACGTGGCGGTGGAGGCCGACGTGGGCTTCTGGTACGCCCTCCCCTACCGGCCCATCCCCTTCGGGCGGGGCACCCAGGACCTCACCTGGATGGACAGCATCTACCCCCGCCGCACCCCCCTGGCTGGGTTCGAGGGCAACGTGGCCCACTCCAACATGAGCGACGGGCTCTTCGTGGACTCAGGCCTCAAGAGCAACCTCTGTGCCAACACCGCCTCGCGCAACACCTGTAAGGACCACAACGCCCCGGCTCAACTCGATGACGAGACCACCGGCTTTGACCCCCGGCAAAACCCCAGCCTGACCAACTCGAGCGGGAACCTGGAGAACGACCCCAGCAAAAACCCCCGGGTCTGGGCCGAGTTCAAGGACTTTGTGGCTTACAAGAACGGGGTGCGGGGGGTGTGGCTGCGTGGGACCTATCACAAGCTGGTGAACCCCAAGCTGGCCGATAACGCCATCGGGGCCACCTTCGCCTCCAACCTCAGCTACCTCGAGGGCGGCCTCATCGTGGGGGAGAGCACGAATAACCTCACCAAGATCAGCGGGCAGTGGACCACCGGTCTGGTCGGCTTCGAGCACTACGACGGGCACGTGGGGGCTAGCGGGACGGTGTTTAGAAACTTCAGCGGAACCCAGCCGCGCGAGGTGTACTGCGGCAGCGCCAAGACCACCATCACCACCCGCAACGCCGCCATCGGCACCCTGCGCTGGACCAGTTTCGGTCTGAGCGGGCAGAACTTCATCCAAAACGTCACCTTCGACAACGCCAACCCGGTCAACTACGACGACCCGCTGGAGCCCTGCTTCGACCCCGCCAACGACCGCGAAGACCCCCACGACGGCTACCGCTCGGCGGTGTTCTACGACCCTATGGGCAGCGTGACCGGCTCCGCAGGCAGTTCGGTGGTGGTGAAGAACGACTTCCTGGTGAACGCAAACTGCTCCTTGAACTCGAGCTGGAACGCCTACATTTGTAACCCGGGCAACCTCTACGCCACCCTCTCCATCGGCAACGAGCAAGCCAGCCCCGCCGCCCTGGCCGGAACCGACCTCTCGAGCCCCCTGACCATCACCCGCGACGCTAGCCCCCAGACCAAGCTCTGGGGCACGCCCCGCGACGGGCTGAACGTGCCGAATACCTACTTCGAGAGCCGCCTGATCGCCAAGCGGGGGGACTCGAGCGCCAACGATTACACCTACCGAGTCAATTTCGGCACCGCCAACCGCAGCGCCAAGCTCCGGGTCGGGCTCAACTACCGCCGTCTCCCGGGCGGCAGCTTCCCAGCAGGCACGGCGGGCTCCTGGGTGATCGTGGGGGTTCCGGTTCCCAGCGGGCCGATCTGGGTCTATCGCAACTACTACTTTAGCGAGCAGTACAACAAGAGCACCCCCCTCGGCAGCTTGGACGCCCTCCGCGCCGATACCAGCGGCAAGGCCTTCTACCGCGAGGGGGACATGGTGTACCTCAAGCTCTCCTTGAGCCAGCAGGATCTTGACAAGGCCGGGGACTACGGGGCGAGCGTCAACTATCACCTGTGTAGCACGCTCGAGTGCAAGTAAAGGCCCTTACCCTACCGGCTGTGCCGCATACCGGCTGTGCCGCTAGCGCCCTCCCAGCTCCCAAAAGAAGCGGGGATTTTGTCGGTCTTTCACCCCAGCCCGCCCACGGTAGCCGACCCCGTAAGGGTATCTGTCCCCTCAAGATGCCTAGAGGCTGACCCGTTCGGCTAAGCGGGCCCCAAGCTTCGCTCCGAAAGAAGCGCCACCCGGCTAGCGCCGTGAAAGAAGCGCCTCGAGCCCGGCTTCGTCGAGCACCGGCACGCCCAACTTCTGGGCCTTTTGCAGCTTGCTTCCCGCCGCTTCACCAGCCACTACGTAGCTGGTTTTCTTGCTCACCGAGGAGGAAACCTTAGCGCCCAGCGACTCGAGCCGACGGCTGATCTCCTCGCGGGGCCTGGAGAGTTCCCCGGTCAGGACGAAGGTGAGCCCCTTGAGGCCATCCCCCTGGGGTTTTTCCCTGGCCTCGAAGCTCACCCCCGCGGCCCGCAGCCGCTCGATGTAGGCGAGCATGTCCTCTTGGTGCAGGGTCTGGTAGATGCGCTCGGCGGTGACCTCAGCCACGTCCTCCACGTCGTCGAGGTCTTGCACGCTGGCCGCGAGGAGGCGGTCTAGGTGCCCGAAGCGCCTCGCCAGGGTGCGAGCCAGGGCAGACCCCACCTGGCGGATGCCCAGGCCAAAGAGCAGGCGCTCGAGCCCCCGGCTTTTGCTGGCCTCGATCTGCTCGATGAGGTTTTGCGCGCTCTTCTCGCCCATGCGCTCGAGGCCCACTAGCTGCTCCTTGGTGAGCCGGTAGAGGTCGCTGGGGTCGCGGATCAGCCCCTCGGCCAACAGCTTGGCGACGAGCTTGTCGCCCAGACCCTGGATGTCCATGGCCCCCCGACTGGCGTAGTGCAGGATGGCCTCGTAGGCCTTGGCCGGGCAGAGCGGGTTGGGGCAGACGTGGATCTTGCCCTCGAGCACCAGCGGCGTGTCGCACTCCGGGCAGTTGGCCGGGTAGGTGACCTTGATCGCCCCCTCGGGCCGCGACTCGGGGATGACCCGCAGCACCTCGGGGATCACCCCCCCGGCCTTGTGGATGAGCACCTGGTCGCCGTAGTGCAGATCGAGTTCTTCCAGGTAGCTCTCGTTGTGCAGCACCACCCGCGAGACGGTAGAACCCTCGATGCTGACCGGCTCGAGGTTGGCGGTGGGGGTGATGCGCCCGGTGCGGCCCACGGTGAACTCCACCCCCACCACCCGGGTCAACTTCTCCTCGGCGGGAAACTTGTAGGCGATGGCCCAGCGCGGGCTCTTGGCGGTAAAGCCGAGGTCAGCCTGAAGGCGGATATCGTCGAGCTTGACCACGATCCCATCCGCCTCGTAGGGGAGTTGGCGACGCTTAGCGAGCATCCGCTGGTAGGTCTCCTCCACCGCCTCCCAACCCACCGCCCTCTGGTAGTGCGGCTCGATGGGGAAGCCCAGGTGTTTCAGGTACTCGAGCAGTTCGCTCTGTGACCGCACCCCTGACTCGGCCAGACCCAGCCCCATCGAGTACAGCTCGGCCTTGAGCCCGCGTTTGGCGGTGACGCGGGGGTCTTTTTGCCGCAAAGACCCGGCGGCAGCGTTGCGGGGGTTTTTGAAGGGGGGCAATCCCTGCTCCTCGAGTTCGGCGTTCACCTTGAGAAAAGCCTCTATCGGTAAGTAGACCTCGCCCCGCACCTCGAGCCGCCGCGGGGCCCCCTTGACCCGGTGGGGAATCCCCTCGACGGCCATCAGGTTGAGGGTCACGTCCTCCCCGACTTGGCCGTTGCCCCGGGTAGCCCCCCACACCAGGGTTCCCTCCTCGTAGTAGAGGTTCACCGAGAGCCCATCGATCTTGTACTCGAGCACGTAAGGGAAGGGTGCGGACATCCCCAGACCGCGGGCGATCCGCTCCTCGAAAAGCCGGATGTCCTCCGGACCAAAGGCGTTGTCGAGCGAGTAGAGCGGGGTGGGGTGGGTGATGGCGGCAAAGCTGGTCTCGATCTTCTCGGCCCCCACGGTCTGGGTGGGCGAGTCGGGGGTGAGGAGTTGGGGGTAGCGGGCCTCGAGTTCCTTGAGTTCCTTGAGGAGCCGGTCATACTCGGCGTCGGAGATCACCGGGTCGTCGAGGATGTGGTAGCGGTAGTTGTGGTAGCGGATCTCTTCGCGCAGTTCGCCCACCCGGCGCTGGGCTTGGGCGAGACGGTCATCGGCCAATTCCATGTTCTCAAGTTTAGGCGAAAAGATGCCGATCGCGCATGGCCTATCGCGCTTCGCAAAGGACTTTTCACAATCTATAAGAGGCGATCCGCAGTATGCATAAAACGGAAAAACGTTTTATTTTTATGTGAAAACCTCAGCCCACTCTCACCCCCAGGGGCTACCTGTACCCAAGAGGGGCCTATATAATCCCTTTGGCGTGAGCCATTGCAACAACCTACGGAGGAGCCACATGAAGAAACTCTTTGCACTCGGCTTTGCTCTGAGCGCGGCGCTGGGTCTGGCTTTGGCCCAAAACAACGTGCGGGTGGGCATTGCCTTTGACGCGGGTGGTAAGAACGACCGCAGCTTCAACCAGTCGGCCTGGGAAGGCGCCCAGCGCGCCCAGAAGGACTTCAAGATCGGTCTTTTCGACTTCGAACCCGCCGACCCCTCGCAAGTCGGGCAGGGCATCCGCCGCTTTGCCGAGGAGGGCTTCAACCTGGTGATCGGGGTGGGCTTCGCCAACAACGCGGCCATCACCGAAAACGCTAAGAACTTCAAGGACGTCAACTTCGCGGTGATCGATGACGTGCCCGGCGAGGGCAAACTGCCCAACGCGGTCGGCCTGATCTTCCGCGAGCAAGAAGGCAGCTTCCTGGTCGGCTACATCGCCGGTAAGCTCTCGCAGACCGGCGTGGTGGGCTTTATCGGCGGGATGGACATCCCCCTGATCCACAAGTTCGAAGTCGGCTACAAGGCCGGGGCCGAGTACGCCTTCAAGGAAGATGGCGTGCAGGGCAAGGTGTTGGTGGGCTACGTGGGCAACACCCCCGCCGCCTGGAACGACCCCGCCAAGGCCAAGGAGATCGCCACCTCGCAGGTCGGCCAGGGCGCGGACATCATCTACTCCGCCGCGGGTGCTTCGGGCCTGGGCTCGATCGACTACATCAAGCAGAAGCGCTGCATCAAGGCCAGCGAGCTTCCCTCGAGCGTGAAGTTCATCCGTAACCCCTTCGCCAACGTGCCCCGCTACGCGGCCTACAACCAGAGCTGCACCGCCAACGACCGCCCGCTCTTCTTCATCGGCGTGGACGCCAACCAGAACTACCTGGGCGACACCGACAACAACCCCGGCACGCTCAACCACGGCCTCACCTCGATGCTCAAACGGGTGGACGTGGCCACCTACGAGGTGATCAAGAGCGTGGCCCAGAAGAACTTCAAAGGCGGGGTGCGGGAGTTCGGCCTGAACAACAACGGCGTGGGCTATGCCTTCGACCAGTACAACCGGGCGCTGGTTCCGGCGGGCGTGATCACCAAGCTGGACGCCATCCGCAAGGACATCATCGCCGGTAAGATCAAAGTTCCCAGCGATCGCTAAAGCTTAGCGCTGAAGAGGGTGGGCTTTTGCCCACCCTTCTTTGGTAGGGGCACCTGCAGGGGGTTGCCCTTCGTCAGCGGATGGCGGATTTCCGGGGTGGGAGGACGTATAGCCGCCGGGACTCCTGCGAAGAACGGGTGTTCGGGCAGGTCTCGTCAGGCCGGGCGTACCTTTTCTCCGGATACGCCCTTGCTCGAGCTTGGGGTGTTTAGAATTAGAGCATGAGCGATCCGCTATCCGGCCCGATCCAACCTCAGAAAAGCCCGATTGCCCTCGAGCTAAAAGGCATCACCAAACGCTACCCGCTGGTGCTCGCCAACGACCGCATCAGCCTCGACCTGCGCTGGGGCGAGGTGCTCGCCATCGTGGGGGAAAACGGGGCGGGCAAGAGCACCCTGATGAAGATCGTCTACGGGCTGGTCAAGCCGGACGTGGGGGAGATCTGGATCAACGGCGAGAAAATAGACGTGAAGGGGCCTTCCGACGCGATCGAGCGGGGGGTTGGGATGGTCCACCAGCACTTCATGCTGGTGGACCCCTTCACCGTGCTGGAGAACGTAATCCTGGGCTCGGAGCCCCGCACGGGGGGACAGATCAACCTGGCCCAAGCCCGGGCACAGGTATCGGCGCTGTTGAAAGAACTCGAGTTCGAACTCGACCTCGACGCCAAGATCGAGGATCTGCCGGTGGGCCTCCAGCAGCGGGTGGAGATCCTCAAGGCCATCTACCGCCACGCCAAGATCCTGATCCTCGACGAGCCCACCGCGGTGCTCACTCCCCAGGAGGCCGAGGATCTATTCCGCTTCCTGCGCAAGTTCGTCGCGGGCGGCGGGGCCATCATCTTCATCACCCACAAGCTGGTGGAGGTGATCCAGGTCTCAGACCGAGTCACGGTGATTCGCGATGGCCGGGTGGTCGGCACCGTCAACACCAAGGACACTAACGTCCGCGAGCTGGCCCGGATGATGGTGGGCCGTGAGGTGATCCTCACCGTGGACAAGAAGGACGCCACGCCCAAAGAGGTGGTGCTTGAGGTCAAGGACCTGGTGGTAGACTCCAAAAACCCCAAGCACAGCATCAAGAACATGAGCTTCCAGGTTAAGGCCGGGGAGATCGTGGGCATCGCCGGGGTGGAAGGAAACGGCCAGAGCGAACTGGTCGAGGCCATCACGGGGCTCAGGCCCTACAAGGGCACCGTCCTCTATGGCGGCACGCCCCTTCCCCCCAAGGCCCGGGTGGTGCGGGAATGGGGGCTCTCCCACATCCCCGAGGACCGCAACGCGCGGGGCCTGGTGCTCGACTTCTCGACCCGCGAGAACCTGATCCTGGGCGACCACTACCGCAAGCCCTACGCAGGTTTTCTGGGGTTTATTGACGAGGAAGCCGTCGAAGAGCACGCCAGGGCGGTGGTGGAAGCCTTCGATGTGCGGCCCCGCAGCACCGGGCTCGAGGCCCGGCGCTACTCCGGCGGGAACGCCCAGAAGATCATCGTGGGGCGTGAGCTTTCCCGCAAACCCAAGGTCCTCATCGCGGCCCAGCCCACCCGCGGGGTGGACATCGGGGCCATCGAATTCATCCACGAGAACATCGTGGCGGCCCGCGACCAGGGCATGGGTGTGCTGTTGGTCTCGGCGGATTTGAACGAGGTCCTCTCGCTCGCCGACCGCATCCTGGTGATGTACGAGGGCCGGATCATGGGCGAACTCACCCCCAAGGAAGCCACCGAGGAGAAGCTGGGGCTACTGATGGCGGGGATTACATCTTAACCAGTGGTTACCCCAGCCCTTTACTGATTCGCCCAGCGCTCGAGCATCGCCGCGCTCAAATCGTCACCGACCAGGAGCACGACATCTCCCCCTACCGGGTAATCGGGGTTTTTCTCGATGTTTTGGACGTGGAGGAGTTCTCCGATGGCTTTGGCCTGGGGCTCGAGCGCCGCTTGCTTGTAGATCAGGGTGGAGGTCTCCTGGCGCTCGCGGGCGGTGTCGGTGCGCTGGATGCTGAACCCCTGCTGCCGCAGCAAGCCCGCGGTGGCCCGGGCCACCCCGCCCCTACTGCTAGCGTTCAAGACGCTGACCTCGACCAGCCGGTTCGCGGCGGCCTGGTCGCCCTTCAGGAGCCAGTCCACCAGGGCCTGGGACCGCTCGCGGTCGAGGTAGTAGAGGTAGACCCCGCCATAGGTTCCGCCGGTGCCCGGCAGGGTGACGGTACGCAGGTTGCTCAAACCTTGGCGGCCCATCCGCGCGGCGATGGCCATCATCTGGGGCCGCGAGAGGTCGGTCTCGATTTCGCCCAAGGCCACGTTGGCGATCTGGTCCAGGCGCAGCAGGTTGTTCGGCTTCAAAGCTTGTTCGGCCATTGAGCGCAACAACTGCTGCTGCCGCTCGGTGCGGCGGATGTCGCCCTCCTCCTTGCTGGGCGGGGCGTTCTCGTTGGATTTGCGGAAGCGCACGAACCCCACCGCCTGCTCGCCGTTGATGAACTGCCGCCCCTTGGGCAGGTTGATGTGCAGGTCGCCCCAGCTATCGTCGTAGCGCATGGCGTCGATGGTCTCGACCCATACTCCGCCCAAAGCGTCCACGATGTTCTTGACCGCGGTGTCTTTGAGCACCACGTAGTGGTCGATCTTGAGGTCGAAGGTGCGCTCGAGGGTCTCTTTCAACAGCTCGATCCCGCCCCGGGCGAAGGTTCCGTTGATCTTCCCGGCGATGCCGTCGGGGGCTTGGGCGTAGGTGTCGCGGGGGATCGAGACCGCTGCCGCCTTGCGCTTTTGCAGGTCAAGCGAGAGCAGCATGATGGTGTCGGAGCGGGCGTTTTTGCTGTAGGCGATGCCCTGGCGGGTGTGGTTATAGTCCTTGCCCACGATCAGCAGATTGACCCGGTCCCGCACGAAAAAGCCCCCGGGGTCGCGGATGACCTTGACCAAATCGCCAGCGGAGGCCCCGCCCGAGACCGTATGTAAGAGCCGGTAGCCCCACCCGGCCCCGATCAGGAACGCCAGCAGGATCAAAGCGAGAAGAACTCTGCCCAAACGCATCAATATAACCCGGCTCAGCCCGGAGCCGACACCCCAAAAACCCACTATAGGGCATTTTGGTGAGCGAACTTTGGGGAAACAAACGCTGGGCTCACCCCGCCTTGACCGGCGCCCGGCGGCCCAGCAGCACCACCCCCACGATCAGCACCGCGAAACCCACGGTGAGGGCGTCCAGACGCTCGCCCAGCACCAAAGCGGCGAAGATCAGGGTGAGGAAGGGCTGGAGAAGCTGGATCTGCCCCACCCGGGCGATCCCACCGAGGGCTAGCCCGCGATACCAGACCATGAACCCCAAAAACTGGCTGATCAGGCTCACGTACAAGAAGCCCAGCCAAGCCCCGGGCGGGGCCGCGGGGGGATGCCGGGCGACCTCGAGCCCGAAGGGGATCAGCAGCACCGGGGCCGCGACCACCAACGCCCAGGAGATCACTCCCAGCCCACCGAGCAACCGCGAGAGCTTGGCTCCCTCGGCGTAGCCGATGGCCGCCGCGACCACCGCCCCCACCAAGAGAAGATCGGCCAGGGCGATATGCCCGCCGCCTTGAAGCCAGACGAACCCCACCACCAGGGCACTCCCCAGCCCGGCGAATAGCCAGAAGAGGCTCGAGGGCCGCTCCCTCGCCAGCACCGCCCCGGCTACCGCCGTCGCTAACGGCAGCAAGCCCACCACCACCGCCCCGTGCGCCGCCGGGAGATTGCGCATGGCCCAGGTGGTGAGAAAGGGAAAGCCCAGCACCACCCCCAGCGAGGTCAGGATCAGGCGACCGAACTCGGCTCGAGCAGGGATCTTCGCCTTGGAGAACCAGAGGTACAAGGCCCCGCACAACGCGGCCAGCAAAGCCCGGCCCAGGGCGACGAAGGCGGGCTCGAGATGCCCGACCGCCAGCCGGGTCATCGGCAGGGTCAGGCTGAAAGCGATGACCCCCGCCAACCCCAGGGCGAGCCCGAGCGTTTCCGGGTTAGCGGCTACCCTTTGCACGCTTGGATTCTAGGGGAGAACGGAGGTGGGGTCTTGTACAAGATTAGCGCCGCAAGTCGGAGTCGCGGAAGACCTCGGCGCTGGCCGACCAGTAATCGGAAAGCTCCTGAGCCCAGCCCTTGGCCCGGCGCAGCGGGTCTTGATCGGTCTCCTGGGAGATACCGAGCAGGTTCGCCGCCATGTCCGAGAGCTTTTGCAGCATCCCTTCCAGAGCCTCCTTCTGCGCGTTGAACAGCCCGTTGAGGTTTTTGATGGTCTGCTCGCTGGCCCCGGCCAGCGCCCCCTGGCCCTTGCGCTGCTGCTCGAGCGCCCGTTGCAAGGCCCGGTGCCGGGCGACCCGCTCCTCCATCTCGGGGATGACGTGCCGGTCAATCTCCCGCAACATCTCCTGCACGCTGGCCTTGAGCGAACCGGACTGGATGTGGACGAGTTCGGCTTCCAGGGCGTCGCGGCGTTCCAAAACTTTGCGCAGATAGGGATCTTGCAGCCGGGCCCGGCGCTGGTCGGAGGGGTCAACTTGGGTCGCGGCCATCGCCAGCCAGGCCGCCAGGGTGATGAGGAGCGGGATCGGCCAGGCCGAGGCGTAGGGTTGGAGCGAGGGGACGATCCGCAGGGCCACGAGCAGGGCTACCCCCACCAGGAGCACGAACACCGCAGGCGGACGGAAGCCGGAGAGGATCAGCAGGTCGAGGCGCATCTGTATTAGAGCTTATAGCTTGAAGCTTATAGCGGATAGCCAAAAGCAAAACGCTATGAGCGATTGGCTAGCAGCGCCCTCAGAAATACTTCGAGAACCGCTCGAGCACCGGCCCTAAGTCCTGCTCGCCGCTCCTCGAGACCACCCCGCCGGTGGCCTCGGCCATCAGACGCAAAGCGTCCCAGTCAGCCTCCCCTACCCCGACGCTAAAGACGTGGACGGGGTTTTTGGGGGTGAAGGCCAGCCCCGAGGCCACGATATTTTTGAGGGCGCCTTCGCCGGGGAACTCCAGCCGCACCTCGCGCTCGTCGCGGTCTTGCAGCTTAAGGAGGCCGGAGATCCCCACCGTCCCGGCGTTTCCCAGTCCGTCCGAGAGCAGCACCACCCCCCGGATGGCCTCGCCCGAGACCCCGGTGTAGGCGTCGGCCAGCTCGAGGCCCTCTTTCACCGCCTGGTAAAGGGCGGTGTTGCCCTTGGCCTGGAGTTCGTCAATGGCCTCCACGATCTGGAAACGGGTCTTGGCGAGCGGGCCGATCGGCACCCGCACCTCGACATTTGAGGCGAAGGTCACCAGCCCCACGTAGGTCCCCGGCGCAGCCCGGTCAAGGAAGCGCTTGGCCCCCTCCTTGGCTTCCTGCAAACGCGACCCCGACATCGAGCCCGAGGTGTCGAGCACCAACACCGCCACCCCCGGCTTCTTCACGTCCTCCCAACTGCGCTGGATGGCCTGGGCCACTTCGGGCTTGAGCCGACCCAAAAGGCGTTTGGGTTCAGCGAGGTTGACCCCCAGCCTCGAGGTGAGCTGCTGCGAGGCGTCCAGGCTGCTCCCCGGACGGAATCCCCAGGCCACGAATTCCCGCTGCACCTCGTCGGACATCAGGTATTCCTGCACCACCTTGGCCGCCGCCCGCTGGGCCTCAAAGACCCACTCGGCATTGGGGATGGCGAAGGGGTTGTCGTGCCAGACCGTGCCCTCTTTGGGGTAAAGGGCCACCACCTCGTAGCCCAGTTCGGAGATGGGCCGCTGCACCACCTTGCCCCCGGGTACGCTTTCGGCGTTGACCCGCCCCTGGTAGAGCCAGGGCAACACGTACTCCTCAACCGGGGCGAAGTGCACGAAGCGCGGCCCCTGGAACATCTTGGTCTGGAGCTTGAGGGTCTCGGGGTAGTAGTGGTCTACGGTCGCCTGGAAACGGCGCACGTAGCCCCGCACGGTCTCGCTCCCCACGTCCTGGAGGGTGAGTTCCTCGGCCTTCTTGCCCGCTTTGGCCAGGTACAAAAGCTGGAGGGTGCTGCGGGCGGTGGAACTCACCGTGGGGTCGGTAAAGGCCACTTTGGGTTTGCGCCCCCACTCGGCCTTGGCCTCGGGGCAAGTCGCCCAGCCTTTGGGGTTCTCGGCCAGGGCCAGGATCTCCCCCCAACCCACCGGCTTGGCGGGCCAGCCCAGGCACTCGGCCATCTCGCGGAAGGTGAAGATGACCACCGGGGTGCGCACGATGGACTCGAGGTTCGCCATGTCGAAGACGTTCTTGCCGACCTCGAGGTTCACCTGCGCCAGCCAGTCCGAGGTGGAAGGGCTCACCACCGTGGGGGCTCCCTCGGTGCGCTCGGGGAATTCCACCCCCTGGGCCAGCTTCCTCACCAGGTGGGTGAACATCTCCCCCGAGTTCACCGTGACCGACTTGGCCTCGATCTCGTAGCGGCGGGCCCCCACCGTGACGGTGCGGTTTTGCTGGTTGAAGCGCTCGAGGGCGGGCTTCAAGACGTTCTGTTTCTCCCCCGAGGTCCAGATCAGCACCTGGACGGTCGAAGTGGGTGTGTAGAGGAAAAAGGCGGCGATAGCCCCTAAGAAAGCCAGGGCCACGATGACCTGAATGGCGCGGCGCATTTCCCCCAGTGTACGGCCAAAAGGCCAGGAGGCTTAATCGTGTCTCGCCAAAAGCCCCTGCAGCGAATCCTGTCATCCTGACCGTAGGGAACGATCCTCGGATGCACGCGGACGCCGCTGAGGTAGGGGTTCAAAAGGGATGTTCGGGGTGCTCTGCGCTTGACTCCGCTTGCACTCCGCTCAACATGACAACCCGAGTAGCCCGGCGGTTAGCGCTCGGCACCCAGCACCGCCCAACCGCGTCCTACCATGTTTTTGGTTGGTAACCCACATTACTTCGACAACAAACCCCAGCTCGAGACCGCCGGATACGAACCCAGCACCTTGACGAAAGAAGCCCGGCGCAAAAGGGTCAGGAGGGCCTGGGAGGGGCCGGGGTCTTCGGCGTGGCCCTCGAAGTCCACGTAAAAGATGGGGCTGAAGGGCTTGTCGGGGTCGCGGCGGGGGCGGGACTCGAGCTTGACCAGGTTGATCCCCTGGTCGGCGAAGGCTTGCAGGGCGGCCAGCAGCTCGCCGGGACGGTGACGGGTGGTAAAGACCACCGAGGTCTTGTAGGGGCCTTCGCAGCGGGGCTCGTCGTGGCGGGAGAGCACGAAGAAGCGGGTGTAGTTCCCGGAGAAGTCCTGGATGCCCTCCATCACCACCTGTAGCCCGTAACGCTCGGCGGCCCGGCGCGAGGCGATGGCGGCCATGCCCGGCTCGGGGTGCTCGGCCAGCTCGCGGGCAGCCCCAGCGGTGTCGTAGACCGGGATACCCTCGAGCTTGTAGCGGGCAATGAACCCGTCGCACTGGGCCAGACCCTGGGGGTGGCTCTTGACCTTGCGGATGGACTCGAGCGTCGTGCCCTTAGGGGCCAACAGGCAGTGCTCGACCTTCAGCACGATCTCGCCGATCACGTGCAGGTCGGTCTCGAGCAACAGGTCATAGGTCTGGTTGATGATCCCGGCGGTGGTGTTTTCCACCGGGACCACCCCGTACTCGGTCTCACCGGTGGTCACCGCGGAAAAGACCTGGTGGAAGGTGGGCAGGCCCACCGGGACCGCCTCGGGGAAGGTCTTGAGCAGGGCCTCTTCGCTGAAAGCCCCCTCGGTGCCCTGAAAAGCCACGCGCGTCATGGGCTTTAGTATAGGGTTTGCCACCGGGAAAAACACTCGGCGGAGGGTATTCCCCAAGAGGGGCCTCGGCGGGTTTCGATCACAACCTACATCGAATCTCGTGGCATCATAAGAAGGATGGCGCAGATTTTGGTGGTAGACGACGATCCCAGCCTCCGACACCTGCTGGACGTGCTGCTTTCGGCCACCGGGCACCAGATCGTGGAGGCGGGTTCGGCAGCGGAGGCGCTCAAATTCCTCCGCGAGCACACCCCCGACATGATCATCGTGGACGTGACCTTACCCGATCTGGACGGCATAAGCCTGGTCAACCGGGTCAAGAACGTGGGCCGCCTCAAAGAGGTGCCGGTGGTGGTGATCACCGGCGGTTCACCCGACCTCGAGACCCACGCCAAGTTCGTGGGAGCCGAGGCCTTTTTGCAGAAGCCGGTGACCAACAAAGCCCTGCGCGAGACGGTGGGCGCCATCCTCTCCGAGCGGGGGGTAGTGCTGCCGGGAAGATCGGTGCTGACCACCCTCGAAGACGCCACCCCGCAACTGCGCGACAGCCTCCCCGACGAGGAGCGCTTCCGCAAGCTCTGGCGCAACCGCAAGAGCCGCGAGGCCCTGTTGCGCTCGCTGGAGAACAAAGGCTGGGGCGAGGCACAGTACCAGCGGATCCGCGAGTGGTCGGGGGCCGGGGAGCGGGTGGACCTCTTCGACCTGATCGGCTATTTGGGCTATGGCTGGCCGCTCCTCAAGCGCTCCGAGCGGGCCACCGCCTGTATGAACAACCTCTGGGATCACCCCCACGCCGATGTCTGCTACTACCTCCTGCACGTCTATACCCAGAAGGGGCTCGAGGCCATGCAACCCCTGGACGTCCTGGATACCCCCGAGGCCAAAGACCGGGGCCTGGGCGGCTCGGACAAGGTGGTCGCCAAGGTCGGCGGGCTCAAGGCGTATTTGAAGCTGCTAGACGAACTCGAGGAGCGGCTTTACAGCATTTCCCTGACTCCACCCAGTGCAACTTGATCAGTAAGGCAGCTCCCCCTGGTATGTTGGTGGGCGTGTTAGATCTCGAGGTAATTAACGACCCCGTTCGCTGGAACCGCATGGTGGCTTCGCTGCCGGTCACCAGCGCTTTGCAGTCGTGGGGCTGGGGCGAGGTCAAAAAGCTCTCCGGTTGGATCCCGGAGCGAGTAGCGGTCTATGAGGGGGAGCGGCTGGTCGCGGCGGCCCAGCTTTTACGCAAGGGCTATGCCGGGCCGCTCTCGATGCTCTATGCCCCGCGCGGCCCGGCCTTGGCCGACCTCTCCGACCTGCCCCGCGTGGCCGAGGCACTCAAAGCCCGGGCGAACGGGGCCATCTATCTCAAGCTCGAGCCCGAAACCGGCCAGCCCGCCGAGGATCCCACCCCGCAGTGGCCGAATCTGGTCCAGGAGGAGACCGTCCAGCCCCAATACTCGATCTGGCTCGACCTCAGCGTGGGCCCGCAAACCCTGCTCTCGCGCATGAGCAGTATGCACAAGCGCAACACCAAGCTGGCCGAGAAACGGGTGGTGACCAGCATCGAGGGGCTGCAAGCCTTCGAGGAGTTCTGGAGCCTTTTCGTCGAGACCAACCAGCGGGCTAAGCTGATGCAGCACTCCAAGGACTATTACCAGACCGTCCTGCGCGAGATGAACCAGCCCGAGGGGAAAGCCTTTATCTCGGTCTCGAGGCAAGGGGGCAAAGCCCTGGCCGCCGGGCTTTTCGTGGCCTTCGGCGGGCGGGTGGATTACCTCTACGGCGGCTCGACCCGCGAGTCTTCCGAGGCCAAAGCCCCCAACGGGATGCACTGGGGGGCCATCCGCTGGGGGATCGAGCACGGTTACCGCATCTACGACCTGTGGGGGATCTCGGCGAGTTCCGAGGGCTCCCACGCGGCGGGGATCGACCGCTTCAAGGAGGGGTTTGGCGGGGCGCGGGTGCGCTTCCCGGCCTATGACCTGCCCCTCTCCTCCCTCTACGGCCCGGTGAAAAAGGCCCTGCGGCTGCGCAAGGATCTGCGCAACTGGCGGGCCCGGGGGACCACCCGCGACGTGTTGGGGGGCTGAGGTGAGGGGGGCGTTATTTGAATCTGGTGAAGCGGGCCTTAGCTCGAGCTGGGTTGGAGCCTTTTCAGTTCACCATCCCCAGAAGCCGAGAATCGCGTCGGTTAGGGCGTTTAGCCTTCGGCGCTGGGCGGCTGGCCTTGCTTCACTCTTCTAAGTGCCCCCCCCGCTACGGTGGAGGACGATGGTTCGCTACGCGCTGATCGTGCTAGGGCTGGTCCTGGGCCTATCGGTGTTTTTTGCCACCCGGCCCGTGCCCCAGCCCCCCGTTCCTCCCAAGGGCGTGAGCCTCGAGAACGTCTCGCTGGTCCTCTACCCCGAACAAGACCCCGAGGCCAAGTGGCGCTTTCGGGCCAAAGAGGTGGTGCAAGATCCGGGGAACCGCGAGTCGAAGGTGACCGGGCTCGAGGAGGGGGCCCGCTACGTGGGCGACAAGCTCGACCTGCGGCTCTCGGCCCCCGAGGTGACGATCGACCGCAACGACAACCTGCGGGCCCCTTACGCCACGGCGGAGATCCTCAAGGGGTGTCTCAAGGTCGAGTTGGGCAAGCCCGGGAGCCCCCCAGTGAGCATCGACCAGCGGGCGGGTTTCGCCGCCCCCACGGTGCGGATCTCGTCCCCGACCTATAGCGCCAGCGGGGTCAACTTCACCAGCGACTTCGCCATCGAGAAGATCCGCTGGGGGGACCCGGCCTGGAAGTTCTACGACTACCCCCAGGGGCAAACCCCGCCCTGCACGATCAAAGGTGGAGATTGACATGAAACGACTGGCAACCCTTTCGCTGCTTTGCTTGATGCTCGTTGTCGCCCAAAGTAACAACGTCCGGGTCATCACCATCGATAGCCCCAACGGGGGCACGGTCTCGGGCAACCCCCGAATGGGCCCCCTCACCTTCGAGAACCCCAAACCGGGCGGGGTGGTGGGCAAGGTCAAGGATTTGCAGATCACTTCTTCTAAAGCCACCCTCGAGGCCCCCCAGGGCAAGACCCTAGACGAGTCCAAGGGCGAGCGCACCGCCACCTTCGTGGACAACATCACCGTCAAACGCGACCGCATGACCGCCACCGGCCCCAAGCTGGTCTACAGCGAGAAGACCGGTCAGGGCGTGCTGGATGGCCCGGCCAAGATGCGCCAGGAGCCCAAGGACAAAGATGGCGACCCGGTAGAGGTCGCGGCCAGCAAGATGACCTTCGACGTGGACACCGACATCTCCACCAGCGAGGGCGCTGTCTCGCTCAAGAATGGCCGCCAGGAGGGCAAGTCCGATACCGTCTACTACGAGGAGAAGCGGGGCCTGGCGATCTTCAACGATAAAGAGCAGGTGGTGCTCACCCGCCGCCGCACCGATGGCGACCTGGTGATCCGGGCCAAGGAAGTCCGTAGCCTCACCGAGGACAAGCGGCTCATCGCCACTGGCGGGGTCACGCTGGTGGACGGCAACATCACCACCACCGGGGCCAGCCTCTCCTACGACGACAAGACGGGGATCGCCTTCATCACCGGAAGCGCCCGCAGCGAGAACAAGAAGGAGGGGCTCACCATCACCGGCAACACCCTCCAGCACAACGTCAACAAACACATCGTGGTCAACTACACCAAGCCCTACCAGTTGCCCGTCGCCGACTACAAACGATCGGGCGAGAAATAAGCGCCAGGCAACCAGGCAATGAGGAGGCTCCTGTTTCTGCTGCTGGCCCTATTTTTGGGGGCCAGCATTCTCGCCCAGGAAAGCTCCGCCCGCACCGCCGAGATCATCCGCAAGAAGAACAACAAAAAAGTGGTCGCGCAGGTCAAAAGCGACGAAGGGGTCTTCTATATCGACTATGGCGACATCGCCGTGGGCAAGGTCAAGGCCCTGAGCGGGAACCTGCTCACCCTCGAGGACGGCAAGACCTACTGGCTGGACAAGGAGAGCCGCCTGCTGAGGAACCGGGCCCCGGTCACCCGCGACGAACTCAAGCTGGGAGCCTGGGTGGAGGTGGCCTACAACAAGGACAACACCGACAGGGAGGACCACCCCTACGGGATGCGGCTGTTGCTCCTGGACAAAGCGCCCGAGGCCAAAGCCGACGAGGAGAAGTCCTACGCCCGCATCGTGCTCTCGGATCAGGCCCCCAACCGGGTTTCGGTCAAGTTCGGCGAAGACGCCACCGCCTACGGGCCGCTCGCGCTGGTGGAGAAGGGGGTCGAGGAGTTCGTGCGGCTCTCCGACGGCAGCGCCGCGGTGGACGAGAACACCCTGGCCCTGACCCTCTCGAGCAAATCCACCCCCGGCAGCGTGGAGGTGGATCAGGGCAAGAGCAAGGCCTTCGGCAGTACCCTCGAGTACGACAACGAGTCCGGCGAGGCCAATCTGGCTGGGCCGATCAAGCTCGAGCGCCAGGGGGAAAAACCCCTCACCGGCGAGTCCAAGACCCTCACCTACAACGTGGACGACGAGACCCTGTTGCTCCAGGGGGACCTCAAGCTGGTGCAGGGCGACCGCACCACCACCGCCCAGTCGGCCATCGTGCGCGAGAAGGA
>DASTSL010000048.1:0-2065 GCA_035760705.1 Meiothermus sp. | reverse complement strand
CCGACATACAAAAACCCATCCGGGAGCCGATTCGCGTACAGATTGCAGGGGGCTCCCGGATGGATTTTCTCTTGGTGGGCGATCCCGGACTCGAACCGGGGACCTCACGCTTATCAGGCGTGTGCTCTAACCAGCTGAGCTAACCGCCCCCACACCAGCGAGTTCCTAATATAGCGAACCCGCTCGAGGCGGTCAAGCATCTATCGCCCCGCCCCCCTTCAAGTACCCGCTGGTTGACGAACCCTCGGTCGGTCTATACACTTATATGCGCACGTCTGGTCAATACCGGCGTGAATAGCGGGGAGTAGCGCAGCCTGGTAGCGCACACGCTTGGGGTGCGTGTGGTCGTGGGTTCAAATCCCGCCTCCCCGACCAGCTTTTCAGGTGACTCGATCCACCTAAAGCCACTTGTTTGGCCCGTATGCGTCCGCATACGGGCCTTGGCGTATATATTTGCCTCAATCGAAGAACAGCGTCGCCCGATTGCCCTTCACCAAGAAATTCAGTAGGGGGAGGAATCGCCCTTCAAAAGCGCCGGGAAGAGCCCCCCCGGGCGGCCCGGCGATCACCACTTCGGCCACGCCGGGGCGGCCTCGAGCCCGCACTCTGCCAGGTAGTCCCACAGGGCCTGGTAGTCCTCCGCAGCCACTGCCTTGGTGCCGTGAGCCAGGATGCTCTGGTGGCGTCGGTCCAGCAAACTCTGGAGGCGCTGGGCGTGGTCGCCATAGAGCCGCTGGGCGAGTGTGCCGGTGTGCCCGGCCCGGACATCGAGGTCGAAGGCCAGGGCCAGCGTCTCCTTGAGGCCGCGCAGCCCGCCTGCCCGGCCCTTCAGGGCGGCGTGGGCCTCCGGGTAGGTCTCGGGCCGCCGCAACACCAACCCATGGCGCTGGCAAATATCGGCCTCGGCGGCCAGCTCGACAGCGCGGTACAGCCGGGCCAGGGCATCGTCGTAGCGGCCCGCCTCGGCTCGCCGCTGGGCGTTGCTCAGCAGGTCTGCGAGCAGGGCGAAGCTGGGCCGGTTTCCTTCCCCGAGCAAGCGCTCGAGCCCCTGGCGGGCCTCTTCGAGTCCGCGCAACACCCGCACCTTGGCCCCGTGCCCCCAGGCCTCAGCGATGGCTAGGGCGGGCTCGAGGTGGCGGGCCAGATTATCGCGGGCCTCCTTGTGCCGGAAGCAATCCCACTCCACCAACCCCTCGGTCACCCCGGCCAGGTGGGTGTAGAAGCGCCGCTCGGAGGGGGTGAGGGGCCGGGCCAAAAGCTCCCGCAGGAAATCCAGCGCGGCAGAGAAGTTCCCCCCGTTCCAGGCCCGGCGGAACCCCTCCCACTCACGCAGGCCATAGCGCACCGTGGGGTCTTCCAACAGCCGCACCCGCTCGCTCCCGCTCTCCACCCGCCCCAGCCCGTCGCGGCGCTCCCCCCCTACGTAGCTGAAGGTAACACCCTGCCCCGATAGCGCCAGCATCACCCCCGCCACCATGGGCTTGGTGCCCCCGGTGAGGTCGGCCAGCACCGCACGGGCCTCCCACTCCAGGGCCTTGGCCAGCGCCCGAGAACCGGCCCGGTAGCTCTCGATGAAGCTCTCGGGGTCCTCCACGAGCAGGGTATGGTGTTTCAGCGACGAGCCGTATTCCCGCAAGAGCAGGGCCGCCGTGACCTGGCTGTCCTGGCTGGCGATAAACACCACCCCGTCCGGGGCGTGCTCGGCCAGCGCCACCTCCAGTGGTTCGCGGGTCTGGCCGACGGTGAGCAGCAAAGCGCGAAAGCCGGGTTCTTCCACAGCGACATCCTACCCAAGCCCACCCCCGCCCGTCGAGCGAAATAAAAAAATCCCCTTACGGGGATAAAGTTTTGCGACTGGGACGCTGTTTACCGAGGGCAGGGCCTATATCCATGGTTGCAATCCCCTTACGGGGATAAAGTTTTGCGACCCACCCGACAACATCTCCTGAGCCGCCGGTAGCGACAACTGGTTGCAATCCCCTTACGGGGATAAGGATTTGCGACTATCCTGGTCCTCTCCGACCTGCACATCCCCTACCAGTTGCAATCCCCTTACGGGGATAAG
>DASTSL010000047.1:0-29733 GCA_035760705.1 Meiothermus sp. | reverse complement strand
TGGGGGTTCTCGACATACTCAATCAGGCCGTCCTCCTCGAGCAGATCGGCGGTGCGCTGCACCCCTTGGCGAGTGAGGCCCATCACCCGGGCCACCTGGGGCACCGTGACCGGCCCGTGCTCGACCACCCCCAGCACCTGCCAGCGGGCGCTGGTCTGGCCCACGGGCCGGGTGAGTTCGTCTCCGGCCTCGAGCAAAAGGCCATTGAGGCGGAAAACCTCGAGGGCCAGCTCGGTAAAGGCTTCCCCCCAAGGGGTGAGTTGTGTTGGCATGACAACAGTTTGTCATATTGACAACATATTGTCAATATCACCGATCGAATCGGTCGAGTTCCCCGCGGTTTTCCTCGGCAGCTACTCGGTTGCGAGGGGTTCTCTGGCTTGGGCCTCGAGTTCCTTCTGCGAAGGAACGTCCACGATCCCGAAATCCTCCCGGATCAGCCGGGCGGTCATCTTCGCCGACATCATCACGCTGGGCGTCCCCGCCCCCGGCTGTGCCCCCGCCCCCACCAGGTAGAGGTTGGCAATATCCTCCGAGCGGTTGTGCGGGCGGAAAAAGGCCGACTGCACCAGCACGGGCTCGGGGCCGAAGGCGTTGCCCAGATAAGAGTTCAGGGTGTGCTCGAAGTAATCTGGGGTGACGAAGCTCTTGTGCACGAGCCGGTTCATCAAACCCGGCAGGTATCCGCGCTCGTCGAGGAAGCGCAGGATCTTGTCGCTGAAGGGCTCGCCCAACAGTTCCCAGTCGAGCCTCGAGCCGTTGTGCGGCACCGGGACCAGCGTGTAGGCCGCGTGGTGGCCGGGCGGAGCCAGCGAGGGGTCGGTCAGGGTGGGGACGTGCAAGTACTGGGAGAAGTCCTTAGCGAGGATTTTTCGCCCGAAGATATCGCGCAGAAGCTCCTCGTAGCGCGGCCCCAGGATGATATTGTGGTGGCGCAGCTTTTGCGCTTCGTTGCCGTCGGCTTTGAAGCCGAAGTAGACCACCACCAAGGACATGCTCTGCCTGCGGGCCTTGACCACCGGGTCGGAGTTCCACAAGCGGTACTGCGGCTCGACGAGCTTGAGGTAGGTGTGGGCGTAGTCGCCGTTGGAGACCACCAGGTCTGCCCCCAAAACCTCCCCGTTGGCCAGCGTGACACCCTTGGCAACCTTCTTGCCGTTTTCGCGCACCACGTTGATCTTGGCGACTTCGGCGTGGTAGCGAATGGTCCCGCCCAGCTCCTCGAATTTCCGCACCAAGCCCCGCACCAAAGCCCCGGTTCCCCCCATCGCGAAGTGAATCCCCCAGGTCTTTTCGACAAAGTGAATCATGGCGTAGATGGCCGGGACGCTCATGGGGTTTCCGCCCACCAGCAGGGTCTCGAAGCTGAAGACCTGCTGCATTTTGGGGTTCTTGAAATACTTTTTGGCGAAGCCGAACAGGGTGCGCACCGCGTCGAGGCGGAGCAAGTCCGGGACGACCCGGAGCATGGTTCCCAGGTCGCCGAAGTGGGTGTAGCCGAGTTCTAAAAAGCCGCGCTCGAAGATGGCCCTGGCATCGGCGTGAAAGCGCTCGTAGCCTTCCAGGTCTTCGGGGGCTAATGCTTGAATCTGTGCCCTGGTGCTCGCCGGGTCGCCGTCGTAGTCGAAGAAGGTGCCATCGTCGAAGTAGATGCGGTAAAAGGGCAAAATCGGCACGATCTGCACGTAGCGGGAGGTGTGGGGACCGCCACTGACGCCTTCTTTTACGCGCTTGTCGTCGCCCAGGATCGTAGGCGGGAAGTCGGGCTCGGTGAGGTTCGACTGGCCGCGCTCGAGCGCGAACAATTCTTCGATAAAGTGCGGCACGGTGATGACGGTCGGCCCCATGTCGAAGGTAAAGCCGTCGGCTTTGCGGACGTAAGCCCGGCCACCGGGGGCGTCCAGCTTCTCGAGAATGGTGGTGTCGAAACCCAGGCTTTGCAGGCGGATGCCCATCGCCAAACCGCCGATGCCCGAACCGATCACCAGGGCTTTTCTAGACATGTTTTGCCTCGACATGCTCCGCATCGACATGCTCCGCATCGTACCTGGGCGATTAAGGCCCACAAACAGCCCCAGCTACATTCCCCGCGGGCGGTCAATGTCCAAATCCGTCCGCTCCGTGTCCGACCTGGCCCTAGGAGGCTCGAGCCCTTCCGCCTACCCTAAAGCAAGAAGGAGAAACCATGTTCGCTATGAACTCAGATACAGCAAAGAAGGGGGTGAAGCCATGAAGGTTCGCGGGATCTACTGGGGCCTGTCGCTCGCGGTGCTGGGCGCGGTAGTCGGGCTGGGCCTCAACCTGGGGCGGGCCAAGGGTCAGGGCTGGTCGGCGGAGGAGCTGAAGACGCTCGAGGGCCTGTGGATCGGGAGCCTCGAGGTCCTCCCCCCCGACCCCACCAACCGCTACGCCGACGACCCCAAGGCGGCCCAGCTCGGCCACCAGCTCTTCTTCGATCCCCGCTTCAGCTCGAACGGCAAGGTCTCCTGTGCCAGTTGCCACAAACCCCAACTGGCCTTCACCGACGGGCTGCCGCTGGGGAAAGGGGTCGGCACCACCGCCCGCAAGACCATGACCATCGTGGGTACGGCTTACAGTCCCTGGCAGTTCTGGGACGGGCGCAAGGACAGCCAGTGGGCACAAGCCCTGGGGCCTTTGGAAAGCCCGGTGGAGCACGGCGGTAACCGCACCCAGTACGCCCGGCTGATCGCCCAGCACTACAAAGCCGAGTATGAAGCCCTCTTCGGCCCGCTGCCCGACCTCTCCAAGCTGCCCACTTCGGCGGGACCGGTGGAGGACAAAAAAGCTCACGCTGCCTGGGAAGCTATGTCCGAAGCGGATCGTGAGAAAGTCACCCGGGTCTACGTGAACCTGGGCAAAGCCATCGCCGCTTACGAGCGCAAGATCCTGCCTGGGGCTTCGCGCTTCGACCGCTACGTCGAAGCCCTGCGCAAAGGCGACACCCAGGGGATGCAGCAGGCGCTGAACCCCGACGAAATAGCCGGGCTCAAGCTCTTCATCGGCAAGGCAGGCTGCACCAACTGCCATGGCGGGCCGCTCTTCACCAACAACGACTTCCACAACACCGGCATCCCGGCGGCGGCAGGTCTGCCCGAGGACTTGGGACGGGCTCAGGGGGCCAAGCAGGTGAAGGCCGACGAGTTCAACTGTCTGTCGCGCTACAGCGATGCCAAGCCCAGCCAGTGCAGCGAGCTGCGCTTCCTCAAGACCGACGGTCACGAGCTCGAGCGGGCCTTCAAACCCCCCACCCTGCGCAACGTGGCCCTCACCGCGCCCTACATGCACGCCGGGCAGAAGAAGACCCTGCGGGAGGTGCTCGAGCACTACAACACCGCCCCCCAGGCCCCCGCCGGGCACTCCGAACTCAAGCCCCTGCGGCTCTCGCAGAAGGAACTAGGGCAGCTCGAGGCTTTCCTCAAATCCTTGAGCGGACCCCTCAACGCGCCCGCCGGATTTCTGGCGGCCCCCAGGCAACACGAATAGGAAAGGAGCAAATCATGACCAACAGCAGCGTAAAACCCTACGGCAAGAAGTCGAACGTATGGAAGTGGGTTTTTGGAATCTTGGGCGGAGTCTTTTTGGTCTTCGCGGTCCTGGTGGGGTACATGATCTGGCGCATGAACTACGTGCCAGCAGGCCTGGACTACTCCACCACCCAGACCACGGCCAATGGGCTCTACCGGGTCTCCTATAGCAGCGGAACGAGCCCCATCCCCATCAACAAGCTGCACACCTGGACCCTGCACGTCGAGACCCCCCAGGGCCAGCCCGTGGAAGACGCCCAGATCGCCCTGGACGGGGACATGCCCCAGCACGGGCACGGCCTGCCCACCCGCCCGCAGGTCACCCTTTACCAGGGGGGCGGAAACTATCTGGTCGAAGGGGTGAAGTTTCAGATGGGCGGCTGGTGGGTGATGGACTTCACCGTGAGCGCAGGCGGAAAGACCGACACCGTGCGGTTCAACCTGCTGCTGAAGTAAGGAGCATCGTGCAGACCCTCAACATAGGCATCTATCTCTTCGACGACGTGGAAGTGCTGGACTTCGCGGGGCCATTCGAGGTCTTCTCGGTGGCCTCGCGGGTCTACAAACGGCACAACCCCAGCCAGCCCAAGCCCTTCGAGGTCTTCACCCTGGCCCAGTACGCCGAGGAGGTGCTGGCCCGGGGGAGCCTCCGGGTGCGGCCCCATCACACCTTCGAGAGCGTTCCCCCCTTAGACTTGCTGATCGTGCCCGGCGGGGTGGTGGACGAGGAACTCGAGAAACCCGAGGTGCTGGACTTTATCGCCGAGCAGAGCGAAAGCGCCCAGATCATAGCTTCGGTCTGCACCGGGGCTTTTCTGCTGGCTAAAGCGGGGCTGCTCGAGGGCAAGACCGCCGCCACCCACTGGGAAGACGCCGACGACTTGGAGCGCATGTTCCCCGGCCTGAAGGTAGAGCGGGGCGTGCTCTGGGTGGATCACGGCCAGGTCGTCACTTCGGGCGGCATCTCGGCGGGCATCGAGATGAGCCTGCACCTCCTCGAGCGGCTGCTGGGCACCGAGGTGGCCCTGGCCACCGCGCGGCAGATGGAGTACCCCTGGCGCAGGCGGATCGAGGCTTGAGCCTCTGCCCCATGTCCGGATTCGTCCGCATCCTGTCCGGGCCAGCCCTGTCGGCCCCAAGCCCGGGAATCTACCCTTGAACCTATGCTCTCGATCCTCAAAACCCGTTCGCCTCTGGCCTCTCCCCTGCGGGTATTGCGCCACCCTCAGTTTCGCCGCTACTGGGCCGGGGTCACAGTCTCCTCGCTGGGCACTTGGACTCAGGTGGTGGCCCAGAGCCTATTAGTGCTCGAGATCTCGGGCAACTCGCCGGTCGCGCTGGGCTGGGTCTCGCTGGCGAGTGCCGCGGCCTTCTTGGTGTTCGCCCTGGTGGGCGGGTCGCTGGCCGACCGGCTGGACAAGCGCCGCCTGCTGCTCTTGACCCAGAGCCTGCAACTCCTGATCGCCCTGGGGCTGGGGGTCCTCACCCTCACCGGTTGGGTCAGCCTGTGGCAGGTCATCGGGCTGGCCTTCCTGGGCGGGTTGATCGCCAGCGTGGATCAGCCCGCCCGAGCCGCCTTCCTGCCGCTGCTGGTGCCCAAGGACGAGTTGCTCACCGCCACCTCGCTAAACGCCATCGTGATGAACACGGCCTCTACCCTCGGCCCGGTGCTGGCTGGCCTCCTGGTGGGGACGCTGGGCCTGGCCTTGGGGTTCTTCCTGAATGCCCTCAGCTTCCTCGCCATGCTCTGGGCGCTGGCGGGATTGCTCACCCCGCCCGCTCCTGCCCAAGCTGTCAAAAGGTCGGGTAGTGAGGCGCTCGAGGGCCTGCGGGTGATCCGCTCGGACCTGGTGCTCTCGGGGGTGGTGCTGGGTTACGGGGCGCTCCTCCTGCTGGGGCCCTCGCCCTCCTTCATGATCCCGCTGTTCGCCGCCACGCGGCTGCACCTGGACGGGGCCGGGATGGGTCTGCTGTTCGGGGCGGTGGGCACGGGCACCGTGCTGGGGGCCTTCCTGATGGCCTTCTTGGGCAACCTTCCGCGCAAGGAGCGGTGGTTCGCCCTGGCCCTGCTGGGTTGGAGCCTGGCGCTGGGCGGCTTCGCTCTGAGCCGCTCGCTGTGGCTCTCGCTGCTGGCCTTGTTGCTGCTGGGGGTGCTGCGCAACTTCTCCGGCACGCTCGCCACCACGCTGATGCAACTGCGCAGCCCGCAGGAGGCCCGGGGCCGGGTGATGAGCGTCAACACCTGGCTCTCGGGCGGGGTGCGGCCCCTGGGCGACTTCGGGGTCTCGCTCTTGATGGCCGCACTGCCCCTGAGCGGCGCGGTGCTGCTGGGCTCGGCCAGCGTGGGGATGTTCGGGGCGGTGCTGGCGCTGCGGCATCACCGGGGGGAGGGATAAGGTGGCCCGGCTTCGCGGTTTCCCCCCGAGCCCTACAGGCTTTTCTAACCCGATCATGGATAATGTAGGGGTGTTGGAAACCAAGCTACGAAAAGCTCCCCGGCGACGTCGGGTGATCTTCCTGCTGCCGCCCGAACTCCATCTGCTCGACCTGGCTGGCCCGGCCCAGGCCTTCGACTCGGCCCGGCGCGAAGGGGCCGCCTACACGGTACATTTCTGCGCCTCAGGGCCGGAGATCCGCACCGCGCAGGGGCTGAGCCTGGCCCACCTCGAGCCCCCGCCCGCCGTCACCCCCGATGACCTGATCATCGTGCCGGGGATGAGCTGCCACGGCGGGGTTCCCACCGGGCCGTTCTTCTCCCTAGAGGTAAAAAACTGGCTGCTGCAAGCGCACCGGTCGGGGGTGCAGATCGCTTCGGTCTGCTCCGGGGCGGTGGCGCTGGGCGAAGCCGGGCTCCTGGACGGGCGTCGCTGCACCACCCACTGGTCCATCCTGGAAACGCTCAAAACCCGCCACCCCACCGCCGAGTTCGTGGATAACGTGCTCTTTACCCAGGACCAGGGCATCATCACCAGCGCCGGGGTGACCTCGGGGATCGATATGGCACTGTGGCTGATCGAGGGCGATTACGGCCCGATGTTCGCGGCCCGGGTGGCCCGCAACCTGGTGGTCTATCTGCGGCGAGACGGCTCGCAGGGGCAGCGCAGCGTCTACCTCGAGTTTCGCACCCACAACCACCCCGGCGTGCACCGGGTCCAAGACTGGGTGGTGCAGCACGCCACCGAAAAGCTCACCCTGGAGGGCCTGGCCGAGATCGCCCGGATGAGCCCGCGTCACCTGGCCCGGGCCTTCAAGGAGGCCACCGGGTTTACCCCCTTGCAGTACCAGCAGCAGATCCGGCTCGAGCTGGCCGCCAGCCTGATGAAAGACCCCCGCCTAACCGTCGAGGCCATCGCCGCCAAATGCGGCTTCGAGGACCCGCGCCACTTCCGCCGCTTGTGGAAAGAGGCCTTCGGCACCCCGCCTTCGGCGGTTCGGCCCCAAGAACGCGAGCTATCGGCCTGAAACCCTCGTCCGCACCCGGCGATCTCTTCATCAATTCCCTAGGGGCACCCCTCGCGGGTGCCCTTCGGCTTTGAGCGCAGGTTTACCGGGTCGGGGCCAACCTGGACTTGCCGATCGGGGTAGGAGGATGAACACAAGGTTTGCCCTAGCGCCCGCGCCAACTACGCGATAACTCCTGCCTAGAGCGCCATAAATAGCCTAATGTCCGGATTGGTCCGCTTCGTGTCCGCTCCGGCCCTGGAGCCAAACCCCCTCGAGCTTCACCATGAGGCGCGTGGAGGAGGAAAATATGAACCCACGCATCAAGTCTGTGTTCAAGGCATCGCGGCAATGGATCTCGACTCGAGCCCTGGGGCTCCTTGCGTTGGCCGGTGCGGCCCTGGCCCAAGGAGGCCCGGCCTGGGCGGACGTGCTGGCCAAGTACCCACCCATCGGGCAGATGGTGGACGTAGGGGGCTACAAGCTGCACCTGTACTGCCAGGGGAGCGTCAGCCCCACCGTGGTGCTGGAGGCCGGGAGCGGGGCCACCGGGCTTTACTGGTCGCTGGTGCAACCCGAGGTGGCCAAGTTCGCCCGGGTCTGCGTCTACGACCGCGCCGGTTACGGCTGGAGCGACCCTAGCCCCAAGCCCCGCACCTACCCGGTGATGGCCGAGGAGCTGCACACCTTGCTGGCCAATGCCAAGATCCCTGGGCCATACCTGCTGGTGGGGCACTCGCTGGGCGGCATCATCGTGCGGCACTTCGCCTACCAGTACCCGGCTGAGGTGGCCGGGCTGGTGCTGGTGGACTCCGCCACCGAGGGCCAGATGGAGCGCTTCCCGGCGGCCCTGAAGAAGCTCCAAAACCCCGATGACCTGCTCAAGCTGCTCCGGGGCCTCGAGGCCTCTATCGCCTCGGGCCAGGCGGCCAAGAACCCCGACGCCTTCCTTCCCCTCGAGCCCCGCCTGCCCCGGCAGACCGCCGAGACCTTTCGCGCCCTGATGCTGGCCCACCCCAAACAAGTCGCGGCGGTGCGGGCCGAACTCGAGGTCATCGCCGGGGAGAAACCCGCCCCCCTGCGCCGCTTGGGAAACCTCAAGCTGATCGTGCTGAGCCACGGCTACACCGACCCCGCGGGGCAGCCCGGCGTACCGCCCGAGGTGATCCGTGAATACGAGCAGGTCTGGGCGCAGCTCCAGTCCGAGTTGGCCGCGCTCTCGAGCAACTCCAAGCACCAAGTGGCCCAGAAGAGCGGGCACAACATCCAGCTCGAGCAGCCCGATGCGGTCATCCGGGCCATCCGCGAAGCGCTGGGCCAGTGAGCCTCACGGTGAAGCCGCTGGAGAAGCGGGCCGAGACCATCCAGACCTGGCCCTTCGACGACCGCACCCTCCGGCTCATCGCCGCCCTCGTGATCAGCGTGGTGATCGCAGTGATCGCCCGGCTGATCCTGAAGCCGCTGGGATTCTGAGCCCGGGTCGAGCGCTCAAGGCCCCTATCATCGGGGGCCTCGGCCTTTTTATGTGGAGGGGAGCACACCCGGCCGGACGGCAGGGCTTAGACTGAACTCCCTATGACCGGGGTAATTTTGCTCCATGCATTTCCTTACAGCCCGCAGATGTGGGCTCCGCAGATTGCGCTTTTGCAGGAGCGTTACCCGGTGTGGGCGCCCAACATTCTGGGGCAGCCGAGTCTCGAGCAAGCCGCCAAGACCGTGCTGGACAAGATGGAGGGTTGGGAGCAAGCGGTGGTGGGCCTCTCGATGGGCGGCTACACCGCCTTTCGGATGTGGGAGCTGGCCCCGGAGCGCGTCGCCGGGCTCGTGCTGGCCGACACCCGAGCTGGGGCCGACAGCGACGAGAACAAGGCTGCTCGAGCCCAACAAGCCGAGCGCATCCGCCAGGAGGGTATCGGCTGGCTTCCTGAGGCGCTCTTGAAAAGCCACCTGGGCGCGACCACCCACAAGGAACGGCCCTCGGTGGGGGCGGAGGCCAGCCGGATGATCCTCGAAGCCGACCCCGAGCGGATCATCCACAGCCTGAGCGCGCTGGCGAACCGAGCGGACTCGAGGCTCCTCCTGCCCACCATCCAGGTGCCCACGCTGGTCCTGGTGGGGGAGGAAGACACCCTCACCCCGCCGAGCGAGGCCAGGTACCTGGCCTCGGCCATCCCCGACAGCCGCCTCCTGATCGTCCCGGACGCGGGGCACATGTCGAGCCTGGAGAACCCCAAGGCTTTCAACACCGCATTGCTGGGCTTCCTGGCTGAAGTCCTTTAGCTCCCTCACCTCTGGAGGGGGAGGAAAAAACTTTAGCGCAGCCGCCTCGAGAGCCCGGCGTTTTGCACGATGGTGGTGGCGATCTCCTCGATGGAGGAGGCGGTGGTGTCGAAATATCGGATGCCGTTGTTTTTGAAGAGCAGTTCGGCCCGCTCCACCTCGTAGCGGCACTGCTCGAGCGTGGCGTAGCGGCTCCCCGGTTTGCGGGCGGTGCGAATCTTTTGCAAGTGCACCGGGTCGATGGTCAGGCCGAAGACCTTAGAGCGGTAGGGCTGGAGCAGTTCGGGCAGGGTGAGCCGCTCGAAGTCGTCCTCAGCGAGCGGGTAGTTGGCCGCACGGATGCCGTACTGGAGGCCCAAAAAGAGGCAGGTGGGGGTTTTGCCGGCGCGGGAGACCCCCACCAGGATCACCTCGGCCTGCTGGTAGTGCTTGCTGCCCAGCCCGTCGTCGGTGGCGAGCACAAAGTCCACCGCGTCGATGCGGGTGAAGTAGGCGCTGGCGTCATTGATGCTGTGGAAGCGGCCCACCCGGGGCTGGACCCGAGCCCCCAACTCGGCCTCGAGGACGCTCAGATAGGGCAGGAAGAGGTCGAAGACCAGGGCCGGGGCGCGCTCGAGCAAAGCGCTCAGGGTGGGGTTGGTCAACGTGCTGAAGATGATGGGCCGCATGCCTTGGGCCTCGTGAACCAGGCGGGCCTCGGAGACAATAGCCTCGATCTCGGCCTCGGTGTCGGTGAAGGGGCGGGCCTGATATTCGAACGTGACCCCCTCAAAGTGCGCCAGCAGGCTCCGCGCCACGCTCTCGGCGGTGATGCCGGTGTGGTCGGAGACGATGAACACCGTGCGGGTTGGCATTTGCTTTAGTTTAGCCCTCCAGTGGCCACACCCGGCTGAATCAGTTAGGGCGATTGTCATAACCTCCGTACCGGATCAGGAGTGGGAAGCCCCGTGGGGGAGGCGCTTCTTTCGCCGCAAAGCGGGGTGGCGAGGGGGTGCGCCTGGCGCATAGCGGCTTTGCCGCTAAGGCTTGCCTCAAAGGCTATGCCTCAAAGGCTATGCCTCAAACCTGGGTTTACCCTCCTCAATCTGTGCAATCCTAATGCCAACCGCCCTAGTCGGAATAGCTAAGCTATAGCGCCTCCCCTGTTTAACCGTCGTCATCCCGAACGCAGTGAGGGATCCCGCCTGCGGGTGGACACCGATAAGCGCTCGGGTACAAAGACCGGTCCTACCCGAGCGGCGAACGAGCGACACTCGCACGGGATGCTTCGCTACCGCAGTAAAAAGCCCAGCAGAGCTGCACAGCATGACAATCCAAGGTTTGGTGTACTTTTCGCAATTCAACACTGTACACACGGGACTTATTTCCGTGGAAACTGGGTTAAAGTGGGGAGAAGGCAATCCGAAAGGGGGATGGTATGTACCACGTCCGCTGGTTCGATTCGCTTGGGATGAAAGACCTGAGCGAGGTCGGGGGGAAGAACGCTTCCCTGGGCGAGATGATCAGCCAGCTCAGCCACCTGGGGCTCAAGGTGCCGGGGGGCTTTGCCACCACCGCGCAAGCCTTCCACGAGTACATGAAGCACAACGGGCTCGAGGAAAAAATCACCGAGCGCCTCAAACACCTCGACGTGGACGACGTGGAAGCCCTGGCCCGCACCGGGGCCGAGATCCGCCGCTGGGTGGAGGAGGGCGAGATGCCCGCGGCGCTCGAGTCAGCCATCCGGGGGGCTTATGCCAAGCTGGAAAACCACTCCGGCCCCGAACTCTCGGTAGCGGTGCGGTCCTCGGCCACCGCCGAAGATTTGCCCGAGGCCTCCTTCGCCGGACAGCAGGAGACCTACCTCAACGTGCGCGGGATCGAGAACGTGCTTTCTAGCGTCAAAAAGGTCTTCGCCTCGCTCTACAACGACCGCGCCATCGCCTACCGGGTCCACCACGGCTTCGCCCACGAACAGGTGGCCATCTCGGCGGGCATCCAGCGTATGGTGCGGAGCGACCTGGGGGCCAGCGGGGTAATCTTTACCCTCGACACCGAATCCGGCTTCCGCGACGCGGTATTCATCACCTCGGTCTACGGCTTGGGCGAGCTGATCGTGCAGGGGGCGGTGAACCCCGACGAGTTCTACGTGTACAAACCCGCACTCAAAACTGGGAAGGCCGCTATCTTGCAGCGGCACCTAGGCACCAAGATGCAGAAAATCGTCTACGCCGACGGCGACGAGCCCATCCAGACCGTCCCGGTGCCCGAAGCCGACCGGATGCGCTTCTCCATCACCGACCAAGACGCCGAGTTCCTGGCTCGGCAAGCCATCCTGATCGAGGAGCACTACGGGCGCCCGATGGACATCGAGTGGGCCAAGGACGGGATTGACGGAGTGTTGTATATCCTGCAAGCCCGCCCCGAGACCGTGCAGAGTCGCATGGGTCGGGTGATCGAGCGGTTCACCCTGCTGGAGCGCAGCGAGGTGCTGGTGAGCGGGCGCAGCGTGGGCAACCGCATCGGGGCCGGAGCCGTGCGGGTCATCCAGAGCCCCAAGGAGATGCACCGGGTAGAGCCCGGCGACGTGCTGGTCGCGGACATGACCGACCCCGACTGGGAACCGGTGATGAAGCGCTCGGCGGCCATCATCACCAACCGGGGCGGGCGCACCTGTCACGCGGCCATCGTGGCCCGGGAACTGGGCATCCCCGCGGTGGTGGGCACCGGGGATGCCACCGAGAAGCTCACTGATGGCGATATGGTGACGGTCTCCTGCGCCGAGGGGGATATCGGCAAGGTCTATCGGGGCAAGCTGCGCTTCGAGGTGCAGAAGATCCATCTCGACCAGATGCCAGAGATCCCGGTCAAGATCATGATGAACGTGGCCACGCCGGAGCGGGCCTTCAGCTTTGCCAGCCTGCCCAACGCCGGGGTGGGGCTAGCCCGGCTCGAGTTCATCATCAACAACGTGATCGCGCTGCACCCGCAAGCGGTGCTCGACTACCCCAACCTACCCCCCGACCTCAAGGCCGAGATCGAGCGGCGCAGCGCGGGATACCCGAACCCCCGCACTTTCTTTGTGAGCAAGCTGGCCGAGGGGGTCTCGACGATCGCGGCGGCCTTCGCGCCCAACCCGGTGATCGTGCGGCTTTCGGACTTCAAGTCCAACGAGTACGCCCACCTCCTAGGCGGGGACCGCTACGAGCCCAAGGAGGAAAACCCCATGATCGGTTTCCGCGGGGCTTCGCGTTACCGGGCCGAGTCCTTCGCCGGGGCCTTCGCCATGGAGTGCGAGGCCATGAAGTACGTGCGCGACGAGATGGGCCTGACCAACGTGGAGATCATGATCCCCTTCGTGCGCACGGTGGGCGAGCTGCTGGCGGTGCTCGAGGTGATGAAGTCCCATGGGCTCGAGCGGGGCAAGAATGGCCTCAGGGTCATCATGATGTGCGAGGTGCCCTCTAACGCCATCCTGGCCGAGGAGTTCCTGCAACACGTGGACGGCTTCTCCATCGGCTCCAACGACCTGACCCAACTGACTTTGGCCCTAGACCGCGACTCCGGCATCGTGGCCGACCTCTTCAGCGAGCAAGACCCGGCGGTGAAGTTTTTGCTCGAGCGGGCCATCCAGACCGCCAAGAAGATGAACAAGTACATCGGCATCTGCGGGCAGGGGCCTTCGGATCACCCCGAGTTCGCCAAGTGGCTTTTGGATCAGGGCATCGAGAGCATCTCGCTCAACCCCGACACGGTGCTCGAGACCTGGATGTACCTGGCGGGGAGCCAGAAACAACCGGCCTGAAGAAACGCAGGGGCACAGAAGGGAGCGGGGTGACCCGCCCCTTCTGGTGTAGGACAACTGACCCGATCCGATCCGAGCCCTTTGCCTCATCTTGCTACTTAGCAAGAAAGCAAATCTCAATCGGCCTTGGCGGTGCGCGGGTGGGCCGAGGGATGGGTTTCGGCCAAGTGAACCTTTAGCTCGAGCCGTTGCATGTTCTCCAGGAACCCCGGGTCGGCCCCGGCGTCGGTGACGAGCAGGTCGGCTTCCCGCAGGGAGGCGAAGCTGGCGAGCGTAGCCCGCCCCAGCTTGGAGCTATCCACCAGGGCGTACACCGCGTCCACCGCCTCGATCATGGCTCGCTTGGTCTCGGCCTCGTAGGGGTTGGGGGTGGTGTAGCCCTTGGCGAGGGAGACCCCGGTGGCGCTCATAAAGGCCTTGTCGGCGTGGTAGACCTCCAGGGCTCGCACCGTCGCCGGGCCGATCAGGGCCATGCTGTGGTGGCGCACCTGCCCGCCCAGGAGCAGCAGGTCCCAGCGGGTCTCAGAGAGCTCGAGGGCGATCGGCACCGAGTTGGTGATGACGTAGAGCGAGCGGAAGCGGTGCTTCATCAGCCGGGCCAGCATCAGCGTGGTGGTTCCCGCATCGAGGATGAGCGTGTCGCCCTCCTCGATGTACTGGATGGCCGCGTGGGCGATGCTCAGCTTCTCGTTTTGCTGGAGATGGAGCTTCTCGCGGAAGGAGGGGTTGAAGAGGCTCTTGTGGGCGAAGGTGGCCCCGCCGTGGGTGCGGTGCAGCAGGCCGCGGTCCTCGAGTTCGGTGAGGTCCTTGCGGATGGTGACATGGCTGACCCCGAAGAGCCCGACCAGCTCGTCTACCTGAACCGAGCCCTTCTGCTCGAGGAGTTCGATGATCTTGCTGCGCCGGTCCTCGGTCTTCAAGCCTCACCCCTTTCCGATGGGGAGCACCAGCGGTCTTCCCGCCCAGTCCTCCCGCATCCAGCCCCAGTCGGGGTCGTCCACCGGGGGCGTGGCCCGGGCCTCGTTCAGGGCTTCCCCGGCCATGTAGTTGAGGTAGTAGACGTTGGAGCCGGGCGGGGCCGCGACCGGGTGATAGCCCTTGGGGGCCAGCACCAGGTCACCGTCGCGGACCAACAACAGCTCGTCCAGTTCATCTTCGGGGCTGTAGTTGCGGTGGACGGCCCAGCCGGTGGGGGGGCTGATCCGGTAGTAGTAGGTCTCCTCGATGTACAAGGATCCCATCCGTCCGTCGTGGCGGTGCGGCGGCCAGCCCGACCAGAAACCTGAGGGAGTGTAGACCTCGTATAAGAGCAACCGCTCGGCGGGCAGGTCCGGCCCCAGGATGTGGTTGACCTGGCGGGTGGCGTTGGCCCCCCCGCGCATCTCGCGGCGCATCTCCTCGGGCCGGAAGAGCCGCAAGGGGTAGCGGCCCTCGGCGGGGGCGCTGCCCAGGGCCAACTGGGCCTGGGTTATCGCCTCCACTACGAACTCGCCGCCGGGGGGGAGGTAGAGCACCTGGGGCAATTCACCGAACACGTCCTGACGCTTGAGGTCAAAGGTCTGGCCAGCAACCTTGACCCGCATCGCCCCCGATAAAGGCACCAGGGCGGCCTCGTGGTTTCCGGTTTGGCTTTTATGGGTGTAGCGGGGGGGCAGCGCCACCACCTCGAACGACAGGTACTTCCAGCCCGCCGTGACCGGGTTCACCTCGAGCAACACCCCCGGCCCCGAACGAGGTTTGCGCTGGTTCACACGACCTCCTCGAGCCGCACCGGGCGCTTCTCCTTGAGGCTCTTGGTGGCGGCCAGGGCGATCCGCAGGGATTCGATCGCGTCTCGAGTTCCCGGCGTGGGCTTCTTGCCGGTGGCCAGCGCCCGGAAAAAGGCCTCGAGCTCGAGCCGATAGGCCTCCTTGAAGCGGTCCATGAAGAAGTGGTAGTGGTTGGCGCTGACCCCGCTCGAGTAATGCCACAAGGGGGTCTTGGGGGTCGCGTCCATCACCAGCTTGCCCCCCGAGCCAAAGACCTCGGTGCGCACGTCGTAGCCGTAGACGGCCCGGCGCGAGTTCTGGATCACGCCCAACGCCCCGCTCACGAAGCGCAGGCTGAGGTTGGTGGTGTCCACATCCCCGATCTCGCCGATGGCCGGGTCCACCCGCACCGCGCCCCAGGCCGAGACCTCCTCCACCTCGCCCACCAAGAAGCGGGCACAGTCGATGTCGTGGATGGACTGGTCGAGGAAGATGCCCCCCGAGACCTTGAGGTAATCCAGGGCGGGCGGGGCCGGGTCGCGCATCACCGCGATAAACTGCTCGACCAAGCCGATCTCCCCGGCCTCGATGGCCTCCTTGGCCTGGGCGTAGGGCGGGTCGTAGCGGCGCTGGAACCCGATTTGGAAGGGCACGCCGCGCTCCTCCACCAAGGCCATGACCCGCCGGGTCTCGGCTAAATCCTTGGCGACCGGCTTCTCGCAGAACACCGCTTTACCGGCCAAGGCTGCCGCCTCGATCAAGCGGGCATGGGTGTCGGTGGGGGTGACGATGACCACCGCCTCCACGTTGGGGTCGGCGATGGCCGCCTCCGGCTCGGCGTAGACCTTCTCGGCCCGCAACAGGCTCGCCGCGTTCTGGGCGGCCTGGGTCACCAAGTCGGCGACCGCCACCACCCGCGCCTCGCCGATCCCCAGCAACGTCCGGGCATGCTCGAGCCCCATCCGCCCCGCACCTAACAAAGCGACGCCATAGGTTTTATTCATGTGAACCTCCGGGTAAAGTGGCAAATGCTAGACGCTAAAAACGTTTCTTGTGCGTTCTGCGTTCGGCGTTTCGCGTCTGGCGCAACTACCATCAAAACCCACCCTTCGACCGGATGAACTCGAGCGCCTCGCCCAGATACGGCGTGAAGTCGGCACAGCCGATCCGGGTCACCACGATGGCCCCGCAGGCGTTACCCATGCGGGCACTCTTGTACCAGTCCCAGCCCTGCGAGCGACCATAGATGAAGCCCGCCGCGAAGGCATCTCCGGCCCCCAGCACACTCACCACCTCCACCGGGAAGCCGGGGGCGCGCACGACCTCACCATTTTTCAGGTAAACCTCGGCCCCCCTGGCCCCCCGCTTCACCACCAGGGCCTCGGGGCCACGCAGCAAGGCCCGGATGTTGGCCTCCACGTCGCCGCGGATCTCCGGGGCGGTGATCTGGCTCTCGCGGATGGTGATGTCGGCGGGGTCCTTCAGCATGGCCGCGTTGATCTCCTCCTCGGTGCCGAGGGCGACCGCTACCTTCGGCAAGAGCGCCCTTATGTTGACCCCGAACGCCCTCACGTCGTGCCACTGGTCGGCGCGGAAGTCCAGGTCGAGGTAGACCGGCACGCCCGCCGCCTCGGCCCGCTCGGCGGCGAGAAAAGTCGCGCTGCGACTGGGCTCCTTGGCCAGCGCGCTGCCGGAGATCTCGAGCGCCCCTGCCTCCTCGATCGGCACGGCCAGCACGTCGTCAATGGAAAGCTGGATGTCGGCGGCGCCCTCGCGGTAGAAGGTGATGGGGAATTTATCCGGCGGCTCGATGCCCAAGAGCACCGCGCTGGTGCGGGTTCCCGGCTTCTGGGGGATGAAGCGGGTCTCGACGTTTTCGCGGCGCAGGCGCTCGAGGACAAACTCCCCCACCTTGTCCGTGCCCACCGCCGTGAGCAGGGCGGTTTTGAGCCCCAGGCGGCTCGCCCCTACGGCAATATTCAGTGGGCTCCCGCCGATGTACGCCCCGAAGGTGTGGATGTCCGGGAAGGCTGCCCCGATGTCGTTGGAGTAAAGGTCGATCGAGGAGCGACCGAGGGTGATGAGGTCGAGCAGCGGGCTGCGGGCTACGGGCTCAGAAGCGGGGTCCGAGAAAGCTTTCCTTCGTGGGGCTCCCCCCTGCCCTTCGGTTCGTCCGGCACTCGGTGCTCGGTCGCCAGTTCCCTGACTCATATCCCGGTCACCCTCCGCAGATGTTCCCGGTTGTGCGCCGCGCTCAGCTTGGGCTCGCCCATCCCCGGAAGCACGTCCTGCTCGACCGTGACCCAGCCACTGTAGCCGAGCTGCTCGAGCTTGCGCGTCACCTGGCCGAAGTCGATCACGCCCCGGCCCAGCTCGCAGAAAACCCCTTTGCCGACGGCTTCTTTGTAGTTGAGCCCCTGGGTGCGGGCTTCCTCGGCCACTGTGGGGTTTAGGTCTTTGTAGTGGACGTACCAGAGGCGGCTCTGGAAGGTCTCGAGCCCCTCCAGCACCAAACTCGGCTCGCTCGAGCCGGTCCCGTAGAGATAATGCCCGGTGTCGAAGACCAGGCCCAAAACCGAGGAATCGGTGCGGATCAGGAACTCCTCGATCTCCCAGGGAGCTTCCACGTACCCCGCCGAGTGGTGATGAAAGACGGTCTTGAGCCCGGTTTCGTCGTGGACGGCGCGGGCGATCTGCTCGGCCCCGCGAGCGAACACCTTCCAATCGGCATCGGAAAGGCTCATCTCGGGGGTCACGTGCCCGGCATTCTGGAAGCGCAGCGGGTCGCGGCTGTGCTCGTCGGCCAGCACCACCAAAGGCTGCCAGCCGTCCCCCACATCAGCCACGCTCTTGAGCAAGCGGGCAGTGCGCAAAACCCGCCGCTCGCCGTCGGGGTGGGTGCCCGGGTCGCGCAAATACACCCCCTCGTAGGCCCCCAGCATGGTCAGGTGGCGCGAGATGAGTTCTAAGCGCAGTTGCTCGGGGTCGGTTGGCATGTAGCCGTAGTCGCCCAGCTCGGTGCCGGTGTAGCCGGTCTCGACGAGTTCGTCGAGCATCTGCCGGTAACCGATCCCCTGGCCCCAGCCCTCGATGGTTCCCCACGAACACGGTGCGTTAGCGAAGCGAATGGACATCAGGACTCCTCTAAGAAAACCCTGCGCTGCTTTTTCAGGTAAGCCTCGTATTCCTGGCGGGCCTCCTTGACCCTGGCTTGCCCGGAGACCTGCGCCACCGGCACGTCCCACCAGCTCTCGAAACCGGGTACACGGTCGTCCACGCTCACCCCCACCACGATCACCCGCACGCCCTGGGTCTCCTTGGCTTGGGCGAGGGCTTTTTTTAGCTCGTCGTAGTTCTGTGGGTGCCAGGCTCGAGCCCCCATGGTCTCGGCGTGCCGGGCAAAATCTACCCACACGGTAGGCCCATCGGTGCGGCCCGTCTGGGGGTCGCGATGGCGCAGTTCGTTGTTGAAGGAGGGCGAGCCGAGCGACGTCTGCAAACCCCGGATCGAGCCGAAGGCCCGGTTGTCCAGGAGCAGGATCGTGAAGTCCAGGCCCTCCGCCACGGCGGTGACGATCTCGGAGTTCAGCATCAGGTAGCTGCCATCCCCGATGAACACCACCACCTCGCGGGGGGGATCGGCCAGCTTGACCCCTAAAGCCGCAGGGATTTCATACCCCATGCAGGAGAAGCCGTACTCGAGGTGATAGGCGCGGGGGTCTTCGGGTCGCCAGAGCTTGAGGAGGTCGCCGGGCAGGCTCCCCGCCGCGCAGATCACCGTGGCCTGCCCGCCAAAGGCTTCGTTGGCCAGGCCGATCACCTCAGCCTGGGCCATCTCCTTCTTCTCGGGCCGGGGGGTACGGTACTCGCTCACCAGGGCGTCCCACTCCCGCTTGAGCCGGGCGACTTCCTCGCGGTAGGGGGCCGAAGTGCCCTGGAAGCCCTCGAGGGTGGCGGTCAGGGCCTCGAGCCCGCGCCGGGCATCGGCCACCAGCGAAACCCCAGAGAGCTTAGCAGCGTCGAAGGGTACCACGTTCAACCCGACGAACCGCACCTGGGGGTTCTGGAAGGCGGTCTTGGATGCGGTGACGAAGTCGCCCAGCCGCGTCCCGATGGCGAGGACCAGATCGGCCTCGCGGGCCAGCCGGTTGGCCGCCGTGCCGCCGTTGGCGCCCACCGGGCCCACGTTCATGGGGTGATTCCAGGGTAGGGCTCCCTTGCCTCCTTGCGACTCCGCGACGGGAATCCCCAACCTCTCCGCGAACGCCGCGAGTTCCCGGTGGGCCTCAGAGTAGAGGGTTCCCCCGCCGGTGATGATCAGGGGGCGCTCTGACCGACGGATCAGGTTCGCTACCTCAGCCACCACCTCCGGCTCGGGCACCGGGCGGCGGATGCGCCAGACCCGCCGGGCGAAGAACTCCACCGGCCAGTCGTAAGCCTCGGTCTGCACGTCCTCGGGGAGGCAGACCGTGACCGCGCCGGTCTCCGCCGGATCGGTGAGGACCCGCATGGCCTCGGGCAGGGCGGAAAGAAGCTGTTCGGCGCGGGAAATCCGGCTGAAGAAGCGGCTCACCGCCCGGAAGGCGTCGTTGACACTGGCGTCGTGCTCGACGGGGTGCTCGAGCTGTTGCAGTACCGGGTCGGGGATGCGGCCTGCGAAGTAATCGGAGGGAAAGAGCAGCACCGGGAGCCGGTTGATGGTGGCCCCGGCGGCAGCGGTGATCATGTTGAGCGATCCGGGGCCGATGGAGGCGGTGCAGGCGAAGGTGCTGGTGCGACCGATATGCTTGGCGTAAGCCGCCGCCAGGTGGACCATGGCCTGCTCGTTCTGCGGGCGGTAGGTGGGCAGGTCCAGCGCTCCGCCGTACTCCTCGAGCGCCTGCCCCAGCCCCGCCACGTTCCCGTGCCCGAAGATAGCCCACACCCCCGCGATCAGCCGCCTCTGTCGCCCGTCGCGCTCGGCATACTGAGCGGCCAGGAATTTGACGATGGCCTGGGCGACGGTCAAACGTTCGCTGTTCATACTACGGTCTCCATTCTTGGCTCGTGGCTTGTGGGAAAGTCTTTCTCCAGACCCACTCCCCCGACATCTCGGCCACCCCGAGATCTACTCCAGCACGGCCCTCAACCTGCGATACCCCTCGAGCGCTACTTCTTGGGGGTCTTGGCGCCACAGAGCCTGGTTGAAGGTCTCGAGGCTCCACGGCCCGCCAAACCCGCCCGAGCGCAACCCTTGCACGTACTGGCGCAGGGGAATCCCCCCCTCTCCCGGCAGCACCCGATCCCCGTCTTCGATGCTCATGGAGGGAGGCAAAGCGCAGTCGTTAAGGTGAACCAGGTGCAACCTGGCAGCGGGGAAATCACCAAGCCCGCTCCCCGAGGCGTACACGTGGCAGGAATCCAGCACGAAGCCAATGCCGGGCAGGGTTTCTGCTAGCTTTAGGGCCTTGGCCGAGGTATTCACCGGGCAGTCGGCAAACCCCAAAAACTCGAACCCTAGCCCAATCTCGTACTTTTTCGCGGCCTCCTGAGCCCGGGCCAGGCCCTCGCGCATCCCCTCCAGCGCGGCCTCGAAGGAAACTCCGGCGGCCCGCAGCGGGACGACCAGCAGTAACCCAGCGCCCAGGGCGGCGGTGATATCGAGTAGCTCGGGCAGGTCGGCCTCGAGCTTTTTGGCGTCGAGCTTTCCATCCGGCAGAGGTTGAAGTCCCAGGCCGTTGAGGCTCAGCACCTTGCCGCCTTGCTTTAGGGCGGATCGGGTGGCCTCGAGTTCGCTCTGATGCTCTTTACCCCGCAAACGCTCGGCCCTGGCCTCGATGCCCGCAAAACCGGCTTTGAGAGCCACCTCGAGCTGACGCGGGGTGGGGGTGGTCATGAGGGTCGCGCCGTTCAGATACAGTTCGTTCATAGGGTTCTCTCCAAAGCCTTATTTCTCGCGGATCACCCCGAAGGTAAGCCCCGCCAGCACGTAGCGCCGGGCCAGGATCATCAGGATCAGGGGAACCAGCAGGGCGATCAGACCGGCGGCGGCCATCTCGTTCCAGATCAGGTTGAACTGGGTGACGAAGGTCTGCACCCCCACCGGAAAGGTCTGGGCCCGGGGGGTCTGGGTCAGGATCAGGGCGAACAAAAATTCACTCCAGGCGAAGGCGAAGATAATGATACCCGCCGCCAGGAGGCCGGGGGCCACCAACGGCAGCAACACCCGAAAAAACGCGACGGGCCGGGTCGCGCCGTCCACGAAGGCTGCTTCCTCGAGTTCTAAGGGCACCTCGGAGAGAAAGCTCTTGAGCATCCAGATCGAAAAGGGCAGGTTGAATAGGGTGTAGATGAGCACCAGCGCCAGCGGGTTGTCGTAAAGCTGCAGGGTACGTACCACCCCGAAATAGGGCACCACCACCGCCACCGGCGGCAAAAAGCGCAGGCTGAGCGCCCAGTTCAGCACCCCCACCCGCACCCCCCTCGAGACCGGCAAGCGGGTGATGGGGTAGGTGATCAGGAGGCCCAGAGTGAGCGTGGTCAGGACCGTGGCGGCGCAGACCAGCACGCTGTTGCGCAACAGTTTCCAGTTGCCCTTCTCGATGAGCACGGTATGGAAGGGCTCGAGGGTGGGGGCTTGCGGCACCAGCGTGGGCACGATGCTGCTCAGCAGCTCGCTCTGCCCCTTGAGCGAGGTGGCGACCAGCCAGTACAGGGGGAACAGATAGACCAGCCCGAAGGCCACCAGCACCGGGATGGCGATGACCCGCCAGAACCAACCCGACCGTCGCATCAATCCCTCTCCAGCGGCAGCAGCCGGGTGATCAGCGAGTAGAACAGGCTGATCCCCACCATCACCATCACCGCCAGCGCCGCCGCCTCGCCGGTGTCGAAAAACTTGAAGGCGATGCGATACAAGTACAACGAGAGCAACTGGGTGGTGGTCCCCGGCCCCCCGCCAGTGAGGATAAAGATGTGATCGAAGACCCGCAACACGTCGGCCAGGCGGAAGAAGAGGATCAATAGCAGCAGGGGCCTCAGGTAGGGCAACTCGATGTGCCAGAACTGGCTCCAGGAGGTGGCCCCGTCCACCTGGGCAGCCTCTACCGATTCCCTGGGCACGGTCTGGAGCCCGGAGAAGAGCACCAGATACACAAACGGCATCCACTGCCAGATGTCCACGCTGGCCACCGCGAGCATGGCGGTGTAGGGCTGGCCCAGCCAGTTGATCTCCTGCTTGATCCAGCCCGCCATGATGAGCAGATGGTTCAACACCCCATAGTTGGGGGCGTAGATCAGACGGAAGATCACCCCCGCCGCCACCGGCGGGATCACCATAGGGGTGATGGCCAGCAGGTACAGGCTCAGCTTGAGCCCGCTCGAGCGCACCGTACGGTGCACCAAAAGCGCCAGCAGCAAGCCCAGCCCGATCTCTACCGGGAGCACGATCGCCGCGTAAATGGCAGTCTGCTTGAGGGCCGCGTAGAGCAGGGGGTTCTCGAGGCTGCCCTGGTAGTTCAAGAGCCCCACCAACTTCCCGCCCCGGGTCGCCGTCACCGACTGCAGCAGCGCCACCCCGAAGGGGTAGCTGACGATGCAAAAAACCAACCCCAGCACCGGGAAAAGCATCCAGTACGCCAAGCGCTCCTGGCGACTGAGCCGCCCCCCTCGGCTCGGGGGGAGCGCGGGGCGCAGTGGGTCACCGGGGTTGGTCATGAGGAGCGTCGCGCGTCCAGGGTCGAGGGCCAACAAAACTCAGAGCTTCGAGAAAGCCTTTGGCTCACTGCTCATGGCTAGTCGCTCATCGCCTTCATTGCGGCCCTCGAGCCTCGTTTAGTACCCGGCCTTCTTCATGATCGTGTCGATCTCGCTACAGGCTTTCTGCATGGCCTGCTCGGCGGTCTGTTGTCCGGCCAGGGCGGCGTTGAGGTTGGTGCCAATGGAGGTCTCCACCGCGTTCCACTGATCGGTGCGGGGCCGCCAGTTGGGTCCAGAGGCTAGCGAGTCGGCCAGCGCGGCGAAGTAAGCATGCTTCTGGTTCATCGCCGGGTCTTTGAGGATGCTGTTGCGCGAGGGGATGCCCCCGGCCTCGACGTAGGCTTTCTGGGTCTGCGGCGAGGTCAGCCACTTGATAAAGTCGGCGGAAGCCTTGGCGTTGGGCGAGCCTTTGGGGATGATCAGGAGCCAGTTGCCCATCATGCCCCTACCGGGCTGGCCGCTGGGGCCGCCCGGCATCTTGATGTAGGTCAGCTTGCCGATGGTCTTGGAGACTTTGGGGTTCTCGGTAAAGCCGGTGACCTCGCCAGGCCAGATGGTGGACTGATGTCCCTGGCCGGTCATCAGCAGGCGCGAGCGGTCGGCGGCGTCGGTGCTCTCCGGGCCGCTCTGGGCCACGGCCTTGAGGTCTCTGACCAGGAAGTTGGCGGCCTGCACGGCATTGGCCGAGGTCAGGGTGCATTTCCAGTTGTTGTCGAACACATCCCCGCCAAAAGACCACAGGATCGGCAGCCAGTCGGCCACGATGGGGTTGGTGGCCGCACCGCGGATCACATAGCCGGCATAGCCCGGTTTGTTGAGCCGCTTAGCGGTGTTGAGCACGTCCGTCCAGGTGCGGGGGGCGGGGGAGTTGTCCTTTCGGTAGGCGAACATCTCCACGTTGCCCACGATGGTGATGCCGTAGAGGTGTTTGTCTTTGTTTCGCTCCGAAGGCGGAACCGGCCCCCTGGGGGGAGGCCAGGTGCCCACGTCATAGACCACCGAGGGGATGTCGGGGTCGCGGGTGAAGCCCAGCGTGTCGAGCGGCTCGAGCCAGCCCTCGGTGCCAAACTTGGGCATCCAGGGGTCGTCGATCATGGCCATGTCGATGGTCTGGCCCCCGGCCTGGAACGTCGTCACCAGCTTCTCGTAGAGCTGCGGATAGGGGCTTTCGACGATCTCGAGCTTGATCCCAGTCTCCTTCTCGTACATCGGGGCTACCGCTTTCAGACCCAAATCCTCATCCCCCGCCACCGCGGCGATCACCAGCTTGGCAGGCTTAGCCCCCTGACCTTGTCCCAGCATCAAGCCCAGACCCAAAAGTCCCAGAATAGCCAACAGCCCCAATACTTTCGCCCTATGCCGCATACCCACCTCCTCGAAAGCGCACCGGTGACGACAACACATCAGAGAGGTTCGATGTTTCGTTATTGTTTCGGTATGATATTCATTCGAAATCAAGATGTCAATTCGGGCTTTTCCTGGGGAGATACCCCAGTGTCGTTCACAGGCCGAAGATTGGCCCGTAAACAGCAAAGGTCTCGAGGTTTCGATTCGAAACCGGCGGGCTCTACTCGGGCTTGGCCTCCCGCCCCATCAGCTCGGAGAGTTCCTTCAGGGGGTCCGCCCCCTCGTAGATGACCTGATACACCGACTCGGTGATGGGCAGTTCGGCCCCGGTTTGCTTGTCCCAAGCATGGAGGGCCTTGACCGTGTAGAGGCCCTCGACGACTTGCTTCTGGGCCTCGAGGTCGGCCATGGTGGCCCCCCGCACGATCTTCTCGCCCGCCCCGCGGTTTCTCGAGTGCAGGCTGGTCGCAGTCGCCACCAGGTCGCCCAGCCCAGAGAGCCCGTAGAAGGTCTCGACCTCGGCGCCCTGGGCCACGCCAAACTTCACAATCTCGCGCAGGCCACGGGTCACCAGCGCGGCCTTGGCGTTATCACCCAGCCGCAACCCATCCGACATCCCGGCGGCCAGGGCGATCACGTTTTTGAGCGCCCCGCCCAGTTCCACCCCGAGCAGGTCGGCGCTGGTGTAGACGCGGAAGCTGGGGCCGGAGAAGACCTGCTGGACCGCTCGAGCCAGACCTTCATCGGGGGAAGCAGCGACCGCGGCGGCAGGCAAAAAGCGCCCCACCTCCTCGGCGTGGTTGGGGCCGGAAAGCGCCGCTACCCGGGAGACCCCGGTGACCTCGCGGATGACCTGGGTCATGCGTAAAAGGCCGTGGTCGGTGTACTCGAGGCTCTTGGTCGCGGAGACGTAGGCCGGGGCCGGGGGCAACCCGGCCAGAGTGCCGCGCAAGCCCTTGGAGGGAATGGCGACCACCGCGAACTCGGCCCTCTGGAGGGCCTCCTCGGGGTCCGCAGTGGGCCGGATCGTGGGGGGTAGGGCCACCCCCGGCAGGTAATCGCGGTTTTCCCGCATCGCCAGCAGGGATTCGGCCTGCTCGGCCCGCCGGGCCCACAACGAAACCTCACTCCCGCGGCTAGCAGCGAGAATGGCCAGGGCCGTGCCCCAGGCCCCCGCACCGAGAACGGCGATCTTCATAGGTTTATTCTTACCGTACCGGCTCAAACGGGCTCGAGCCTCCGGTGGGGCCCGGGTGGCAACTCGACTCGGATCGGATCGCCGGGCCGCACCTCGCCCCCGGCCTTCACGATCCCCATCACCCCGGCCTTGCGGATCAGGTTCCCCTGCTGGTCGTGGTCCAATACGGCGGCCATCAGGCCCGGCTGGAGGCCCTCGAGCTGGGCACAGGGGTTGCGCAGACCGGTGACCTCGACCACCGCCTCCGCCCCGATATACAAGCGGGTCCCGGTCGGCAGACCGAGCCGGTCAATCCCCCGGGTGGTGAGGTTCTCGCCCATCTTCCCCGCCCCTATGCCGAACCCGCGTCCGCGCAGCTCGTCGTGCAGTTCGGCGTGGATCAGGCGGACCTGGCGCAAGTTGGGCTGGCTGGGGTCGCGGGCTACCCTCGAGCGGTGTTTGACCGTCACCCCCAAGTGTGCGTCGCCTTCCACCCCCAACCCGGCCAGCAGACGGATGCTCGGCTGGGTAGGCTTCAAGAAAGTGTGTGAGGAGTTCTTGTTCACCGCCTCGACGCGGCCAACGGCAGGGTGTTCCATCTCGTCACCGCATCAGGTAGATGAGCGAGTAAGCCTCGTAGAAAGCCCCCACCACCAGGAAGAAGGCCCCCAAGTAGACGGTGAGCGCCAGGGCCCGAAGGCCCGCCCTGTACCCCTCGCGCCGCAGCACCTTAGAGAGCAGCACCATCCCGCCAAAGGTCACCAGGATGTAAGCCTGAAGCTCGATGATCAGGGTCGGGAGGTGGAAGAGGTAGCGGCCTGCCGGGAAGAGCGCGGGGGACAGAGCCAGCCCGAAGAAGAAGTAGCGCAGGCCGTTGAGGAGCAGCGCGGGAACCCCCCAGGCCAGCGCCGGGAGGGCGGTGGTGAGCAAAAGGCCGCGGGTGAAGTTCCAGAAGAAGATCACCAAGGCGACCTCGAGCGGCCCCGCCGAGAGCAGCCCGCCCAAGCCCACCTGTTGCAAGGCCCCGCCGACCAGCTTTTGCACCAGCATGGCGACTTGGGGGGAGGCGTAAGCGGTGAAGGAGCCCAGCGCGAAAAGCCCATAAAGCCCCACGTTGATGCCGAGGTAGAGCCCGCCATACTGCCGCACCAAGGCCCAGCCTTCCTGCCACAAACCGCGCAGCCTTCCGGGTAAAAATAGCAGCGCCAGCCACAGCAAGGAAAGCCCCAGGAAGGCCCACCAAGCCATCGGGCTCGAGATCCAAGCCGGGATCAGGCTCGCATCCGAGACCCAGCCGATCCCGGTGACTTGATTCCCCCGTAGCGAAACCTGGACGTTGCCCCCCTGGCCCCCCACGGTGGCGGGGAAGCGGACCACCGTAGTGCCGTCGGGGCTCTGGGCGTACTCAGGTTGGTCGAGGTTGACCTCGAGTCCCCGCGGCACCGGGGAGAAGGCGAAGGCTCGCTCGAGGATCTTGAGCTGTTCGTCCAGCGGCTTGCCGATGGCCTGGGCCGGGTCGGTGTTGTATTTGCCCGCCTGCCAGTCCCGCACCGCCTGGCGGGCCTGCTCGACCGCGGCCCCCTGGGCTAGAGCGGTGGAAGAAAACCCCAGGATCAGCGTGAGGAGGAGGGCGAGGAGGGCCGTCGTAGGCCTTAAGCAGCTTTCGCATTTGGCGCTTAGCGTTCCGCGTTCGGCGTTCAGCATGGTCATACTTCCTGCAAGGGTACCCCAGCCTTGCACAAAGGACAGTCAGCGGCAGCATAGGTGGGGAACTCGAGGCTGGTGATCGCCCGCAAGGGCACGCCGAAATCGGCCCGACCCCCGCTCCGGTCTACGATCGCACCCACCGCGATGCACTGCCCCCCCTTGGCCTTTGCAGCTTGGATGGCCCGCTGCACCGATCCCCCGGTAGTGATCACGTCCTCGACGGCCAAAAACTTCTCGCCCGGACGGATGGTGAGCCCTTCCCGCACGTACATCCCGCCCTGAGGGTCCTTCTCGGCGAAGAGGGCCCGACTGCCCAGGTGCTTGGCGGTGACGAAGGCCAGCACCACCCCGCCCATGGCCGGGCCGATCACGAAGTCTACGTCCAGGTCCTCGAAAAGCCCGGCGATCCCCTCCCCCATCGCCTCGGCATACAAAGGGTGCTGCATGAGGGTGGCGGATTGCAGGAACATCGGGGAGTGGCGACCTGAGCGCAAGAGAAAGTGGCCCTCGAGCAGGGCCCCGGTTTCGCGGTACATCTGCAAAATGTCCACTTCCCCTATGCTACCCGGCTTGAGCGATCCCAGGTATAAGTGCGCCCACCATAGATCAGGTTACCAAGGTGCAACCTCGAGTCCGGTCCCTCCGCCCGGTACGTTTTTATCCTGGTGATAGCTATAGGACGAGCGCGGAGGTCAGAACACCTTCGGTCCTGCACCTGGCTTTGGTACAGACTCGCAGGAAAGGTGATCCGCGAGGGGTGCATTGGCGCAGCTTAGACTGAAATATGGCCACACCGGCCCAAGACCTCCTCGAGCGCATCCGAGCGCACTTCGCCCAGTACCCGCGCCCCCACGATTACATCAACCGCCATCACTGCGGCGAGTGCGAAGAGCATTACCAGGAGTTGCTCGAGGTGCCGGTAGAAAAGATCGCATACGCCCACGTCGAGAACGCTGGCTGGGACCCGACCTGTTTTCTCTCGAGCGAGGGCTTCCGCTACTACTTCCCCGGCCTGGCGAGGATCGCCGATCAGCACCGCGAGGATTGGCTGGGGGTGCTGGTGAGCCGGTTAGAGAGCTGGCAGGCGGAGTCCTTCAGTGCCGCGGATCGGGCTTTGGTTCGCGAGTTGCTCGAGTACTGGTTTCTCTGCGAAGACCTGAGCGAGTGGGACCACACCGACATCGGGCGGGTGCTGGAATACTACCGCTAGGGCGGTTGTAGTAACTTCTGCACCAGACTTAGAGGTGAAAAACTTCATCGGCATGGCGGTTTGCCATCCTCGCGCAGTGCGATCTTAATGCAAATTGCCCTGGCTCAATCGAACAGACCCGGCTGGCTCACCCCCGGCACCCGGAAATGTTTCGTGGAGAGTTTGAACTTGCGCCGGGGCAGACCGGCTTGCTTACAGGCGGCGCGGTGCAACTTGGCGATCTGCTCGGCGAAAAGGCCCTCCCCGCTCATGCGGGTGCCGAAGCGAGGATCGTTGAGCTTGCCGCCCCGCATGGCCCGGATGCGCCCCAAGACTTTCTCCTTGCGCTCCGGGAAGTGCCGCGAGAGCCAGTCCACGAACAAGTCCTTGAGCCCATAGGGCAGGTGCACGACGCTGTAGGCGGCCCAGTCCGCCCCGGCGTCGGCGGCGGCCCTGACCAGCCGGGGGATCTCCTCGTCGGTGAGGCCGGGGATGATCGGGGCGTTCAGCACCCCCACCGGGATTCCGGCGTTGGCCAGCAGCTCCACTGCCTTGAGGCGGCGGCTGGGGGAGGAGGTGCGGGGCTCCATCACCCGGCGCAGATCTTCGTCGAGGGTGGTGAGCGAGACCGCCACCGAGACGCAGTCGAACTGGGCCAGCTCCTTGAGCAAGTCCAGGTCGCGGGTGATGAGGTAGTTCTTGGTGACGAGCCCCACCGGGTTACGGAACTCGAGGAACACCTCCAGACAGCGGCGGGTCAGCTCGAGCTTCTTCTCCACCGGCTGGTAGATGTCGGTCACCCCGCTAAACCCCACCACCTGGGGTTTCCAGCGCTTGGAGGAGAGTTCTTTGCGCAAGAGTTCAGGGGCCTCGAGTTTGACCATGATCCGGGTCTCGAAATCGAGGCCCGCTGAAAACCCCAGGTATTCGTGGGTGGGACGGGCAAAGCAATAAATACACCCATGCTCGCAGCCCCGATACGGATTCACCGAGGCGCTATAGCCGATGTCGGGGGAGTCGTTGTAGGTGATGAAGGAACGGGATTGATCCTTGTAAAAAATCGTTTGCGGCCTGAGTTCCTGCGGCACGAAATCGTCATCCTGGGGATCTACCACCACCTCCACCCGCTCGAAGCGGTTGCTGGGGTTGGAAGCCGCGCCGCGTCCGACGATACTGGGTGGGTTGTAATCCGTCATGCATAAATGTTAGCATAAACTTAGATATAAATTAGGTTTATGGCGTAATTTGGCTCGAGGTAAATCGGGGATACACGATGGCTAAAGAAGCAGATTTCCAAGCAGTGTTCGATCAGCTCAAGATGGTGATGAAGGCTTACGAAGACCGCCTCGAGATCAAGGCCGACCAGCCCGGCGATTACAGCGTGGATACCCACTACCGCCGCAAGGATGGCTATCAGTACGCCTTCGGCGCGGTACAGATCAAAAAGAACTATGTCAGCTATCACCTCGTGCCGGTGTATAGCTTCCCCGAGATTCTCGAAGGAATCTCACCTGAGTTGAAAAAACGGATGCAAGGTAAGGCCTGTTTCAACTTCAAAAATTTGAACCCGGAACAACTCGAGGAACTCGGAGAACTGACCCGAAAGGGTTTCGAGCGCTTCAAGGCCGAAGGATTTATCTGAGGGCTTTCAGATACTCTTCGGCTTGAATGAGGGCGGCCTGTACGTCGGGTTTGCCCCCAGGGTAGTAGAGGGAGCGGCTGGCCGAATTCAGAAGGCCCGGCCCCCTCAAGGGCTCGCCCCCCTGCAGACCTAAGCC
>DASTSL010000046.1:0-5225 GCA_035760705.1 Meiothermus sp. | reverse complement strand
TTTGAGCCACCCCCAAACCAGCCAGCACTAGGAGCATCAACAGCACCAAGATTCGCTTCATGGGTTCCTCCTTGGTTGGGGCTTCCCACCCCACATGTGGCCTTGAGCTATTTTGAAAGCGCTTTCAGATTGTTTTACCCGCGATTACCTCCTTCTCACCCATAAGCCATCAGGACGGGCGTGATATACGCATGCCGGGAGAGCGCAAAAGGGCGGTGGACTCTCGCACCATCAAACGAGTTGAAAGGGTTTTGGGGGTATAGCGACGGCCCTCAAGCAAATCCAGTACCATTCGAGCAGCTTCCCAGCCCATCTCCAAGCCGGGCTGCCGAACCGTGGTAAGCGGTGGGGTAAAGTAACTCGAGCTCGGCAGATCGTCAAAACCCACCAAGGAAACATCTTGCGGCACACGAATGCCCCGGCGATAAAGCGCCACGTTGGCCCCGTAGGCCATCTGGTCGTTGGCCGCGAAGATGGCGGTAAAAAGCGCTCCCCGGGCCAGCAGGGCCTCCACCGCCAGCAGGCCGGAGGGCTCGAGGTAATCGCCCTCCACTACCAGGGCCGGGTCAAATGCGATTCCCGCGTCCTCTAAAGCTCGTTGGTAACCCTTCAGGCGATCGATGGCGTCGGGGTGAGACTGAGGGCCGGCAATATGGGCTATACGGCGGTGGCCCAACTCGATGAGGTGCTGGGTTCCCTCGTATGCCCCCCGGACATTGTCGATACCCAGGCAGCGAAGGCCGGGAATCTTGCGCCCTACCACTACCACCGGCATGGTCTTGACCAGCTCTAGGAGCCTATCTTCCGGCACACTGCCGTCCATTACCACCAGCGCGTCTATCTGACGAGCTACCAGCACCTTGAGGGCTGCCTCTTCCTGATCGGCACGCCAGTGTCCGCTGGCGAATATAGGGTGGTATGGGGTTTCCTCGAGGGCCTGCTCCACCCCTTTGAGCATCTCGCCATAAAAGGGGCTGCTGATTTCCTGGGTGATTACGCCAATGGTAAGCGAACGCCCTTGGGCCAATCCTTTGGCCAGAATATTGGGATGATAGTGCAAACGCTCAATAGCCTTTAATACGGCGTCGCGCTTGTGGGGCTTCACTCGAGCCGTCCCGTTGATAACCCGCGATACCGTACTGGGAGAAACGCCAGCAGCACGGGCTACATCGCTTAGAGTTACGGCTTCTCTCAAGGTGCCTCCAGAAATCTGTAGCTTCTTGCATGTAGAGTTAAGCAGATTTTGAAAGCGCTGTCAAGATACCAAACACCATGCACCCAAATTCCTCTTCTCTACCCAGTCAATCAAGCATGTCCCCGTGGAGGAGGGCCATACCGTTCCTTGGTTGGGATACACTTTCTGTGCCAGTCCAGAGGAAGGGGTGTGATACCAACTTTGGGCGTGTGGCCCACTTTCAGCAACGCACGAGATGGGGGTGGGAGGTGGGCGCTGGTTTTCAACGTCTTCACCCTACTCCCTACCTCCTAGAGCGCTCTTCACAAAGATCGAGTCCCCCTGGAGCCAGAAATCCTTTGTCCCAAACGGAACAGCTGCCGCCCGGATGGGCGGCAACGTCTGTGAAGTGTGCGATAGTGTGGTGTTCAGTATTATAACGCAGGTTGCCACCTAGACAATTAGCCCAGGAGGGCAAAAAGTAAGGCCACTATGACCTGGACTGTTCTAGTGGCCTATTGCATTGTAGACGATTTGGTGAAGGTTCTGGGACACCGCGATGACCCGCAGAGCAAGACCCCGGCGAGCGTGGTGCTGACGCTATGGATACTGGCTGCGCTCGAACACGGGGGGCGGCAGAACAAGGCTCTAGAACGATGTCAGGAGCTGGGGTTGTTCAGCTTCGTCCCCTCCCGGAGCCGCTTCAACCGCAGGCTCCATGCGGTGAGCTACCTCATCCCCCCGCTGCTGCCGCTGTTCGCTGCTGCCGCTGTTCAAAACCCTGTGGCAGCGGCTGGGGGACATCGAGCACTACATCCTGGACACCCTGCCCTTGCCGGTGTGCGAGAACATCCGCGCCCTGCGCTGCCGTCTGGCCCCAGGCCAGACCTACCGGGGCTACATCCCCAGCAAACGGGTCTACTTCCATGGTCTGACATGGTCTGAAACTACATCTGCTGGCCAGCAATGACCAGTTCATCTGTGAAGTCGGGCTCTCCCCCGGCGCTACCGCCGACGTGGACGGGTTGTACCTGCTGCTCTTAGACCTGGCTGAGGGCAGTGAACTCTATGTGGACCGAGGCTACACCGACTACCAGGCCGAGGATGACTTACAAGCCCAAGGCATCCAACTCCGCCCCATCCGTAAGCACAACTCCAAACGCTACCATCAGCCCAGCCAGTTCATCGCTATCCTATATCCTAGGCCGCAAGATCATTGAGTCGCTCGGCTCTTCCCTAACTGAGCTGTTCCCCAAACACATCCACGCTTCCACCCTCCAGGGCTTCGCCCTCAAGGTCTGGGGTTTCGTCTTTGCCCACAACTGTAAGCGTCTGGCAGGCGTTTTGTAGGTGGCAACTGGTGAGTTATAGGTGTAGACGTAGCGAGTCGTAGGTGTAGACCTTGGTGCCCACCTCGATGACCTCTTCCTGGCGCTTGATACCGTCGGCATAGTAGGTGTAGCGAGTGGTCTGCTGGGGACTGCTGGTGCATTGGCCGTCGCCAGGGGTACGCTGCGGGCATCTCCCCGATTAGCTCGGCTCCCTTTGCACCTCAGCCAGCCGCGCAACCAGGCCCGCGGTCGGCGCACCCGCCGCGGCTGACGGGCCAGGTCATTCCGCCTCCAGGCTATCCAACGCCCGCATCAGTTCCTGGGTGAAGGGCACCAGCTGCAGCTGGACCTGGGCCCGCACCGCCCCCTCGGCGACCTCGCGCGGGTCCAACCGTCCGGTCTCGAAGGCCTCCATGAGCCCGCTGAAGTAGCGAATCGGCACGTGCTTGCCCAGGATGAGGGTGAGGATGCGTATGGCCTTGGTGGCCCGGCCCTTGGCGTCCAAGGTCTCCCACTCCGCCTCGGCTTGCTGGTGCTTGCGCTCCTCAGCGCGGCGGGCCGCCTCGGCCCGCTTGGCCCTGGCCGCGTCCGCTTCCATCCGCCGGCTCCGCGAGGCAAAGCCTTCGGGGTCGCTGTACTTGCCTTCGTCGTCGCGCACCACGTCGACTAAGAAGCCGGCCCGGTTGCGCGGGGCGTACCCCGCGAGCAGGATGGCCTCGAAGCGGGCGATCCGCTCCTCCACCCGCTCGAGCCCGTAGACACCGATCAGGCTGTGGGCCACCGGGCGGGCCACCCCGTAGCGGGAGAGCCGGGCCACCACCTCACGGGCCTCTTCGGGAAGGGCGGCTTGCTTGGCGAAGGTGTATATCACCTCCTGCTTGGGGCCTCGCCCCTGGTATTCCACAGCGACCAGATAGCCCCGCTCGACCAGTTCGGCGTGGGCCCCTTCGAGCGTGCGCCGCACCCGGCTCGGAGTCTGGTCGACGATCTTGCAAGCCTTGGCCCACTCCACGATGTTGGTGCGGAACTGGGTCACCTCTCTCCCCTCCGGCGTGACCCGCTGGGCATCCAGCAGCCGGTAAAGGGCGCGGGTGAGGGGGCGGTCCAGGCTGGTGAGGAACTCCAGGTCGAGCGGCTTGAGGTACTTGGCCCGGATCGACTCCACGATCTCGCGGGCCAGCTTGATCCTGAGCACGCTCTGCCCCGAGAGCCCCAGCTTGTCGTCTTCGCTGGTGTACTCCAGCCGGTCGATGTAGCGGAACTTGACCGTGGTCCACTTCGTGCCGCTGCGCCAGGCCTCGCTCGCGGTGAAGGTGGCGGTGGTGAGCCGGTCGAGGCTCTCCTTAAGGGCCTGGTAGTAGTGGCCACTGGTGTCCCAGCCGATCACCGAGAGGATGCGGTAGGCGGTGGTCACCACCGTGCCGTCCTCGGGGCTACCGGCCTCCTGGTAGAGGGTGATGAGGGCCAAGGAGACGTCGTTGTCGAGCCCGTGCGGCACCCCGCCGTGCTCGGCCACCGCGACACAGGAGAGCCGGGCCTGGCGGCCGTCGACGGCGAAGTCGATGGTCCAGCTGGTGAAGTCGGAGGGAATGCGCTCTTGAATGCTGATCAGGCCGAGCCGCGCCACGTTGGCCTCGTCGAAGCGCCGGATCTCGTTGCTCTCGTTGCTCTTCTGTGCCATTGTCCTCGATTATACCGAAGGGCCCGCGGCGAACGCCGCGCGGCGGCCCTGATGATGACCTTTTAAGGCTACTGATTTTTTAAAGACTATTGATATTAATGTCAACATCAAGGCCCGGCGGCGGGTGCTGTGCTGGACACGGAAAATCGGCGTATCTGGCCAAGTATTCCGATAGTTTTGACCCCCAATCGGCCAAGTATTCCGATAGTTTTGCGCCCGGTTTGGCCAGGTATTCCGATACTCGGGCGCCCAGACTGGCCGAGTATTCCGATACTCCCGGTTACGAACCAGCCGAGTATTCCGATAGTGGCGGGGGCGAAATGACCAAGTATTCCGATACCCCGAGCAGCAAAGTAGCCAAGTATTCCGATATTCATCCCCCCCAACCGGCCAAGTATTCCGATGGTGGGGCCAGGCTCCGATCAGGCGGGGCAGACAGCTCGAATTAAGCCGCCCAGGAGCGATTAATCACGGGGCTACAGTCTGGCGACGATTTGAAAATAGCCGAGTATTCCGATACCCCTATGGGCCCAAGTAGCCGAGTATTCCGATACCCCGGATTTTGGCCGAGTATTCCGATACCCCTGGCGGCGAAATGACCAAGTATTCCGATACCCCGAGCAGCAAAGTAGCCAAGTATTCCGATAGTGGCCAGTGGAACTCCGCGGGTCTGCCTATCTCAGGGCGGCGTACCCCTCGTGCTCGAGCTGTGACGGCGCGTTGGCTCACCGCCCGGGATAACCGCCAGGCCCGGGGGCGCTCGAGGTTCGACCACCACCGCATGGACGGACGGGGTGACGGTGCCCCTCGGTACGCCGTTTGCGACCCCGGCGGGCTCGAGATTACTTTTCCCCGGTGATCGCAGCCTGGGGGCCCGGCGGGGGAAATCACGAATTGCCGGTGTACGCTGGTCGGGGTCATGCGAGATGATGTTTTGAGTGCACGTCGGGTTGGGCGAGGCAAACCGCAGCCAGCACGGGGTCGTCCCCTGCAAGCACAGCCTGGCGGCATTCCTGTCAGCACCGCAATCTACCGGGGG
>DASTSL010000045.1:0-21932 GCA_035760705.1 Meiothermus sp. | reverse complement strand
GTCAACTGGCCGATGATCCTGGGCGCGGGGTTCCTAGGCGGGATCGGCTTTACCATGTCGCTGTTTGTTGCCGCCCTGGGGTTTGCCAACGCACCGGCGCTGCTGGACCAGGCCAAGCTGGGCGTGCTGGCTTCCTCGGTGATGGCGGCGATCATCGGGTTGCTGGTGGTCTCGTGGGCGGCACGGCGGGGCAGGGAGGGTGAGCAGAACCCTGCCTTGGGCGGTACGGACTAGCGGCAGTAGAGGTATATCGCAACGGTTTGCTGCTACCTAGCCGCCGATACATCTGAACCGGGTGATCGGGATGGTGGATGACCCCACCGTGACTGCTCCGCCGTCAAGGGGCAAGGGAGCCTTCTCAGGTATTATCTGAAGAGTTGACATAAATAACAGTGTAAAGTAGATTGGGGGCGTGAGCGAGACTACAGCTACTCGCCAGACCCGCATCCGTCAGAAAAGCGCGGAGCGGCGCGAGCGGCAACGGCAAGAGACGCGCAAAGCGATCCTCGAGGCGGCCACCCGGATGTTCGAGCGGGAAGGGTACGAGGGTTTTAGCTTACGCCAAGTAGCCGAGACCATCGGCTATACCCCTACCACCATCTACCTCTACTTCAAGGACAAAGACGACCTGCTGTTCGCGGTGTGCAGCCAGGGTTTCGCCGAGTTCACCGAGGCCCTACAACACGCCTACGACACCCACCCCGACCCCACAGAGCGACTGAACGCACTGGCCTGGGCCTACCTCGAGTTCGGCCTTTCCCACCCCTTGCACTACCAGGTGATGTTCATGCAAAGGAGCGAGTGGGTAACTAAAGCGACCGATTCCAAGGGGGAGGTTGAGGGTTCCAACTCCTATACGATCCTGATGAACGCCATCATCGAGGCGATGAAAGCCGGAGTTGTTCGGATGGGCGACCCTATAGAAACCACCAATCTGCTGTGGTCGGGGGTCCACGGGATCGTCTCGCTAGCGTTATCCATGCGGGGGGTCATCCCCAAATGGGAAGAGTCCGAAGCCCGGCGATTAATGGGGAATTACCTCGAGATGATTGGTCGGGGACTGAGCCCATAGTATTTTTTACTTTTTTAGTTTACAGCGTTAAGTTAAGTAAATGAATTAATCAAGTGGGAGGAAGCTACATGGATAACTACCTTTTGTTTAAGTCGCTCCACGTGCTCGGTGCAGTCCTTTTCCTGGGCAATATCCTCGTCACCGCCCTCTGGAAGGTGCTGGCCGACCGCACCCGTCACCCAGCCATCGTGGCCCAGGCCCAGCGGTTGGTAACCATCACCGACTTTGCCTTCACCGCGCTGGGCGTGGGGCTGATCATCGTGACCGGCGAGCTGATGGCCGGGCGCTGGGAGGGGGTCGCCTGGGTGGGCTGGGGCAGGGCATTGTTCATGGTCTCGGGGGTGATCTGGCTCGTCGCCCTCATCCCCATCCAGATCGCTCAAGCCCGCATGGCTAGGGCCTTCGCCAACCGGGAGAGCATCCCGGCAGGTTACTGGCGGCTGGCCAGCCTGTGGGGTGTGTTCGGCATCATCGCCACGGTCTTGCCGCTGGTGAACCTCTATTTCATGGTGTTTAAACCTGCTTAAGGAGGAAAAATGGCGAAGAAACTGCATGTGGTTTTCGGCACTGGCCCCCTAGGACGTTCGGTCATGTGGGAATTGCTAAAGCGCGGCAAAAAGGTGCGGATGGTCAACCGCAGCGGTCGCATGACCGACCTGCCTGTTGGAGTCGAGGTCGTGGCAGCAAACGTATATGACCCCGCACAATCTCGCGCTGCCGCGGATGGGGCTGTGGTGGTCTACAACTGCGTGGCACCGGCTTACTCCGGTGCAGCCTGGGAAACCGACCTGCCTCGGATGTGGAGGAATATCCTGGAAGCCGCCAAAGAAACCGGAGCCCGGCTGGTGATTGGGGACAACCTCTACATGTACGACCAAGCCGCAGGCCCTATCCGCGAAGACCGGCCCATGTGCGCAACCACCCGCAAAGGCCGGGCCAGGGCCAAGGCCGTGGAGGCGATGCTGCAAGTCCACCGCGAGGGGCGAGTACGGGTCACGTTCGGACGCGGCTCGGACTTCTTCGGGCCCTACGCCACCGACCAATCCCACCTGGGGAGCCGGGTCTTCCCGGCGTTGCTCGAGGGCAAGCCGGTCTCGCTGATCGGTGACATTGACCTGCCCCACACCCTCACCTACATCGAGGATTTCGGCAAAGCCCTGGTGATCCTGGGCCAGCGCGACGAAGCTTTTGGGCAGGTCTGGCATGTGCCCAACGCGCCTACCCAGACCAAACGCGAGGTGCTGGAACTGGCCGCCAAGCTGGCTGCTAAGCCGCTCAAAATCCAAACCCTCCGGGGCTTCGCGCTGGGAGCCGCCAGCCTGTTCGTGCCGGTGCTGCGCGAGGTACGGGAGATGCTCTACCAGTTCGAGCGGCCTTACCTGGTGGATTCGTCGAAGTTCGTGCAGGCCTTCGGGGACTTCCATACGCCGATGGAAGAAGCCCTGCGGCGGACGCTCGGGTGGTATGGGCAACTAACATCCCGTGCAAAACCCCCTCAGGAGGCAGTATGAAGGTCCAAGCCGGGCGCTTTACCGCCCAGCACGAGGGCCCCTTGGTGGTGTTCCTGATCGGGATGCGGGTCAACAACTGGCTGCGCTTGCGCGAGTGGATGCCGGTAGCGGGGGCGATGGGGCCAATGCTGAGCTATCTTTACCAGCACCCCGAGAGCGGGTTTCTGGGCGCAAATGGCCCCTTCCTCAGCTTGAACTTTCGCGAGATCGTGACCGTGCAATATTGGCGGAGCACCGAGGACTTAGAGCGCTTCGCCGGCCAAGCCCCTGATCTTCATCCCGAAGCCTGGCGCAAGTTCTTCCGGCAGTCTTTTAAGGGCGGGGCAGTGGGAATTTGGCACGAGACTTACCGGGTCGAGGCCGGGGCCTTCGAGAACATCTATGGCAACATGCCGCTGTACGGGCTCGCCAGAGCGAGTCGGGCCGTGCCGGTACGGGGCAAGCTGGAATCCATGCGGGGGCGGATGGGCGGGGCTTCTAGTGAGGGTCAGGCCTCGGGGGTCTGAGCCTCGAGCGCAACACCTGACGCAACCCCAGCACCCAGGCCAGCGAGGCCATCCACCCGCCCAGCACGTCTGAGGGGTAGTGGGCGCCCAGGTAGATCCGGGAAACCCCCACCAGCAGCGTGAAGGTGATCCCTAAAACCACCGCCCACCACCGCCAGCGACTCGGCCAGAGGAGGACGATCACCGCCATCGCGAAGGCCATGCTCCCGCTAGCGTGGCCGCTGGGGAAGCTGTAGTTGGGCTCCCGGAGCAGGGCCTCGAGCGGGCGGTCGCGGCGGAAAAAAGCCTTGGCCAGCAGGTTCAACCCCATCGCACCCCCCATCGCCAGGGCGAAAAACACGGCCTTCCAGAAGTGTTTTCTAAGGAACAAGTACCCCACGATGAAAAGCGAAGCTACCCCCAGCACCTCCACCCCGCCCAAAAACCGCAACACCAAGCTGATCGTTTGCAGAATTGGGGAGGACAGCGGATGCACCAAACCGATGACCCAGCGGTCAAGGCGGATGTCCTCGCGCTCCAAGACCTCGTCGGACAAAACCCCCAAGACGATGAGGGGGAGCAGGATGCCGAGGAAGAGAAGCAGCAGGAGCGGGGCCCGCTTCTTGTAGTAGTCGAGGACTCGAGCCAGCACCCCCTCAGGCTAACCCGCCGAGCTTTGGCCCGGCTGAATCCGCAGACCCTCCGGCCAGGTTCCGCCCAGGGCTTCCCAGGCCCCGGCCATGTCGGCGGGCACCGGGGCGGTGAACTCGAGGTACTTCCCGGTGCGGGGGTGCTGGATGCGCAGTTCGTAGGCGTGGAGGGCCTGCCGGGCGATCAGGCTCGAGGGCTTGCCATACACCTCGTCGCCCAGGATGGGGGCGTGCAAGGCTTTGAGGTGGACCCGGATCTGGTGGGTCCGCCCGGTGTGCAGGATGGCGCTCACCAGGGCGTACTCGCCCGCAGTCGCCAGGATCTCGAAGTTGGTCTCAGCGTAGCGGGCGGCGATCCCCCCCACGTGCATCCGGGTGCGGTCCACCGGGTGGCGTCCGATGGGGGCGGCGAAGGTTCCCTCCTTGGGGTGGCCCACGGCGATTGCCAGGTAGCGTTTGTAAACGCTGCGACCCCGGAAAGCTTCCGACAGGCGGCGGTGGGCAGCCTCGTGGCGAGCCACCAGGATCACCCCCGAGGTGTCCTTATCGAGCCGGTGGACGATGCCGGGCCGCACGAACTCGGGCTTCAGGGCTTCTTCCTCGTCCATCTGGGTCTCCAGCACCCCCCGCAACTCGGCGTAGCGCCCCAAGATCGCGTTCACCAAGGTCCCCGAGGTGACCCCCGGGGCCGGGTGGGTGATCATCCCGGCGGGTTTGTTAACCACCACCAGGTCCTGGTCTTCGTAGAGGGTCTCGAGCGGCACATTTTCCGGCTCAACGCTGGGGGGGCGTTCGGGCGGAGGCTCGACCTCCACCGTCTCCCCTTTCAGCTTGTAGGAAGCCTTGGTGGCGGGCTTGCCGCCCACCAACACGATGCCCATCTCGATCCACTCCTGGGCCTTGGCCCTCGAGGTCCTAGCCTCGTAGGCCAGCGCTTGGTCGAGGCGAACGCCCTGGGCGGTGAAGCGCAACACGAGGAATATTCTCGAAGGTCGAAGGGCGAAGGTCAAATGGGACGCTTCGCGCCGGGAGAGTGGATTTAATCTTTTGGCGTTTAGCCTTCGGCGTTCGGCGGTGCGAAGCGCTAGGGGTAAGGGTTGCGTAGGGATGCATGGCCATGCGTCCGTTCGCCCCCAAGCGGTAGTATTTTCGGGTGACGACCGAGCAACAGATACAATCCCTAGCCGAGCAGGTCAAAGCCCGCTCGGTGACCGAAGGCAGCCACGACTGGTGGCACGTCTGGCGGGTGTGGCAGATGGCGAAACGGATCGCCGAGGCCGAGCAGGCCGACCTCTACCTGGTCGAACTGGCCGCGCTCTGCCACGACCTCGAGGACTGGAAATACCCCCACGAGCCCTTGATCGAGCCACTATTGAGAGGCCTCGAGGTTCCTCCAAAGACCATCAGGCAAGTCTTGGACATCTGCCAGCGCATCAGCTTCAAAGGGGCGGGCGTACCGGACGAGATGCCCACGCTCGAGGGCCAGGTCGTGCAAGACGCCGACCGGCTCGACGCCATCGGGGCCATAGGGATCGCCCGTGCCTTCGCCTACGGAGGCTCCAAGCACCGCGCCCTTTACGACCCCGACGAACAGCCCGAACTCCATGCCTCCTTCGAGGCTTACCGCAGCAAGTCGGGGAGTTCGCTGGCGCACTTCTACGAAAAGCTTTTTTTGCTCAAAGACCGACTGCACACCCCAACCGCCCAGACCATCGCCGAGGAGCGGCATCGGTACATGGAGGGGTTTGTGGAGCGATTTTTGCTCGAGTGGGAGGGTCGGGATTGAGATAATGATAAGCCGTAAGCTAAGGATTCTTTTGCTTATCGCTTAGAGCTTATCGCCTCCTGCCTCCTGGGAATTATGTTGCAATCATAATCACCTTTCGGAGTATGATGCTAGAGTGGAAGGTGACCTGACCCTCAGACCTAAGCGCCTCGAGGATTACGTGGGCCAGTGGCGGCTCAAGGAAAAGCTCGTGGTGTATCTGCAAGCAGCCAAAAACCGGGAAGAACCGCTCGATCACATGCTGCTCTTCGGCCCTCCGGGGCTGGGCAAGACCACCCTGGCGCACGTGATCGCCAACGAACTCGGGGTGAACATCCGGGTCACCAGCGGCCCGGCCATCGAGAAACCCGGAGACCTGGCGGCCATCGTGACCAACTCCATCGAGGAGGGCGACATCTTGTTTATCGACGAGATCCACCGCCTCTCCCGCGCCGCCGAGGAGCACCTCTACCCGGCGATGGAGGACTTCAAGATCGATATCGTGATCGGCCAGGGGCCCGCCGCCCGCACCCTGCGGCTCGATTTGCCGCGCTTCACCCTGATCGGGGCGACCACTCGGCCCGGCCTGATCTCCGGCCCCCTAAGAAGCCGTTTCGGGATCATCGAGCACCTCGAGTTCTACACAGAGGAAGAACTGGCCAAGGGCGTGATGCGCGACGCCGGGCTGATGGGGCTCGCCATCACCGAGGAGGCCGCCCACGAGATCGGGCGGCGGGCGCGGGGCACCATGCGCATCGCCAAGCGCCTCTTCCGCCGTATCCGCGACTACGCCGAGGTGGCCGGGGAAGATACCGTGACCCTCGAGCGGGCCCGTGAAGCCCTGGACGCCTTGGGCCTGGACTCGATGGGCCTCGAGCGGCGCGACCGGGTGATCCTGGAGACCCTCCTGAACCGCTTCGCCGGGGGGCCAGTGGGCCTCGATACCCTGGCCACCGCCCTCTCCGAAGACCCTGAGACGCTCGAGGAGGTCCACGAGCCCTTCTTGATCCAGCTCGGTTTCATCAAGCGCACCCCGCGGGGCCGGGTCGCCACCGAGCGGGCCTACCACCACCTCAACTACCCCCTGCCTGCCTCGCAAGAACTGTTCGACTAGCCCTCGAGTGACGCAAAGTGCCGGGTCAATGGCCCCTGGCTTGTAAAGTGAGTCACGGGCCGCTGGCTTTTTATGATTCGTGCGCGGATTGGTGAGGTAGAGCTGGGGGATTTGCTGCGGGCGTTGGAGACCGCCCGCAAGAGCGCCGTGGTGACGGTCGAGACGCCCAACCTCTACGGGCGCATCCACCTGATGGAAGGCCGCTTGGTCTACGCCCGCACCGAGCCGGGGCCGCACCTGGGGGAGTACCTGGTGCGGCTCTTGTACCTCACCCTGGAGGACACTCAGCGGCTGGTGCTCGAGCAGGAGCGGGAAAACCCCGGCACCCCTTTGGGCCAACTGGCCTTGCGGGCCGGGCTGGTCTCGGAAGAAGACCTCACCGACGCGCTCCAGGTGCAGGTCATGGAGGCCCTGGCCACCCTGATGAACCAGAAGGACGGCACCCTCCTGGCCGAGTCCACCCCGGTCGGGGAAGCCTCTCAGATCGCCCTGCCGCAGACCCTCGAGACCAGCGCCATGCTCTTCGAGGCGGCCCGCCGACTGGACGAGTGGCAGCGGGGCCGGGTGGAGCCCGAGGCGGTGTTACGGGTCGCCAACGACCCCACCCGCCACCCGCTTACCCCCGAGGCCTGGAGCGTGCTCGAGTTGGTGAACGGGATCAAGCGGGCCAAGTCCATCGCGCTCGAGTCCGACCTCCCCGAAGACCAGGTCTATCACCTGCTCTTCGAGCTCAAAAGCCGGGGGCTGGTCGAGGAGACCTCCATCCGGCCCAGCGACCCGCTGATCCTGGTGTTGGCCGAGTCCTCGCTGATCCGGCGGCTGTTGCTGGTCACGCTCGAGCGCTCGCGCTACCGGGTGCTGATGCCCCACGACCTCGAATCGGCCAAGCGCATGATGGCCAAGCACAAGCCCCAGGGCATCATCCTGCAAGGCCAGGACCTGATGGACCGGGTGCGGCAGATCCGCAGCCATCCGGATGGGCGTTTTCCGCCCTTGTGGGTGGTCTCGGAAGACCCCCCGCGGGGCCTCTGGGTGCGCTCGGCCCGGCTCGGCCACATCCCCAAGCCCTTCAGCGAGGAAGATGTACTCGAGGCGATGTCGGTGATCAAACGGGCGATCTGAGGGGAGCGCCCTCGAGCCTCAGCAGTTGCAGTTTGATCCCCTCGTTCCCCATAAACCCACCCAGCCGCCCGTCGGCGTGGATCACCCGCTGGGCCGGGACCACCGGGAAGAACGGGCAGGCCCGCATCCCCGCCCCGACCGAGCGGGCCGACAAGATCAGCTCCTTGCCCAGCGCCCCATAGCTGGTCGTGGTGCCGTAAGGAACCCGGCGGACCCGCTCGTAGAGGGCAATCCGCTCTGGGGGGAGGCCGGAATAGTCGAGCGGGACGTCCAGAAACGTCTGGGGTTCGCCAGCGAAATAAGCTTCGACACCTCGGGAGAAGGCCTCGAGCGCCGGGTTCGTCCGCTCGTACAATCCATCCGGGAAGATCAGCAGGCGAATCTGGGTGATACCGCTGGCGCTGGCCTCGGCGTAGAAAAAGCCGATGGGAGAAGGAATGATCTTAGCGAACATTCAGCTATGAGCTATAAGCAAAAGATTTTATCGTGCCAACGCCCCGTCCAAAACGAGATCGAGGAACTTGAGCATCTCGTCCTTGAGGCGGCGCTCGGGGGTGTAGGCCGACCAGCGCAACGCCGAGAGCAGGTAGGTGTCGGCCAGCGAGCGGGCGATGCGCTCGAGGGAGAGGTCCTTGCGGAGTTCGCCAGCTTCGCGCAGGGGTCGCATCACCTCGACCACGAAATCGCCCAGGGGCAAGGCCTCGAAGGCCGCTCGGGCCCGCTCGGGGTCGGGGTTCAGCAGCTCGTAGGCCAGTGGCGAGAGCAGTTCGCGCTCGCGCTCGGAGACCTCGGAAAGCCGCTCCCACATCCGCCGGAGCACGTCCAGCGGCGGGCTCCCCTCCTCGAGTTCGGCCCGGGCCTGCTCGGAGAGCTGGGTCAGCAGCTCCGCGCCGTAGTCGAGCAACACGGCCTCCTTGTAGGGGTAGTAGTTGAAAAAAGTCCCCCGCGAGACGTGGGCGGCCTTGGCAATGTCGGTAGCGGTGGTCTGGTGGAACCCCCGCTCGCGGAAAAGTTGCACCGCGGTCCGGTAAATGCGCTCCCTCCGGCGCTGTTTTTGCCGTTCACGCAGGCCAGGCATGGGCCGATTGTACTCGAGTCCGGTTGGGAACGACAATCACCTTTCCGGCAGCCAGCGGTCAGCGCTTGGCTCGACCGTTTCTCTATTTGGGGCTTGGTAAAAGGAGTTTTCCCGCGATGGCATCCGCCTTAGCCCCGGTAACCGCGGAGAGAATGTTGGGCAGGCCGAGAAAACGCAGATAGCCCAGCACCGCGAACGCCAAGGCTTCGCGCACCCGGCTGTCGTGGCCTTTCTCCTCGAAGGTGTAGACCGGGACCGGCAGCCCAGCGCGAACCTGCTCCATCAGGGCCTGGTTATAGGCTCCCCCGCCCGCTACCCAGACCTCATCCAGCCCCCCCGGCAGCACGAAATCCCGGTATGCCTGCACGATGCTCTGGGCGGTGAAACGGGTGAGGGTAGCCAAGAGGTCATGGGGGCGAAGACCCTCGGTCTCGAGGTTATCCAATCGCCAAAGCTCGCGCCCGGTGGACTTAGGCGGTTTGCGGGTGAAGTAGGGGTGGCGCAGCCAGGCCCCGGCTTTTTCCGGGTCCACCCGCCCTTTGCGCGCAAGGCTTCCGCCGGGGTCGTGAGTCAGGCCGAGCCGGCCCGCGGCTTCGTCGAGGAGGCAGTTGCCAGGACCAGTGTCGAAGGCGAAAACCCCCTCCTTCTCGAGTCCTGGCAAGTAGGTGAGGTTCGAGATCCCCCCGATGTTGTGGATGGCCCGGCGAACCCCTTCTTCCCCGTACAGGAGAAGGTCGGGATAGGCGACGAAGGGGGCAGCTTCTCCCCCCAGGGCCAAATCCGCCGGGCGGAAGTCCGCCACCACCGGGCAACCCAGGCCTTCGGCCAGATAGGCCGCCTCCCCGATCTGGAAGGTGGTCAGCGGGGGCTCGTGCCAGATGGTCTGCCCGTGCAGGGCAGCGAGTTCGACCCGGCCTGCCAGCGGCTGGGCGGCCTGGGCGTAGAACCGGCCCAGGTCGTGGTGGAGCAGGGCCAAGGCCCTGCTCTGCATGTCCCCGTGCAGGGCCACCAGCACCCGCTCGCGGAGCCCGGCAGGAAAGGGAGCCGCATGGTGCTCGAGCACCTTCCACCCCAACTTCGGCGGCCTTCCATCAAGCTCAGCCAATACCAGATCCGCCCCGTCCGCCGAGGTTCCCGACATGATCCCTAGAACGCGCACAATCGGCTCCTGGCTATCAGCTCTCAGCCCCGAGCGCTCCGCGCCCGACCCTCTGGCGAGAGAGGGAGATGGGCGTAGCCCTAGCGGGGTGAGCGTGAGGCTTACTCAACATGACGTTGGGTCAGGCTCCGCTGCGGAGTTCGGCCACGAAGTCGTAGCGGTCGCCGCGGTAGTGCGAGCGGGTGAACTCGAGCACGCTCCCCTCCGACAGATAGCCCAGGCGCTCGATGTAGAGCACCGGGGCGCCGGGTTCCACCCCCAGCAGTTCGGCCTCGCGCTCTTCGGCGGCCACCGCCCGCAGACGCTGCAAGGCCCGCACCGGTCGCAAGGAACGGGCCTCGAGGTGGGCGTAAAGCGACTCCGCCACAGCTTCCGGGTCGGGCAGGTACTTGGTGGGGAGCACGGCCAGTTCTAGGGCCATCGGCTCGCCCTGGGCCAGGCGCACCCGCTCGAGACGGGCCACCTGACTGCCCGGCGAGAGGCCCAGGGCCAAAGCCTCCTCGGGGGTGGCCTGGAAGACCCCCCGCTGGACCCAGCGGCTGCTGGCCTCGAGCCCCCGGGCCCGCATGTCCTGGCTGAAGCCGGTGAGCACCGAGAGCGGCTGCTCTACCCGGGGAGCCACGTAGGTCCCGCTCCCCTGGCGGCGCAGCAGCAGCCCCTCGTCCTCCAGGCGCTCGAGGGCTTTGCGCAGGGTGATCCGCGAAACCCCTAGTTGCTCGGCCAACTCGCGCTCGGGCGGCAGGGCCTCGCCGGGCCGCCATTCGCCCGCGGCCAGCACCGAGCGCAAGGCAGCCTCGAGCTGAAGGTATAGGGGCGTGTGCGAGGAGCTATCGAGTTGCAGTCTCATGCTTGGCTTGAATATACCACCCGACTACCAATTTTCGGATAGGGTTTAGGCAGTTCGAAGCTGGATGCGCCTCTTAGCTTACTTTCTCTCGAACCTGTCATCCTGAGCAAAGCGCTCATCCCGAAGGGATAGCTGTGCTTCGGAATCTCTCCTATACATCATCTATTCATGCGGGTAAGCCGTGGCTTGGGCTCCTCTGGCAGGACTACGCACCATCTCAGCGGTGCGCAGAGTCCACGCCCCGCACTAAACCCGGTAAAGCAGAAAAATCCCGGCGATCATGAGGATTACGGCCAATATCTTTCGATCCAGGCGGTCCCGCTCGCCGAGCATGACGATCCCCACCGTCACCAGCAGGACCAGGCGAACCTGGGCCACCAGGATCACCTGACCGGCCCCACCCCCGGCCTGGTAGGCCAGAATCAACAGGGCCTGGGTGAGCGCGAAGGTGGCCGCCACTACCCAGACCCAAACTCCCCACAAGGCCGGTTGCCTGAGTTCAGATGGGCGGCCCCTGGCCAGCGCCAGCATCCCCACCCCGGTGAGCAAGAGGTTGAGCGTGGTATAGGTCAAGGGGTCGAAGTAAGGGCTGAAGGCTTTGTCCACCACGTTCCCCAGCCCGAAGGTGAGGGCGGCGGAGAGGGCCAGGAGTTGGGCCCGGCTGAAGCGCAAGGGGCGAGCCCGCTGGGAGAGGACCAGCACCGAGGCCACGATGAACCCGGCCCCCAAGGCGGTCGAAGCGTTCACCGGCTCACCCAGCAAGACCACCCCGGCGATGAACGTCCACAGCGAGGACGTACGCAGGAAGAGGTCGATCTCGGAAAGCTGGGCGGCTTGTAGGGCCAGGAAGTACAAGACATTTCCCAGGGTGTAAACGATCCCCATCCCTAAAACGCCGAGGGCGACCCCCACGCCGAGGTCGGCCCGGAGGTCAAAAAAAGGCAGGAACAGCAGACAGAGCAACCCGCCGCGCAGGTGGACGACCCCGCCCAGCACCACCGGCCTGAGCCCCTTCCCCACCAGAAATTTCGACGCCCCCACGTTGAGGGCGCTGACGAGCCCCGCTAAAAGCGACCACCCGAACCAGGACACCCGACAATATACCACTTGAATACCAAACCTCGAGCCAATAAGATCGGGGAGTACAGTCTGGCTTCACAAAGAGGAGGCCCTATGCGGCAAATGGGATGGCTTTTCCTGGCAGTCTTGATCGGCTCTTTGGGCTGGGCGCAAAACCCGGCACGGGGGGGTACCTTGCAGATCGCGGTGGACTCTTCCCCGGCGGGGCTCGACCCCCACGTGGCGACGGCCTTCGCGACCTTCGTGGTGATCGGGAACATCTACGAGGGGCTCACCGAGATTGACGAGGGCTTGCGGGTGCGCCCGGCCTTGGCCGAGTCCTGGAAGGTGAGCCCGGACGGCCTGACCTACACCTTCAAGCTGCGCTCCGGTGTGACCTTCCATAACGGCCAGGCCTTCGACTCCAAGGACGTGCTGGCCACCTTCAACCGGGTGCGCGACCCCAAGACCGGCTCGCCCATCGCCAGCCGCTTCAACCTGGTCAAGGAGGTGAAGGCCAACGGGCCGCAGGAGGTGACCTTCGAGCTTTCCCAGCCCTTCTCCCCCTTCCTGAGCGAGCTAGCCGGGCTTTCCATCGTGCCCGCGGAATACGTCGCGGCGGGCGGAGACTTGCAGCGCCGGGCAGTGGGCACCGGGCCCTTCCAGTTCAAGGAGTGGGTCCCGGACACCTACATCCTGCTCGAGCGCAACCCCAAGTATTACCGCCAGGGGCGGCCTTATCTCGATGCCCTCAAGTTCAACATCGTCCCCGACGCGGCTACCCGGCAGGTGGGGGTCTCGAGCGGAACCTACCACTTCCTGCCTAACATCGACCCCTCGCTGGCCGTGACCCTCAAAAATGCCCCCGGCGTCAAGCTCTACGAGAGCCAGGATTTGAGCTATAGCCTGCTGGGGGTGAACGTCACGCGCAAGCCCTTCGACAACCCCAAGGTGCGCGAAGCCCTTAACTATGCGATTGACCGCAAGGCTTTAGTGCAGGCCGTCTACTTCGGCAACGGGGTTCCCGGCGGGCCGCTCTCGCCGGCGCTCAAGGGCTGGGCCTCGCCGGTCTCGGCCTTCCCCTGCTACAACACCAACCCCCAGAAGGCTCGAGAGCTGCTGCGCCAGGCCGGTTACCCCAACGGGGTGGACTTCACGATCCTCACCCTCGGCTCGGTCAAAACCGTGGTGGACGCGGCCCAGGTGTTGCAAGCCCAGTTGGCCCCGGCGGGCTTCCGGGCCAAGATCGAGATTTTGGAACTCGGTAAGTTCGTGCAGGAGTGGCGCAACTCCAACTTCGACGTCTTCGCCTCGCTCAACGGGGGCAGCGCCGACCCCGACGGCTACCTCTTCCGCACGTTCTCTACGGGTGGCTCTACCAACGTCTTCAAGTACTCCGATCCGAAGGTGGACCAACTGCTGAACCAGGGCCGCACCGCGACCTCGGCGGACACCCGCCGCAAGATCTACGCGGAGTTGCAGGTCAAGCTGGCCTGCCAGGGGCCGATCAGCCACCTGGTCTACGGAACCCTCTTCTCGGCGGCCCGCGATAACGTGCAAGGCTTCAAATCGGTGCCGACGCGCTCGCTGTTGTATCTGCGGGATACCTGGTTGGCGAGGTAAAAACTGTGAGGAAAGGAAATACCAAAGCTGTTTCTTTCCTCTTTCCTCCTTCCTCTAAGATATGTTCGCTTACACCGTCCGCCGCCTCTTAGACCTCGTGCTGGTGATGTTCGGGGTCTCGGTGCTGGTGTTTTTGATGATCCGGCTGATCCCCGGCGACGCGGTGCAGATCATGCTGGGGGCCAACACCGAGATCACCCCAGACCGCCTCGAGGCCCTGCGCGAAAAGCTGGGCCTGAACAAATCGCTGCCGCTGCAGTACTGGGACTGGCTGGCCGGGGTGGCACGCGGCGATTTGGGGCAGAGCGTGTGGACGGGGGCTCCGATTAGGGGCGAGATACTGGCGCGCTTGCCCTTGACGCTCGAGCTGACCGCCCTCTCGCTGGTGCTGGGGGTCCTTCTCTCCATCCCCGTCGGGATCCTCACCGCCTACTGGCGGAACTCGACCGGCGAGTATGTGGTGCGGCTGGTGGCGATAGCAGGGGTGACGGTGCCATCTTTTTGGCTGGGGACGCTTTTCATCTACCTTTCCTTCAAGCTCTGGCCGGGTTTTCCCGCCATCGGCTACGTGCCGCTGGCGGAAGACCCCACCGGGCACTTCTCGAGGCTCCTCTTCCCCATCCTGTCCCTCAGCCTGCCGCTTCTGGCGGGGCTCTCGCGGCTCTTGCGTTCGACCCTTCTCGACATCTTGAATCAGGACTATATCCGCACCGCCCGGGCCAAGGGATTAGCCGAACGGGTGGTGATGTACAAGCACGCCCTCCGAAACGCGCTGATCCCGCTGGTGACGGTGATCGGCATCCAGGCCGGGTATCTTTTTGGCGGGGCCATCGTGGTCGAGCAGGTCTTCGCCCTGCCGGGGATGGGCCGTCTCATCGTGGGAGCCATCAACGAGCGCAACTACCCGCTGGTGCAGGGAACGATCCTGCTGGTGACGGCGGGGTTCGTGTTTATCAACCTGCTGGTGGATTTGGCCTATGCCTACCTCGACCCCAGGGTGGAGTACGCATGAGCGGGACCTGGGGGTTTACTCGAGGGCTCCTGAAGAACCCGCTGGGGGCGCTGAGCCTGATCCTGACCCTGCTGATCGTGATCGGCGGGCTGTTCGCACCCCTGATCGCCCCCTATGACCCGCTCCAGCAGGACATCCTGGCCCGGCTCTCGGGGCCGACGGCGCAGCACTGGCTGGGCACCGACCAGTTCGGGCGGGACGTGCTCTCGAGGATCCTCCACGGCATCCGGGCTTCGCTCAGCGTGGCCGGGCTCTCGGTGATCATCGCCCTCTTGATCGGTGGTTTTCTGGGGGTCTCGGCGGCCTATTACGGCAGCCTCTACGACCGGCTGGTGATGCGGGTGATGGACGTGTTTCTGGCCTTCCCCATCATCCTGCTCGCCATCGGGATCATCGCCATGCTGGGGCCCAACCAGTCGAACACTGCCATCGCCATCGGCATCGTCTACATCCCGATCTTCGCCCGGCTGGTGCGGGGGCCGGCGCTGGTGCTTCGCGAGAGCGAGTACGTCCACGCGGCGCAAGCCCTGGGGGCCTCCACCATGCGGATTATCAACCGCCACCTGCTCCCCAACCTGACCTCGGTGATCCTGGTCCAGTCCACCCTTTCTTTATCTACCGCGATCCTGGTGGAGGCTTCGCTTTCGTTCTTGGGCCTGGGGACCCAGCCCCCCACCCCTTCGCTGGGATTGATGCTCTCGGAGGGCCGGGCCTACCTGACCCTCTCGCCCTGGACCTCGGTGTTCTCGGGGCTGGCTATCCTGGTCGCCTCGCTGGGGTTCAACCTGCTGGGCGACGTCCTGCGCGACGCGCTCGACCCGCGCCTGAGGGGGCGCTAAACATGCTCGAGACCGCCACCGAACTCGTCCAGTCGGCCCTTGACTCGGGGAGCATCCCCGGCGCGGCCTTGGGGATCGTGCGGGCCGAGGGCCCGGCCCAGATCTGGGTGTATGGGAAGGCTCAGCTCGAGCCCGAACCCGTCCCGCTCGGCCAAGGGATGTTCTTCGACCTGGCCAGCCTGACCAAGGTACTCTTCACCGTGCCGGAGGTGCTCCGGCTGGTCGAAGACGGGCTGGCCGACCTCGACGACCCGCTCTCGCGGTTCTTCCCCGAGATGGCCTGGATGCAAGGGAGTGAGCTTCCCAAGCGGACGCTGCGCCAGCTCTTGACCCATACCTCCGGGCTTCCGGCCTGGGCTCCGACCTACACCTGGAACACCCGTCCCGAACTCCTCAAACAGCAAATCCTCCAACACAGATGGGAGGTGCAGGAGCCGGGCCAGACGGTGTACTCGGACATCGGGTATATGTTGCTGGGGTTTTTGCTCGAGCGCCTGCGCGGCAAACCCCTCGGCGAATTCCCCCTGCCCGCAGGGCTGACCTGGAAACCTAGCCCCGAGAACTCGGTCGCCACCGAACGATGCCCCTGGCGAGGACGGGTTTTGCGGGGGGAAATTCACGACGAGAACGCCTTCGCCCTGGGCGGGGCGGGGCACGCCGGGCTCTTCGGGACGCTCGAGGGCGTTCTTTCCCGCGCCCAGGCCATCCTGAACGGAGCCCTGCTCTCGAGGGCGGCCTTAGACGAAATGACCCGCCCCCAGACCTCCGAACGCGCCCTGGGCTGGATCTTCCGACAGCCCGGCTTCAGCGGCGGGAGCCTGTGCAGCCCGAGAACCATAGGGCACACCGGCTTTACCGGAACGGGGGTCTGGATTGACTTAGAACGTGGCTACGCCTGGGCGCTCCTCACCCCCCGCGTCCACCCCACCCGCCACCGAGAAACCGGCATCGTCGAACTCCGCCGCGCCGTTGGCAACGCTATCGCCTCTCAGTGGCGGAAATAACTCAGCAGACCCCGACTATGCTCACCGAAAGGCACCCTCAGCCCCACCTCTCCCGTAAGCACGGGAGGCCAGGTATAAGCATCATCCGTGCTCTCGCGCTTTCGTCAGAGGGGGTGACGGAAGGGGGAAAGGGGTGGTATCCATCTCCTCCTACGTCGCTCACTGCGATAACAGCAGCAGGACTCAACCACTGGAGAATCCACCCATGAGCACCGAATCATCCAGCCCACGCTACAAAGACCTCGACACCTGGGAAGCGGGAGAAATCCTCGAGGCCCTCCTCGACCGCCAGCTCTCCGCTGTCGCCGCGGTGCGGGCCGCCAAAGCCTCGATCGAAGCTGCCGCCCTGGCCGCTGCCGAACGCCTGAAGGGCGGAGGGCGACTAGCCTACGCCGGAGCCGGAACCAGCGGGCGGCTGGCGGTGCAGGACGGCACCGAGCTGACCCCCACCTACGGCTGGCCCAAAGGCCGGTTGGTCTACTTGCTGGCCGGGGGGGAAGAAGCCCTGCTGCGCTCGGTGGAGGGGGCCGAGGACGACGCCGAGGCGGGCCGCGAAGCCGCCTCCGGGCTCAGCGCCGAGGACGTGTTGGTCGGGGTAGCCGCCAGCGGGCGCACGCCCTACACGGTGGCGGTGGTGCAGGAAGCAGGCTCGAGGGGAGCCCTCACGGTGGGCATCGCCAATAACCCCGACACCCCTTTGCTGCGAGCCGCCCAGCATCCCGTCTTTCTCGACACCGGCTCCGAGGTGATCGCGGGCTCGACCCGGATGAGCGCCGGGACCGCGCAGAAGGTGACGCTCAACCTGTTCTCTACCCTTACCATGATCCGGCTGGGCCGGGTGTACGACAACCACATGGTGGAGGTCGAACTCACCAATCACAAGCTCTGGAATCGGGGGGTGGAGATCCTGCGGGAGCTGACCGGGAGCGAGCGGGGTCAGGCCGAAGCAGCCTTGAAGGAAGCCGGTGGCCGGGTGAGCCTGGCGGTGTTGCTGCTGAAGGGGATGGGGCTCGAGGAAGCCCGAGGACTCCTGGTCGAAACGGGGAGCCTAAGGGCCGCGCTCGAGCGGCGGGGCTGGGCCTGAGCAGAGCTTTTGTCCTCATGCAATCGGCACAGGAAAAGCGAAGAATGGGTCAAAGCACCTACCGTCGAGCAAGCCCGTCCTGGGGCGGCGGGCGCGGATGGGGTTGCCCTTTGGTCAACTACTGGTATTAGAATGGTCTGCGTAATACCCGTGTCCGCATTCAAGGCCCCCGGAGTCGGCAAGCGGGTTTAGCGGCACGCTTGAGGAGGAGTTCCATGATGACACGAAAGGCTCTATGGCTGCTGAGTTTTATGGTGATGGGCCTGGCGCTTGCCCAGCCCAAAGTGGTCTCGGGGTACGAGAACGGCAAGCCGGGGGGAACCCTCACCATGGCCCTCGCGAGTGCCCCCCAGACCATGTTCTATTACGGGGCCATCGACTCGGCGATCCAGACCTTGGCCAACCAGATGTTCGACGGGCTGATCGAATATAACTACAAGACCTACCAGATCGAGCCCGCCCTGGCCGCCTCCTGGACCATCACCGGTGAGAGCAAGGTCTACACCTTCAAGCTGCGCAAGGGGGTGAAGTGGTCGGATGGCCGCGACCTCACCGCCGACGACGTGGTGTTTACCTACACCCAGATCGTGGCCAACCCCGAAGCCAAGGGCGGCGACGCCGGGAACTTCGCCGGCGTAAAGATCGAGAAGGTGGATGCGGGCACGGTGCGCTTCACCCTGCCCAAACCGGCTCCGGCCTTCATCCACTACATGCGCCTGCCGATCATGCCCAAACACAAGCTGGTGAGCTTCAGCCAGGAGGGCGGCAAGAAGCCCGGCGACATCAACAACGCCTGGCCGACCAACGTGGACCCCGACGAAGTGGTAGGAACCGGCCCCTTCAAGCTGCAAAGCTACACCGCCGGGCAAAAGGTCACCCTGGTCAAGAACCCCAACTACTGGAAGCGCGACGCCGACGGCACTCCCTTGCCTTATCTGGACCGGCTCGAGTTTTTGATCATCCCCGACTCGCAGGCCCAAGTGGCCCAGTTCCTGGCCGGGAACATCGGGCAGCTCAACATCAGCGGCACTGACTTCCCCACCCTCAAACAGCGCGAGGTGCAGGGCGCTCCTATCAAGGTGGTGCAGTTCCGCGCCCTTTTCGGCTCGCCGCCGCACCTGGCCTTCAACTTCGACGACAAGAACCCCGAACTGGCCACGCTGTTCCGCAAGACCGAGTTTAGGCGGGCGATCCAGTCAGCAGTCAACCGCAAGCGCATCATCGACGACGTGTATAACGGCTTGGCCGAGCTTCCCGGCAACGGCGTGGCGCCGGTGAGCGAGTGGTACTACGACACCACAAAGCTCCTGGGCACCTACGACCTGGGCGCCGCCAACGCCGCCCTGGACAAGCTGGGCCTGAAGAAAGGGCCGGATGGCATCCGCTTGTTGCCCAGCGGAAAACCGCTCGAGTTCACCCTCACCTACGGCTCGAATAGCTCGACCTTCGCGGCCATCGCCACCATCATCCAAAACGACCTCAAGGCCATCGGCGTGAAGGCCAACCTCCAGGGCATCCTCGCGGCCAACCTGCTCGGGACCGGGCGCGGCAAGGACTGGGACGCGATCATCCTGGGCTTCGGCGACCAGCCCGACCCCGAACTCCGCACCCCCATCTGGAAGCCGGGCGGCGACCTCTACTACTGGCACCAGTCCACCCAGCCCACCACCCCCAACGGCCAGGCTCAGTTCAACAACTTCCTGCCCTGGGAGAAAGAGATCTACGACCTGTGGGAGAAGGCCGCCAGCACCACCAACCAGACCCAGCGCAAGGCCCTCTATGACCGCTGGCAGGCCATCTTCGCCCGCGAGGCCATGGTCATTATGATCGCCAAGGCCTACGCGGTGGGCGCGGTGAGCACCAAGTACGGCAACTATATCTACAGCCTGGGCGTGATCCCCGGTTACAACCCGGTGACGATCATGTACCAGAAGTAAGGCCAGAGGGGAGCGGGAGAGGGGGAGAAAAAGACCGTCACCGCAGGTATCTTAGCTTTTCCTCCTCTTCTCCGCTCTATCTTTTCTATGTGGAACTTTGTTTTCCGACGTTTTTTGGTGGCGATCCCCACGCTGCTCTTGATCTCGGTGTTGATCTTCGGCGTGATCCAGCTCCAGCCGGGGGGATTTTTGGAGAACATGCTGGATGACCCCAGGGTCTCCCGCGAAACCGTCGAGACGATCCGCAAGCAGTACGGCCTCGATCAGCCGGTCTGGGTGCAGTACCTGAGCTGGCTGGGAGGCTTCGTGCGGGGCGATTTCGGTTACTCCTTTCTCAACAACCGCCCGGTAGCCGGGCTGATCTGGGAGCGCTTGGGCTGGACGGTGTTTCTGGCCCTCCTCACCATCCTGGTGACCTGGGTGGTGGCCATCCCCCTGGGCATCTACACCGCGCTTAGGCGGCACGGCCTGGGCGCCACGGTGGCGAATCTTATCGGCTACTTCGGGCTGGCCACCCCGGACTTTCTTGTGGCTTTGCTCCTGATCTTCGCGGTGCTCTCGAGCGGGGGGACCAACGTGGGCGGCCTCTTCAGCCCGCAGTACATCGATGCCCCCTGGAGCTGGGAAAAGTTCAAGGACATGCTGGCTCACCTCTGGATTCCCCTGATCGTGATCGGGCTGGACGGAACCGCCAGCATCATGCGGCAGATGCGGGCCAACATGCTGGACGTGCTGACCCAGGACTATATCCGTACCGCCCGCTCCAAAGGCCTGGCCGAGCGGGTGGTGCTGTGGAAACACGCGGTCAGAAACGCCATCAACCCGCTCATCAGCATCGCCGGGCTGACCCTGCCCAACCTCATCAGCAGCACCATCATCGCCAGCATCGTGCTCAACCTGCCCACCATCGGGCCGTTTCTCTACCAATCCCTGCTCGACAAGGACCAGTACGTGGTGATGGCGCTTTTGATGCTCTCGGCGGTCTTGCTGATGATCGGCAACCTGCTGGCCGATTTGGCCCTGGCCTGGGCCGACCCGAGGATTCGCTATGAGTAGCTTCGTGCCGAGTGCGGAACGCCGAACGCCGAACGCTGAAATGTGGCGGGCGAGCGTCGGGCAAGAAGCAGGAGGGAGGGGGTTCCGATGAGCGCCCAGGCCACCGCCCGCAAACCCCGCATCGACCGCAACAACCCGCTTTATCTGGCCTGGCGGCGCTTCCTCAAGAACAAGCCGGGCGTGGTGAGCGCGATCGTGCTGGCGATCCTCTACCTCGTCGCCCTCTTCGCCGGATTCTTAGCTCCCTATAACCTCACCACCCAGCACCCCGACGCGGTATATCAGCCGCCCCAGCGGGTTTACATCATCCGCGATGGACGGCTGGTGCGGCCTTTCGTGTACCAGCTCGAGAAAAAGCGCGACCCGGTGACCTTTATCGCCTCGTACCAGGAGGATAAGACCCGCCCCACCCCGATCCGCTTTTTCGTGCGCCAGGGCGAACCCTACAGCTTTTTCGGGATCAAGACCGACCTGCACCTCTTCGGGGTGAGCGAGGGGTACTTCTTCCCCCTGGGCACCGATCAGTTCGGGCGGGATCTGCTCTCGAGGATGCTGGTCGGTTCGCAGGTCTCCTTGACGGTGGGGGTGATCGGGGTGATCATCTCCTTCGCCATCGGCATCCTGCTGGGGGGAATCTCGGGTTATTTCGGTGGCTGGATCGATACGGTCATCCAACGTACCACCGAAGTTCTGCTCTCGATCCCCCGCCTGCCGATCCTGATGGCCCTCTCCACCATCATCCCGGCCTCCTGGCCCAGCACCTACGTGTACCTGGGCATCATCGCGGTGCTCTCCTTTATCGGCTGGGCGGGTCTGGCGCGGGTGGTGCGGGGGCAGGTGCTGGCCGCCAGGGAGGTGGATTACGTGACCGCCGCACGGGCCATCGGCGCCCCCAACCTGCGGATCATCCTCCGGCACATCACCCCCAACCTCACCTCGTACCTCATCGTGACCGCCACGCTGGCCCTGCCCGGCTACATCATCGGCGAGTCGGCGCTGTCGTTCCTCGGCCTGGGCATCAAGGAACCGATGGCAAGCTGGGGACTGCTCCTCAAGGACGCGCAGAACTTCCAAGCGCTGAACCTCTACCCTTGGCTGCTCACGCCGGGCATCCTGATCTTCTTCTCGGTGCTGGCCTACAACTTCTTCGGGGATGCCCTGCGCGACGCGGCGGACGTGCGGAGTGTGGATTAAGGGATAGCCAAGTCAGGCACGGTAGCCCAAGCTAACTCCAGGGAGTTTTTTGGATTTTTTCAGTGAGCGAAGTGAACCTTGGCTTTATCTGACGGTCATCCGAGGCTGGTAAGGAGGCTTATGAACCGGAGAAAGTTCCTGTCCAAATCGGCGCTGGCTTTGGGCACAGGGGTACTGGCTCCCCAGCTATTGAGCAAGGTCCTGGCCCAGCAGGGAACCCAGGCCAACGTGCCGCTCTCGCTCTTTCAGGAGATCGGCAAGAAGGGCGGAACCCTGACCCTCCCTTTGGGGGCCAGCCCGCAGAGCTTCAACTACTTCTCG
>DASTSL010000044.1:0-18634 GCA_035760705.1 Meiothermus sp. | reverse complement strand
GCTGCGACGCCCCGGGCGGGCGGCGGGGCGACGCGCCCGGCCGGACTGGGCCCGCTGGGGGCTGACGCTGCTGGCGGGGCTGCTGGCGGTGGTCATGCTGCTGCCCTTCTTGTGGATGCTCTCGACCTCGCTCAAGCCTGCCAGCGCGGTGCTGAGCCTGCCGCCCGAGCTCCTGCCCCGCGAGCCGACCCTCGAGGCCTACCGGGAGGTGGCCCGGAGCTTTCCCATCGTCCGGGTCTTCCTCAACACCCTGCTGGTGGCGGCGGCCACCACGCTGGGCCAGCTCGTGGTGAGCTCGATGTCGGGCTACGCCTTCGCCCGCTTCCGCTTCGCCGGGCGCGACCTGCTCTTCGCGGCCTACCTCGCCACGCTGATGGTGCCCTTCGCGGTGACGGTGACGCCGCTGTTCATCGTGGTCAAGGCCCTGGGCTGGACCAACTCCTACTGGGGGCTGGTGGTCCCCGCCCTCTTCGGCGCCTTCGGCACCTTCTTGATGCGCCAGTTCTTCCTGGCGCTGCCGGCGGAGCTCGAGGAGGCCGCCGTGCTCGACGGGGCCAGCACCTTCACCACCTTCGCCCGGGTGATGCTTCCGCTGTCGGGCCCGGCCCTGGCCACCCTGGGCGTGTTCAGCTTCATGGCCTCCTGGAACAGCTTCCTGTGGCCCTTGCTCATCGTCAACGACCCCCGGCTCATGACCCTGCCGCTGGCCCTGGCCACGCTGCAGGGGCTCTACCCCGGCCAGACCCAGTGGAACCTGGTGATGGCGGGGACGGTGATCGCGGTGATCCCGATGGTGGTGGTCTTCCTCCTCGCCCAGCGCTGGGTGGTGGAAGGCGTGACCGCCTCCGGTCTGAAAGGATAAAGATGTACCGTGACCTGCAACTGATCCGCCACTATCAGCACCCCTCAGGGGCCTACCCGGCCAGCCCTACCTTCTCGCAATACCCCTACTGCTGGCTGCGCGACGGCTCCTTTATCGCCTACGCGATGGACCGGGCCGGGGTTCACGCGAGCTCGAGGGCCTTTCACCTCTGGGTGGCGCGGGCACTCGAGGCCCACACCGATCACGTCTGGGGCTTGCTCGAGCGCTTCCGGCGGGGCGAGCCGGTCCCCCAGGCCGAGTTCTTGCCGACCCGCTTCACCCTGGAGGGGGAGTGGAGGGAGGATGGCTGGCCCAACTTCCAGCTAGACGGCTACGGGCAGTGGCTGTGGGCCTTGGGCGAGCACCTGCGGCTTGGTGGGGAAAGCGAATTGCCCGCAGTGTTCGCCGGGCCGGTTCACGCCGTGCTGGACTACCTCGAGCACTTCTGGGACGAGCCCTGCTACGATGCCTGGGAGGAAAACCCCACCCGGCTCCACACCTCCACGTTGGCCTCGGTCTACGGGGGGCTTAGCGCGATGGCCCGCTTCTTTCCCTCCGCCGCGGAGCGGGCCCAGGAGGTTCGCCGGGTGGTGCTCGAGGAGTGCGTGGAGGAGGGGCGCTTTGTCAAGTTCGTAGGCAACCCGGCGGTGGACGCCTCGCTCTTGTGGGTCTCCACCCCCTTCGGCCTGGTGGGGGAGGACGACCCCCGCATGCGGGCCACGGTGGCCGAGATCGAGCGCACCCTGTTGCGTGAGGGGGGCCTGATCCGCTACGCCGCCGACACCTACTTCGGGGCCGGGGCCTGGGTCTTGCTCACCGCCTGGCTGGGGTGGTACTACGCCCGAGTGGGCGAGCGGCGGCGGGCCGAGGAACTGTGCGCCTGGGTGGAAGCCCGCCGCGACCCGCAGGGCCACTTGCCCGAACAGGTGGCGGTCCCCAGCACCAACCCCCGCTTCCTCGACTACTGGACGCGGCAGTGGGGCGCGCCGGCCAACCCCCTGCTGTGGTCCCACGCCCTACAGACAATCCTGTGCTCCGAACTCGAGGGGAGCTAATCCAGCCGTCTTCTGAGCGTGCTCCCCTTCAGCCCCCGCGGCAGCCCGAACACGTAAACATCGGCCCGCCCGCCATAACCCAGGGCGACAAACTGCTGGGCCAGCCGCCCGGCCTCCTGGCGATCCTTGAAGGCTCTCATGACCCCCTCCCGCTTTGACCGGAGAGCCAAGCCACAAACTCCCCAGGCTATCTCCATACTGTCCACCGCCCGTTACCGAAGCATTACCGCCCGAGTAGCCGGTGATTCCCAACCTGGGGCTCAGGGGATCTCTGCGCCCAGATCCAGAATCCTGCCGGTAGGCGGTGGCCCGCTCTCTCTCTTGGCGCAAAGCGCTATGGCGTCAAGCGTTATGGCGTCAAGCGCTATGGCGTCAAGCGCTGGGGCCAGCCAGAGGGAGTTTGGTGCAGAGCCTTTGCCGCTCATGCTTCGCATCGAGCGCTTGGGGGATTCTGCTGCGCCGACCGGGCAACCGTATCTTTGGTACAAAGCCGGTACAAAGCCTGACTTTGATGACCGCATGGCTCACAACCTTGGTCCTCTCGAAAGCCGAGGGAGGGGAGAGTCTGTTCAGGGGGCAGCCATCCATGAGACCTAGAACCCATAGGTTCCCCAGGGTTCGATAACTATTTCGGTAATGGGATCGTAATGGCTTCCCCCTAAACTATGGGCTCGAGGGCAGCGAATCACCCCGCCCGGCAGACGGCGACCCCCAAGCCAGCAGGGTTGAGCCTGACGTAATTTGTACCGAAGAGGGAGTTCCCACCCGTCCGAGTGAGGATAGCCGGTAGCCGGTCGAAGGAGGCATGGGTATGTTGGCAAAACCGATCCTGATCGCTTACGCAACCCGCGGGGGGACCACCCAGGGGGTAGCCGAGGGCCTCGGCAGGGTCCTGCGGGAGAAGGGGGCCTTGGTAGAGGTGCGGCCCGTGGAGCAGGTCAAAAACCTGGTCCCCTACCGGGCGGTGGTGGTGGGGAGTGGGGTGCGGGACGAGCGATGGCTGCCGGAGGCCACCCACTTCGTGGAGCATCACCGGGAGGCGCTGCAACAACTCCCGCTGGTCTACTTCCTGGTCTATAGCCCACTGCGCCGCGAGCCGCCCGAACGCATCGAACAGGTACGGGGTTTTCTCGACGGGGTGCGGCAGATGGCCGAGCCGCTCGAGGTCGGCATCTTCGCCCGGGACTTAGACGCCACGCCCCCGCCGATGCTGGTCAAGGCCCAACCCCTGCCCCAAGGAGACTGGAGCGACTGGCAAAGCCCCGAGGCCTGGGCCGCCCGGCTGTACGAGCGCTTCGCCTGAGCTTAGATCCAAGAGCCTCGAGGGGGCGGCCCTTGACCATCGCCAAGCCTGAAACCTTCCCGCAGGGCCAAGCCCTGGCTAGGGAGGGCCCTACCCCCGAGACCCTCTCCAACCGCGAGGTTTACCCGGCTTTGAGGAGCGGCCCTGAGGGGCTTACCCAATCGGAAGCCGCCGCCCGGATCGACCAGTACGGACCCAACGTGCTGGCCGAGGTAGGGGGAAAACCGCTGATCGTCAAACTTCTGGCCAACTTCACCCACCTGATGGCCTTGCTGTTGTGGGCCCGGGAGTGGCCTTGCTGACCCGGATGCCCCAACTCGGGGTGGCGGTCTGGCTGGTCAACCTGATTAACGGGGCGTTCAGCTTCTGGCAGGAGTTCAAGGCCGAGAGGGCCAGCGAGGCCCTCGAGAAGCTGCTGCCCAGCTACGCTTCGGGTGTTGGGCGAGGGGCACGAGCAGCGCATCCCCGCCGAAGAGCTGGTCCCCGGCGACGAGGTGCTGGCGGTGGTGCATAGCGACCACGCCGCGGCCCTGGCAGCGCTGCTGGGGTTCGGCTCAGACCGCGCGGTCTGAGTTTTAGCGGGGGCTCAGCCCCGGTTTGCTGCGGCGCGAGAAAGCGAGAAAGCCCGGGGGCGCACCCCGCTGGTCGGTTTGGAAGGGCGCTCCGTAGAGCTAGGTGCCCCGGATACCCCCCAGGGGCACACCGGTTCGCCCGCTTTGATGCGCTCGGCCAGTTCGTGGGTCTCGGGCATCGGGGTGTCGCCCAGTTCATCCCGCAAGAACTTCACGAAGCGGCGGTAGTGCTCGATGGCTGCGTAGCGGTCCCCCAGGAGCGAGAGACAGCCCATCAACTGCTGGTGGTAGTTCTCTCCGATGTAGGGGTCGGCGTACACCGCGCGGCGGAGAAAGTCGGCGGCTGGGTGCCAGTCGCGCTGCCCCAGGTGGACCAGGGCCACCTCGAGCAAGGCCCGCACGTAAGCGGCCCGGTGCTCCTCGCGGGCCTGGCCGACCCAGTTGGTCGCCAGCCGGGGCAGGTAGTCGCCGGAGTAGGCCCTGATGGCCCGCCTATACGCTTTCAGCCGCTCGCCCTGGCCTCCGGCCCGCCGCGCTTCGGCGATATCCCGGTAGAAGCCGTAGAGGTCGCTGGCCTCGAGCACCTCGGGGGCCAGCCGGTAGCTATGGTGATCCTCCAGGATGGCCTCGGGGTAGCCCAGCGCGGCCCGTACGCGGTGCAGGGTCACCCGGAAGCGGTTGTTGGCCGCGGGGTTGGGGTCGAGCCCCCACAGCACCTCCAGGATCTCGTCCTTGCTGCGGCCCTCGGGGTAGGAGAGCAGGTAGAAGAATAGCTCCTCCGCGGTCTGGGCGTGCCAGGCGGTGGGATGGCCGTCCACCAGCACCTCCACCCGGCCCAGGGTGTGTACCCGCAAGGCGGGCCGACTGGCCCGCTCGGGCAAGGCCGCGGGCGTTTTCATGAGCCTATTGTCTTACAAATCCGCCTCGCATATGTCCCCCCCCAGCGGTAACTGTTTAGTAATGGGTCGGGAACAGACTAAGCTGGAAGCCAGGGGATGTTCCGCCGCATCTTGGTTCCCGTAGGGCTGGGCAGCGTGGCCGCGGCCCGCTACGCCGAGCGGCTCTCGCGCTGGCTGGAGGGCGGGTGATCTTACCGGGCCTGGGGGAGAAACCTGCCCAGGACCTGGTGGAACAACTCGAGTCTTTAGCGCAGCAGACCCGCCCGCCTTCGCTGTTGCTGGTCGAACCTCAAGGAAGACCCTTAGCCGAGGTGATCGCCGAGGTGGCCGGGCGGACCCGGGCCGACCTCATCGTAATCGGCAGCCCGGGCCTCGGGCCGCTCCCGCGGGAACCGCTGATTCAGGAGGTGGTGGCTTCCTGTAGCCTCCCCGTGCACGTGGTGCCGGAGCGCTATGACCCCGAGGCGGACCGCTGGGGCTGGCTCGAGGCCGCCGTGTCGGGGCGGCCAGGCTGAGCCGGATCTCCCAGGCCCTCACCCATCGGCGGGCTGGGCCCTCTAAACTGGGCCCTAACCCTATGTCTTTACCGTCCTCCCCTGCCGATCGCCCTTACACTTTGCGCCTCCTGGGAACCGTCCGGCTGATGGGCAAACAGGGAGAGGTGCGGCTGCAAAAACGGGTGGCGGCGATCCTGGCCTATCTGGCCCTGGAAGGGGCCGCGCCCAAGTACCGGCTGGCAGGCTGGCTGTGGCCCGACTCCCCCGCCCCTACCGCCCGCAACAACCTGCGACAAGCCCTCAAGCGCCTGCGCGACGCGGCGGGGGCCGAATTGGTGGTGGGGGACGAAAATATCTCCTTGAGCGAGGGGCTCGAGGTGGACACCGCCCAGCTCTTTTCCCTGGCCTTCGCCGGGGAGGATGGCCGGGCGGCGCTTTTCGAGGGCCGGTTGTTGGAGGGCCTGGAGTTCGACGAGTTCCCCGACTTCGAGGAGTGGCTTCAGGGGGCCCGCGAGGAACTCGACACCCTGCGGCGGGAGGCCGCCCAAGCCGAGGCCGACCGCCTGGAGGCGCAGGGGCGGCCCGCCGAAGCCCTGCCCCTGGCCCGGCGGGCCCTGGACCTGGACCCGCTCTCGGAGGAGGCCCACCGCCGGGTGATGCGGCTTTTTTACCTGGCCGGGGACCGGGGGGCGGCCTTGGCGGCCTACGAGCGCTGCCGCCAACTGCTGGCCCAGGAGTTCGGCACCGAACCGCTGCCCCAGACCCAGGCCCTGGCCCGCGAGATCGAGCAGGGGGGGCGGGTGACGGGTCCCACTGCCGCAGCTAAACCCGCGATCCCCCTGGCCCTTTCGCGGCCCCCGGTGCTGGTGGGCCGGGAGCGGGAGTGGGCGGTGATGGAATCGGCCTGGCAGGCTGGGCAGATCATCTACCTGATCGGGGAGGCCGGTTCGGGCAAGACCCGGCTGGCCCAGGATTTTGTGGCCAGCAAGGGTCGGGGGCTCTACCTCCCGGCCCGGCCCGACCACCGCACCATCCCCTTCGCCGTCGCCGCTAGCCTGGCCCGTAGCCGCCTCGAGGCCGCTCCCCAGGCTGCGCTGCCGGAGTGGGTGCGGCGCGAGTTATCGCGGATCCTCCCCGAGCTGAGCGCAGAGGCCCCGCCCCCCTTGCAGAGCGAGGCCGACCGCCTGCGGTTTTTCCAGGCCTACTTGGAGATGGTACGGCTCACCGGGGCCGGGTTCGTGGCCTCGATCAGCGACGACGGGCAGTACTACGATGACGCCACCATCGAGCTGGGGGCCTTCATGATGTCGCAGCGGTTTCCGTTCGGCACCCAGGGCAACATCCCCCGCTACGTGGTGATCTTCCGCCGGGGAGAGGTCCCGGCGGCCTCGCGGGAGGCGATCGGTCGCCAGCTTCAGGCCGGGATCGCGGTGCGACTCGACCTCGAGCCGCTGCCCCCGGGTGAGGTGGGGCGGCTCTTGGGCGAACTGCGCGTGCCGGGTCTGAGCGACCTCTCCGGCGAGCTGAGCGCCCCGCTCACCCGTTTCACCGGGGGCAACCCCATGTTCGTGCTGGAGACGGTGCGCTACCTCTACGAGAGCGGGCAGTTGGAGCGCGGCTGGCCGGGGCGGCTGCCGCCCCCGGGCAAGGTGGGGCAGGTCATCGCTGGGCGTCTGGAAAAACTCTCCCCCCAGGGCCTCAACCTGGCCCGGGCCGCGGCGGTGCTGGGCAGCGACCTGAGCCTGGAGCGGGCCGCCGCCCTGCTCGAGGAGAGCCCGTTGGGGCTGGCCCCGGTCTGGCGTGAGCTGGAGGAGGCCCAGATCTTCCGCGGGTCGGCCTTCAGCCACGACCTGCTCTACGAGACCACCCTGGCCACCACCCCCCAGGCCATTCAAGCCTATCTGCACCGCCGGGCAGCAGCGGTGCTCGAGCAGGCCGCCCGGGAGAGCGCTTCCCCGGTCGCGGCGGTGCGGGTCGCGCAGCACTGGCTGGCCGCCGGGGAGACCGCGCGGGCTGCTCCTTGGCTATGGGAGGCGGCCCAGACCGCGCAGGCCGCCTACCGGCTGCGCGAGGCCGCCGACCTGTACCGCCAGGCGGCCTGGGGCTTCGAAGCCCGCGGCGAACGCCAGGCGGCTTTCCAGGCGCTCGAGCGCTCGCTCGGCCTACAATTCCGCTTCGACTTGGGTTCCCGGCCTGAGGCCGACCTGGAGCGGCTCCTGAGCCTGGCCGAGACCCCCGCCGAGTACGCCCTGGCCCGCCGGACTCAGGCCGAACTGCTGCAAAACCGCGGCGACGGGGCCGAGGCCGAGGCCGCCGCCCGCCAGGGGCTCGCGCTGGAGGAGCGGCTCGAGCCCCGGTTGCGGGCCGAACTGACCGACGCCCTGGGGATGGCGCTGTGGCAACAGGGGCGGGTCGAGGAGGCCGCCCAGGTCTTCGACGCGGCCCGGCGGCTGGCCGAGCCCCTGGGGGGCGAGGAACCCGGAGCCACCATCCTCGACCACCTGGCGATGGCGCTTGACAACCTAGACCGCACCCACGAGTCCATCCCCTACTTTCGCCAGGCCGTAGTGCTCAGCCAGGACCGGGTGCAGCGCTCGGCCCGGCTGGTGAACCTGGGGGCGGCCTTGGTCAACGTGGGGTTGGCCCGCGAGGGGATCGGGCCGCTGCTGGAAGCCCGCCAGACCCTGCGCCAAGTGGCCGGGGCCGCCGATACCGAGCGCCACGCCCTGGCCCAGATCGGCAACGCCCAGGCCATCCTGGCCCGCTACACCGAAGCCTTGGCGGACCTCGAGGCCGCTCGAGCCCTGACCGAAGCCCACGGTTTGCCCCGGGGGTTCGTCCACCTGATGCTGGCCCGCACCCTGATCCCGCTGGGCCAGTACGCCGAGGCCGAGCGGCACCTGCAGACCACCCTCGAGCAGCCCAATCTGCGCCCCATCCTGCACACTCGGGCCCTGATCACCCTGGGCCGTCTGCGGGCCCTCAGCGGCGAGCCCGCCGCGGCTTTGTTCGAGCGCGCGGGGGGCCTCCTGGATGCCTCGCACCCCTGGCTGGTGGCGCTCTTGGGCCTCGACCGCTCGGTAGTCGAGGCCCCCGAGCCCGCGCTGGCCTTCGCGGAGGCCGCCCGCCAGACCGCCTACCGCTACCAACTGCACGGTTTGGCCGTGGGGGCCTCCACCCGTGCGGCCCAGGCCCTGCTGCGGCTGGGCCGGCCCGCCGAAGCCCTGGCCCGTGTGCAGGAGGCGGTCACGCTGCTGGAAGCCTACGACCCCACCGATTTTTACCCGGGCGAGGTGCTGTGGACGCACTATAGGGCGCTGCGGGACAACCATCATCCGGCGGCATCGGCGGCCCTGCAAGAGGCCCTGCGCTGGGTGCGCGCCGCCAGCCGGCAGGTTCCGGAAGCTTACCGGGAGAGCTTTTTGTACCTCAACCCGGTGAACCGGAGCCTGCTCGAGGCCGCCGGGCTACCGATCGGCGGGTCGGGCTGAGGGCGACCAATCCCGCTGATCGCGATCGGGAATAGGGATGTGCACCTGGCTCATGGGTATAGAAAAAGCCGCCCTGGGGGCGGCTTTCGAGGGCGGTGAGACTTAGGCGAGGGTGGGCCGGGGCAGGGTCGGGCGGGGCTCGAGGGTGAACAGTGCCAGCCCCAGGGCGAACCAGCCCAGCGCGGTGTGGGCCCCGAAGGTCCAGCCGGGTAGTTCGATCCCCAGCGCCATCAGCACCAGCATCAGCGGGAGCGAGATGCCGCACAGCAGCGGGGTCAAGCGCCGCCAACCGGGCAGCCGTCCGGCCAGAAGCACCGCCACGCTCACCGTGAAGGTCAGCACCATGCTGAGCGGCCAGGCCAGGTCGGTGACGAGGTAGAGCGGGTGGGCGGTAGGGACTTTGAGCAGGTCCATCAAGGTCTGGCCCAGGGCCAGCGGAATCGTGAGGAGCGGCAGGAGGGTGAGGGTTCGGCCCAGCCTGCCCGCCCCGGCAGCCCGGAGCTGGTGGAGGCCCAGCATCGCGCAGAACCAGCCCAGGGCGAACAAGCCGTAGAGCAAGGCCCCGGTGGGGTCGGTGGACTCGTTGGCAACCTTGGCGAAGCCGTTACGGGCGGTTTCGATCAGCAGGGCCGGGGCACCGATCATCGCGGCCAAGCCGAGGAGGCGGAGGGGGGAAGCAGAGGTCGGGTTCATAGGATTCTCCTGGGTTTACTTGACCTCGAAGCTCATCTCCATGCCCAGGTCGTGGTGGGGCTTGCTGTTTTTCAGGGCGGGCAGGAAGCAGGTCACCAAGTAGGTGCCTTTTTGCAGATTGACCTCGAGCGCCATCCGCTGCCCCTCGCTTACGATCCCGGTCGCCACCATGCTGCTAAAGTCCACCGGCGGCTCGCCCTGGGGGTTTTCCGCGTGCATGAAGGCAATGGCCTCCTGCACGGTCTTGCCTGGCCTGACCCGCACCATCACCAACTCGTGCGGCTCCTGGCCGTTGTTGACGATCTCCCAGGTCTGCTTGCCGGGTTTGAGCCCGCCCGAAAAGGCGAAGGCGAAATCGTACATCGGCACCTTGAGGTCGGTTTTGGGCATCGCGGTGGGCTTACCCTGAGCCACCACCTCGATCAGCTTGACCATCCCCAGTTCGGTCAGGGGCTGGCCCTTCCCGTCGGCGCCCGGCGCGATCAGGGCGTAGCGACCCGGCGTCAGCACCAGCCCCACCTTGCCGGTCTGACCCGGCAGGGTCATGCCCACCCCCCCGTGGGCCACCACCCGCGCGTAAAGCTGCCCCCAGGCCTTGGCGTCGTGGCCCAGGGTCATGGTCTTTTTGAGTGCCGCGAGCAACTCCGGCTTGCTGGTGCCGGGCTTGAGCCCCAGCACCATCATCATGAAGGGCTGTCTCCCCGCGTTTTGCATTTGCAGCTCGAGGTAGCCCGCCTTGAGCTTGTCCGGGCCGCTAAAACCGTACTCCTTGGCCACGTAGGTGGTCTGGGCCGTCGCGATCCCCGCCAACAATGCCGTCATCACCGCAATCAGTCTGGTCTTCATGGTTGCTTCCTCCCCTTGGGTTCCCGTCGCTTACGGGTAGGGTGAGGGTAGTCGGCCCAACGTGACGGATCCGTGACGGCAGGCTGGCAGCAGCTTGGCGCTGACGCTACCGCACCTCGGGTTTAGCCCTCGCCCCGGTGCTCAGCAGGCCGGGGATTTCCCCTGCCGGGAGCGGTCGGGCGAAGGCGTAGCCCTGGCCGATACGGCAGCCCAGCTTGCGCAAGGTCTGCTGCTGGGCTTCGGTCTCGATCCCCTCCACCACCACGTCCAGGCCCAAGGCGTCGGCGATGGCCAGGACTGCTTTGACCAAGGTGGTATCGCTCCTCGAGCCGGGGAGACCGGCCACGAAGGAGCGGTCGATCTTGAGGGCGTTGATGAGGAGCGAGCGCAGCAGCCCCAAAGAGGAGTGCCCGGTGCCGAAGTCATCGATGGAGATGCGCACCCCCATCGTGCGCAGACGCTCGAGCTGCCGGGCGGATTCCTCGGCGTCGCGCATCACCGTGCTCTCGGTCAGCTCCAGCTCGAGCCGAAGCGGCTCGAGCCCGCTCTCCTCGAGGACCTCGGCCACCACCCCGGCGAAGTCGGCCCGGCAGAACTGGATCGCCGAAACGTTCACCGCGACCCGCACCCCCCACTCCACCGCCCGGCGGCAAGCCTCGCGCAAGACCCAATTGCCGATCGGGACGATCAGCCCGGTCTCCTCGGCGAGCGGGATGAACCGGCCCGGCGGGAGCAGCCCGTACCGGGGGTGTCGCCAGCGCACCAACGCCTCCAGGCCCAAGACCTCCCCGCCCCCCAGGGCCACCTGGGGCTGGTAGTACACCTCGAGCTCGCCCCGGCGCAGGGCCATCCGTAGGTCCTGCTCGAACTCCAGCCGCTCGAGGGCCTGGGCGGTATACTCGGGCCGGAACACCCGGAAGCCGTTGCGCCCGTTGAACTTGGCCTGGTACATGGCCGCGTCGGCGTGGCGCTGAAGGGTGGAGACGTCGGTTCCGTCGCGCGGATATAGCGCTACCCCGATGCTCCCGGTGACGAAAAGCGAGCGACCGGCCACCGCGAAGGGCTCGGACAGCACGTTCAGGAGCTTGGTGACCACCCGCTCGGCCACCCTCGGCTCGGGCAGGCGGGCTAGCACCACCGTGAACTCGTCGCCCCCCAGCCGGGCCACCGTGTCGGTAGCCCGCACCGTCCCCCGTAGCCGCTCGGCGACCGCCACCAGCAGGGCGTCGCCTACCTCGTGCCCCAAGGTGTCGTTCACCGCCTTGAAGTGGTCCAGGTCGAGGAACAAAACCCCCACCAGTTCGCCCGCGCGGTCCGCCGCCTGGATCGCTTCCGCCAGACGGGTCTCGAACAGGGCCCGGTTGGGCAGCCCGGTGAGGGGGTCGTGCTGGGCCAGGTAGGAAAGCTGGCTGGCCCGCTGCTCGAGTTCGCTCGAGGTGGCGCGCAAGGCCCGGGTGAGCCGGTCATTCTCGCGGAACGCCAGCACCTGCCGGGCGATGACCAACGCCGTCACCAATCCCGCCGAGGCCAGGGCCACCCTGGCCTCGGCGGTGCCCTGCCCGAGGGTCAGGGCCAGCAGGATAAAGCTCGCCGCTACCGCCAGATAGGGGACATACAACGAGAGCTGGGGAAACCAGCCCGGCAAGGGCAAGGTCCGGGCCGGTGTTAGCGCACCGGCGGCGGACAGGGCAAAGGCCACCTGGGCCAGCACGTAGAGGAGGTCCACCGGGTGGGCCGGACCGTAGGCGCCGCTGGCCTCGAGGGCGGTGTACCAGGGGTCGGCCACCAGGTTGAAAACCAGCCCCAGACCCAGCCAGACCGCGGTCCCCAGCGGCAGCCAGGCAGTGTCGCGGAACAACAGCAACAGCAACACGCTCAAGAGCAGCAGGTCGGTAAAGGGATAGGCCAGGGTAACGGCCAGGGCCAGCGGTTCACCGGCATAGGGCCGGGCGATCGCGGCCAGGAGGAAGTGCCAGAAGTAGGTCCCCGCGGTAACCACCACGGTGCCGATGTCGAGGCTCAGACGCAGATATCCCCCGGCTTTCTGCCGCCGGACCAGCTCGAGCATGCCCAGCAGCAGCAACGGCGGGTAAAGCAGATAGACCCCATCAATCCAGGAGGGGAAAGGGGCCTCGCCGAGCCGCCAGGTGTAGGCGTTGAAGGCGATGTCCCCCATGGTCCACGCCGATAGGCTGAGCGCGAATAAGACCCAGCCCCGGCGGGCCGGGGCCGCTTGCCGGAGGGCGGTCTGCCAGGTGATATAGGTCACTAGCAGGCCGATGAGGGGTTGTAATACGCTCCCGATCCCCTGCCAGGAGCGGGCAGCCGGGAGCATCATCCACAGGGCGTAAGCGCAGACCAGCAGTCCCAGGAGGGCTAAAGGGGGCGTGAGGACGTTTTTGCGGAGGAAGCCCACAGCGAGTCTAGTGTAGCGAAGCCTCGAGCCGCACCCCGCCGATGGTGAACTTATAGCCTAGAAATACTTTGTAAAGCGTTCATCCGAACGCCTGGCTTCTACCTAGGGAGAGGCTCGAGGGCGTGATAAACACCATCCGGGGCCTATTCTCCGGCGATTTCATGAGATCCAAGGCCTATGGGGGATCAACTTCAGATGCTCAATCGAAACCCAAATTGGGAGACAATCCGTACAAAAGAGCAACAGTCATAAGATTTTCTTATAACTACTTATAGCTTATAAGAAGTGCAATATAAACGGAGAGATTACATCTGCTGGGTAAATTCGGTTTAAACGTGCTGGAGTAGCCGGGGGTACCGATGAACCTGATACGTCTTTTCCCTCAACGAAGCCACAGGCCGCGGATGGCTCATCAGCTGTTGGTCGCCCTCATCCCGCTGATCTTGCTAGGGTGCAGCGGCTCACCGCAAAGCCAGCCGCCCCAAGCTCCACTGCCGCAAACCCCGCCCCCGGTGGACGGCTATTTGGCCCGGATCGCACTCCAGGAAGGGGATACCCGGGCCTCGGTGGAGGCCACCTACCACGCCGCGGTCGAGGTGTGGCAGTGGGGGGATACCCCTGCGGATCGTTACGCCCTCCTCCGGGTGAACGACCCGGCCGCCGCCCCCGACACCCTCCAAGTGGTGCCCAATCAGCGGCTGTTCATCCCCGGCGGGCAGATGGCCCAGATGAACGGCGGGGCCCAGGTGTGGGCCGGGGGTGGCGCTCAGGTATGGGCGGGCGGCGGGGCTAACGTGTGGGCCGGTGGGGGGGCCAACCTCTGGGCAGGGGGCAGCTTCGCCTGGATGCCCCAGAACAATAGCCCCTGGAAGCTGATCCACCTCGATAAAGTTCCGGCCCTGGCCCCCCGGCTCGGCTACGGGGTCAAGGTGGCGGTGATCGATACCGGGGTGGACCTGGATCACCCGGCGCTGCGCGAGGCCCTGGCCCCCGCCGACGAGCGGTGGGACTTCGTGGATGACGACCCGGTGCCCCAGGAAGAGGGCACGCTCGGCGAGGCCGGCTACGGCCACGGCACCAACGTGGCGGGCATCGTGCGGCAGGTGGCTCCCCGGGCCACCATCCTGCCCCTGCGGGTGCTGGGCTCGGACGGGCGGGGCAACATCCTCAACGTGGTCAAGGCCATCCGCTGGGCCGCTGACAAGGGCGCTCAGGTCATCAACCTCAGCCTGGGGGCCGACGAACCGGTCCCCGAGGTGGAGGAGGCGGTGCGCTACGCGGTGGGCAAAGGTGCGTTGGTTACCGCCTCGGTGGGTAACAGCGGCAACACCAACGTCACCTACCCGGCCTACGACTTCTGCGAGGAATGCCTGGAACCGAGCTTCCGCGCGCTCCAATTGCAGCGCATCAGCGTGGGCAGCGTGAACCTCAAGAACCAGCCCTCGACCTTCAGCAGCCGCAACGAGAAGGGTGGAAAACACCACGTGGAGATCGCCGCCCCCGGCGAGATGATCTACGGGCCCGCGCCCGGCGAGCGGATGGCGGCCTGGTCGGGAACCTCGATGGCCGCCCCGGTCGCGGCGGGGCTATTGGCGCTGGCCATCGGGGAGAAAGACCGCTTCGAGTCCTGGGTGGACACCAAGACCCTGACCTTTTACCTCGAACTAAAGGCCACTAGCCTGCCCAAAGAGTACGCTGACCTGCTCGGTGCGGGCCGCCTCGATGCCGAGGACTTCCTCAAGGCGGTCTTGAAGGATAAGTGAGGAACCCCTCGGTGTTGGCGCGGCTTTCGTCCCCTGACTTGGCCCGGCGGCTCGAGGCCGCCGAGTCCCGTCTGGCCGATGACCCCGCCGAGGCCGTGCGGGTCGCCGATGAGGTGCTGACCGGCTCCGCCCCGCAGAGCCTGGATGCCGCCCAGGCCGCGCTCATCGCCGGTCAGGGGCTTTACCGCCAAAGCCTGCTGGCCGAGGCCGAAGAAGCTCTGGGGCGGGCCGCCCAGGCTTTCCGCCAAAACGGCGAACTCCAGGGCGAACTCGAGGCCCTCACCCAGTTGGGGCGGGTCAGGCGCGAGCGGGGGGCGCTGGCCGAGGCTAGGGAGTGTTTCGAGGCCGCCGTCCCGCTGGCCCGCGAGCTGGGGCGGCTCGAGGCCGAGGCCGACCTGCTCAACCTGCTGGCCGGGGTCATGAATGCCCAAGCCGACCACGCCCAGGCCCTCGACCGTCTCAGCCAAGCCTTGGCCATCATCCGCCGCTTGGGGAACCGCCAGGCCGAGGCCAACTACCTCAACAACATCGGGGTTTTGCAGACCGACCTGGGCGATTATCCTCAAGCCCTGCAAAGCCTGTTCCGGGCCTACCAGCTTTTCCAGGAAGTCGAGACCAACCCGCGCAACCGGGCCATCAACCTCACCTCGATCGGCAACCTCTACCGCGAGATGCAAGAAGGGGAGAGCGCCCTGGCCTACTATGGCCAGGCCTTGCAAGTGGTCCGGGCCCACGGCGAGCGGACCGTGGAAATCGCGGTGCTCATCAACCAGGCCGAGACCTACCGGGCTGGCGGGAACCTGGCGCTGGCCGAGGAGACCTTTCGCCTGGCGCTGGGATTGGCCCGCGAGCACGGCATGACCGAGTTCGCCACCAACTGTCTGGACGGCCTGGGGCACGTCTACATTGCCTTGGGCCAGGCCCAAGAGGCCATGGCCGCGCACCGCGAGGCGTTGAGCCTGGCCCGCAGCCTGGGGGCCCGCCACGCCGAGATGGACGCTTTGCTGGGGTTGGGCCAGGATCACCTGCTCTTGGGCGAGGTGGGGGGCGCCTTGGAGGTCTTGCGGGAGGCCCTCGAGCTGGCCCTCCTCACCGGGCAGCGCACCTCCGCCTACCAGGCCCACGAACTCCTGTGTCGGGCCTACAAAGCCCGAGGGGATCTGGCCCAAGCCCTATACCACCTGGAGGAGCACCACCGCCTGGAGCGGGCCGTCTTCAACGAGGAGAGCGAGCGCAAGCGGCGGGTCTTCACCACCATGCTCGAGCTGGAACGGGCCCGGGTGGAGGCTGAGCAGTACCGCCTGCGCACCGAGGCCGCCCAGAAAGCCCGCGAGGAGGCCGAAGCCGAGGCGCGAGAGCGGACCCGCGAACTCGAGCGGGCCCAGCTCGAGATCGTCTCGCGGTTGGCCCTGGCCGCCGAGTTCCGCGACGACAAGACCGGCGAGCACACCTGGCGGGTGGGGCGCAACGCCGCCCTCATCGCCGAGGAACTGGGCTGGAGCCCCGAGGAGGTGGAATTGCTCCGGCTGGCGGCCCGCCTCCACGACGTGGGCAAGATCGGTATCCCCGATGCCATATTGCTCAAGCGGGAACGGCTCAGCCCGGAGGAGTTCGCCCAGATGCGGGCTCACACCACCATCGGGGGGCGCATCCTCTCGGGCGGGCGCTCCAAGCTTTTGCGCATTGCCGAGGAGATCGCCATCTCGCACCACGAGCGCTGGGATGGGCGGGGTTACCCCCACGGCCTGCGGGGCGAGGAGATCCCCCTTTCGGGGCGTATCGTGGCGGTGGCCGACGTGCTGGATGCCCTCACCAACGAGCGCCCCTACAAACGGGCCTGGCCTTTGCAGGACGCCCTGATCGAACTCGAGCGCCAGAGCGGCCACCACTTCGACCCCCAGGTGGTGCAGGCCTGCCTGCGGGCTTTCCGCAACCGAGGGCTCTCGAGCGACGAGGACCTGCACCGCTTCGACCAGGAGGTCTCGCGCTTGGCCCGGCTCGAGCGCTTGCAACTAGGTATCCGCGAGGACGCCGACTCGTCCGCGCTCGAGCGGCTTTGGGCCGAGCGCACCCGCGAGCTGGAGGAGGCCCACTGGGAGGCCCAGTCGTTGGCCCGGCGGATGGAGCGCATGGCCCACACCGACCCCCTCACCGGCCTGGCTAACCGGCGGGCTTTCGAGCACGACCTCGAGGCCGAGCTAGCCCGCGCCCACCGCTACGGCTACCCGCTCAGCGTGCTGGTCCTGGACCTCAACGGCCTCAAGCGGACCAACGACTTAGAAGGCCACCCGCGTGGCGACGAACTGCTGAAGGTGTTTAGCCATCAGGTACAATCCGCGCTGAGCCCGATCGGGCGGGTCTACCGCACCGGTGGAGACGAGTACACGGCCATCCTGCCCTACATCCCCGCCACCCGCCACCCCGGCATTCAGGCGGTGCTGTCGGAGGTGATGGCCCGGGTGCGTTCGGCGGGTTTTCCCGCTGCCGGGGTCAGCATCGGTCTGGCCGCTTTCCCCCAGGAAGCCGCGGACAAGGACGAGCTGCTGCGCCTGAGCGACCAGCGCATGTACCAGGACAAGCACCCCCGCCGCTAATCTTCGTAGGGGTAGCGGGCTGGCTAAGGATCTCCCCAAAGACGGGATGGGTGGGGAGGGGTAGCTCAGCAGGCCGCGCCGCCGCACACCCCGGAATTCACCCTTGTGCCGAGCAATTTGGCACTTGTACCGGGGGCGCATTTAGTCCTGCGGATGCCCTCGTCCCATGCAGGCGGATTCAGCGGCCAGACCCTGCTCTTCGTGGCCGGGCCCTGGCCCTCGTCCCATGCAGGTGGATTCAGCGGGTTGTCTTCGATGGGCGGACCGCCCCTACGTGGAATTTTGATCGATAACGCTGGAAACTCCCTTCAGGGCAACCGTAGCAGCCGCTGATAGGCCGCCTCCAGCCCCGGCAAGGCGCGGGGCCGGTAGGTCTCGGGGGTGAAGGAGGCCCGCACCACCTCGCGCACGCTGCCCGGCAACGCCCCTACCGCCCGCGCGGTGACCAACAGGTTGCCGATCAGGGTGGCCTCGGCGGGACCGGCCCACACCTCCCGCCCGCTCACGTCGGCGGTGAGTTGGCACAGCAAGCGGTTCTGCGAGCCTCCCCCGACCACGTGCAGTCGGGTAATAGGGCGCCCGGTAAGTTGCTCGAGCCCCTCCACCACCCGGCGGTACTGGAGCGCCAGGCTGTCGTAGACGGTGCGGGCGATCTGGGCCTCACTTTGCGGCAGGGGCTGCTTGCTCTCTTGGCAGTAGGCCTGGATGCGCCCGGGCATCGGCCCGGCGACCTCGTGGGTGAGCAAAAAGCGCGGGTCGTCGGGGTTGACCAGCGAGCGGAAAGGCTCGGCTCCCTCGGCCATCGCGGTGAGGTCGGCATAGCTATAGCCATCGCCCCAGGCTTGGCGGCACTCCTGCAAGAGCCATAGCCCCATCACGTTCTTGAGGAGGCGGGTGGTGCCGTCCAGGCCGCCCTCGTTGGTCAGGTTCATGGCCAGAGCCTGGGGGCTCAGCACCGGCTGGGGCAGCTCGAGGCCCACCAGCGACCAAGTGCCGCTGCTGATGTAGGCCCAGGAGTTCCCCTGAGCGGGTACCGCCGCCACCGCCGAGGCGGTGTCGTGGGTGCAGGGGGCCACCACCGATATCTCCTGGCCCACCTCCCGGGCCACCTCGCCGCGCAACGGTCCCAGTACTGTCCCTGGGGGCACCGGTTGGGGGAAGAGCCGCCGGGGTAGCCCCAACCGTTGCAGTAGCGGCTCAGACCAGCTGCGCGTGCGCGGGTCGGCAAGCTGGGTGGTGCTGGCGTTGGTCCACTCCACCGTGGTCATCCCGCAGAGCCAATAATGGAACAGGTCAGGGAGCATCAAAAAGGTCTGCGCGGCCTCGAGCAAAGCCGGGTTGCCCTCCCGCAAGGCCATCACCTGATACAAGGTGTTGATCGGGATGAACTGGGCCCCGGTCTGGGCGAAGATTTCCTCCCGGGGCAGGTATTCCAGCACTTTCTGGAAAGCAGCGAGGTTGTGGGGGTCACGGTAGTGGCGGGGCAGGCCCAGCAGGTCGCCGTCCGGCCCCAAGAGGGCATAGTCCACCCCCCAGCCGTCCACGCCCAGGCTCAGCACGCCCGGCGGGGCTTTTTTCAGCCCCTCGAGGATTTCCAGCCACAGCCTGGGCAAATCCCAGTGCAAGTAGCCGCCCAGCAGGGC
>DASTSL010000043.1:0-46024 GCA_035760705.1 Meiothermus sp. | reverse complement strand
GAGGAGCCGAAGGGACCGTCTTCGTAGAGGATAGCGATTTTCTTGGCCCCCTCGTCGTAGAGCGATTTGAAGAAGCTCATCGCGGCGGCGACGTTGTGATAGTCCCAGGGGTGGTAGTGGAAGAAGCGGTCGTAGCCGCTGAAGGCCTGCTCAACCACGCTGCTGGCCGCGCCGATGCAGAGGAAGAGCGGGTTGTACTGCTTGACCGGCCCGGAGAGCGCGAAGGTCACGCCGGAGGAAAGCCCGCCGATCACGATGTCCACCTTGTCTACGGTCATCAGCTTGGTGAGGGCCGGAACCGCCGCGGCGGCGGCGTTGCCGTCGTCGGCCACGACCAGCTCGAGCTTCACCTTGCCCGAAGCGTTCACCTGGTCGGCGGCCAGTTGGATGCCGTTCAAGGCGGCCTTACCGGCCACGGTGGAGATGGGCAGGAGCACGCCCACCCGGACGTTGGTCTGGGCCAAGGCCAGACCCATCAGAACGAAGAAAACTGCCAGGATGACTCTCTTCATGCTTCCTCCCTCACAACTTCGTACAAAACCGTCGCTTCCCCTTCGATGACCCGTTCCCCGCGCTGGTTGGTGCAGATGGTCTCCAGCGTGAGGATCGGTTTGTCTTCGCGGATGGCCTTGACCGTGACGGTCGCGGTGATGGTGTCGCCCAGCTTGGTCGGGCGCAGGAACTTGAGGTTTTGCCCCAGGTAGACTGCCCCGACCCCCGGCAGCTTGGTCCCGATGCAGGTCGAGATCAGCCCGGCCACCAAGATGCCCTGGGCGATCCGTTCGCCAAAGCGGGTTTTCTTGGCGTACTCCGCGTCCACGTGAAGCGGGTTGGTGTCGCCCACTGCGCCGATAAACAGCGCGATGCTGGCCTCGCTGATGGTCTGGCTGTAACTGGCCGAATCCCCCACCTTGAACTTCACACCCTCACCTCCAAAAAGTCTCGAATCTCTCGAGCCAAAAGCGCCGTGTTCTCAATCACCGCGACATGCCCCACCTCGGGCAGCATCCGGTGACTCGAGTCCGATATGGTCTGGGCGATTTCTTCGCCGTAGACGGGTGGGAAGAGCAAGTCTTCCTCACCCGAAAGCACCAAGGTCGGGACGTTGATCCGGCTGAGCGTGGGCCGCAGGTCGGTGAGGGTGAAGAAGCCCCTTATCAGGTTCTTCTGCGCCTCGACGGTGGGAGCGGCGGCGAACATCTGCTCGAGCATCTCCGGGCTGTTCACCTCGGGATGAGCCTCGAGATAAGCCCTGCCCCAGATCCACGGCAGCGCGATCTTGAGCCGTCCCCTGGTTCCCGCCCACTCGAGCGCCAGTTGCCAGCTCTCGACCTTGGCCCGGATCAGCGGGTCAATCCGAGATGTTGTGCAGAGCAGGATTAGCCTTTGCAGGCCTTCGGGTTGGCGAGCCGCGTGAACCTGGGCGACGATCCCACCGTTGGAGAGGCCCAGCAAGTGGTAGGTCTCGATGTTCAGGGCCTCGAGCAGCGCCTGGAGATCGTCCGCGTGGAGTTCGGGGGTGTAGGCTCCCTCGGGCACCTCCGAGCGGCCCTGCCCGCGCATGTCGTAGCGCAAGACGGTGAAGCCCTCGAGGTAGGGCATGAGCGGTTCCCAGGCCTCGACCCGCTGGAAGATGCCATTCGCGAGCACCAATACGGGTTGGCGCTGTAGCGCAGGCACAGAGCCCTTCGGGCCGTGCGTTCCTACGGGGTCGTCGATCTGGTAATGCAACTGGGTGCCATTCACGGCGATCCTAGGCATGTTGACCCCCGAAACGCGCGGCCAGCTCGGTTTTGAGAATTTTTCCGGGGCCGCTTTTGGGCAGTTCGTCCAGGAACACGAAGCGCTTGGGAACCTTGTACCCGGCGAGTCTGCCCTTGAGGAAGGCGCGGAACTCCTCTTCCCAGCTATCGCCAAAAGACGCCTCGCTCACTTTTTCCTTGAGCACGATGGCCGCCAAGCCCACCTCGCCCCACTTGGCATCCGGCACGGCCAACACCGCGCACTCCGCCACCGCCGGGTGGTCGTAGAGGGCACGTTCGACCTCGATGGGGTAGACGTTCTCGCCGCCGGAGATGAACATCTCCTTGGCTCGCCCCACGATGTAGAAGCGCCCCTCCGCGTCCTGCTGAGCCAGGTCGCCGGTCTTGAGCCAGGTGCAGCCCTCGAGTTCCACCAGGCACTTTGCGGTGTCCTCGGGTCGCTCGAAATAACCCGACATCACCGTCGGCCCGCTGAGCCAGAGTTCGCCTTCGCTCCGGGCTTCCTTTCCCTCTGCGTCCATCAGCTTGGCCCACAGGTGGGGCATCGGTCGGCCTACGGATTCGGGGTAGCGCTCGGCTTCGTCCAGCTCGAAGGTGAAGCAATTCACCCCGCACTCGGTCAGGCCGTAGCCCTGTTTGAAGCGAATGCCCTTGGCCCGGAACGCCTCGCGCACCGGGGCCGGGCAGGGCGCCCCGCCGGAGATGGCCCAGCGGACGCTCGAGAAATCAGTTCGGTCGAAATCCGGGTGGTTGGCGAGCATCTGATACATGGTGGGCACCAGGAACAAGAGGCTCGCCCGGTATTCGCCCATCCACTTCAGGTATTCGGCGGGATCGAATTTCTCCTGGATCAGCACGCTCGCCCCCAGGTACAGCAGCGGGGTACACAGCGCGTTCAAGGCCGCGTGGAACATCGGCGTGGAGACGATGTAGCGATCCTCGGGGCGCAGACCCCAGCTCATGCAGGTCTGGAAGGCGTTCGTGAGCAGTTGACGGTAGGGGATGAGAGCGCCTTTGGGGAGCCCGGTGGTGCCCCCGGTGAAGAGGATCAGCCCCGGGTCTTCCTGCTTCGCCCGGTAGGCGGGAAGCTCGGCCCCCGGCAGCTTCGTCAGGTCATCGAGGGGATACGGGGTGGGATGTAGGGTGTGGGCCAGCTCTTTGAACTCCTCGCCATAGAAGAGGGCTCGAGGCCGCGTGTACTCCACCAGTCCTTGCAGCTCGGCCTTGGATAGACGGTAATTGAACAGGGTGGGGATGAAGCCCAGCAGCGGCGCGGCGAAGTACAGCTCGAGGTAGCCGATGTGGTTCAAGCCCAGCACCCCGACCCGCTCCCCCTTCCCGATCCCCAACCCGGCCAGGGACTCGGCGGCGCGTACGGCCCTCGCGTAAAGTTCCCGGTAGCTGACCCAGGAACCGCGCCAGAACACCGCCAGATGTTGGGGGCGAGAGGCGGCCAGGCGAGAGAGCCAGTTGGCGTTAAGCTCCATGGTTCTTCTCCCAGCGCAACACTGCTGCGCCCCAGTGGTAGCCGACCCCCGCTGCGGCGATGGCGATCAGGCTGCCGGGGCCGATCTTCCCGGCTTCGCGGGCCAGCTTGAGCGAAAGAATTGGGTCGAGCTGCCCCAGGTGGCCGTAGTCGCAGAGGTAAATCGTCTGGTTTTCCGAGAGCCCCAGGCCCTCGAGCACCGCCCGGTGCGCCGAGGGTTTCATGTGCAGCAGGGCCAGGTAGTCGAGATCGGCGGCGGTGTACCCGGCGTCCTGCAAGGCCCCGTTGATGACCTCCATGAAACCGGTCATGGAGACGGCCTCGAGCCGGGATTTCATCAACTCGGGATCGGTCACTCGCAGCTTGAACTGCCCGGCATTTTCCGGGGTGAGCGGCTCGGCGGTGCCGCCCACCGGGACCAGCACGGTCTGGGCCAGCACCGCATCGGTTTTGAGCCGGGTGGAGAGCAGCCGGATTCCCGGCCCCTCCCCGCTTCGCGGCGAAGCAAACACCTCCCCGCTTCGCGGCGAAGCAAACATCTCGCGGGTCAGGACTGCCGCCGCCCCGCCCGCCGCCAGGTCGTACATAAAGCGCACCTGCTCGTCCTGGTAATCAATCAAATCGCCGTTGCGGTAGCCCCCCGCCACCAGGATCGTACTCACCTCGGGCCTGGCGGCGAAAAGCCCCTGGGCCACGGTGAGCGCGGTGATAAAGGTGGCGCACTTCTGGTTGAGGTCGAAGCCCCAGGCTCTGTGCGCGGAGACCTCGAGGGCGATGTAGGGCGCACTCGTCCAGACCGGGTAATCCTTGTACTCCTCGACGATGGAAAGCACTACGTCCACGTCCTCGCCGGTCATCCCGGCTTCCTTCAGGGCTTCTTTGGCGGCCTTGGCGGCCATCTTGGCGGGGTCGTCGCCGGGGCTGGGCACGGGCTTCTGGTGGATGCCCAGCTTCTCCCGCACCACCCATTCCGGCAGCCCCGACCGAAGGGCGATTTCGCCGCTGGTCATGCGTGGAACGGGTAAATAGACCCCTAGGCCGCTGAGGTAAGCCATGATGAACTCCTGACTTGATTGCCAGAAGTTTACCGGGTGGCTGTTACAAGCTTGTTACACGCTACAGATTCCCTAAACTAGGTTAGATGCCCTACCGCGTCCCCAAAAGCCGCCTGCTCCCCCCGCGCACCGCCCACGAAGTTCACCGGGAGCGGCTCTTGCACACCCTCCGCCAGGGCTTCCCGAAAAGCCCGGTGCTGGTGCTGGCGGCAGGAGCGGGCTACGGGAAATCCACGCTGCTGGCCTCCTACGGCGGGCTGTGGCTCTCGCTGGGGGACGAGGCCAAAGACCCGGTGGTGCTGGGCTGGCATTTGCTCGAGGCCTATCGCCCCCGGCTGAAAAACCCCACCGAGATCGAAGGGGCCCTCGAGCGCGGCGTCTGGACGCTGGCCGGGGAGACCTTGCTGGAAGAAGTGAGCGGGCTCGAGCCCCACACCCTGGTGCTGGACGAAGCGCAACGGGCCGCCAGCCGCGAGGCGGTCTCGCTGGTCCGGACGCTGGCCCAGGCCCCGAAGGTGAGCGTGGCGGTGCTCTCGCGCCGGGCCGCGCCCTGGGAGGTGCTGGGGAGGGTGATCGGGGAGGCGGAACTGGCCTTTGACCCGAACGAGGCGCTCTTGTTGGCTCGAGCCCTCGCCCCCGAACTCCCGGCCTTCGAGGTGGAGCGGGCCCACAGCCTGGTGCGGGGTTGGCCGCTGGGTCTGCGGCTACTCTTACGGGCCATGCAGCGAGGCATCCAACCCGAGGAGGCCTTCTACGCCCACCCCGACGCGGCGGGCTTGCTCGCTTACTTGCTGCCGGGGCTGCCCGAAGCGGTGCAGAAGCTCGCGGCTCGCGCGAGCGTCCTGGGAGAATTCGGGCCGGACGAGACCGGGCTTTTGGGAGCGTCGGATGTTCCCCTCGAGTTCTACGCCGAGGACCTTCTGCTCGAGCGCGTGGGTTCCAGGCTGCGCTTCCACCCGCTGGTGCGCCGGGCCCTGATGGGTACGCTCGAGCCCGCCGAGACCCGGACCCTCCTCACCAAAGCCGCCGAAGCCGCCACCGAACGGGGCGAGGGGGTGCGGGCAGCGGGGTATCTGCTCGAGGCCGGGCGTTTGGGCCACGCGGCGGACTTGCTCTTGGAGCAGGGCGAGGGCTGGCTGGCTTCGGGGCTCATGCACACCGTCCTGAGTTTGCTGGATCGGATGCCCGAATCGCTGGTGCGGGCGCGTCCGGGCCTGGTGTATTTGCGGGCCGAAGCCCTGCGCCAGGCCGGGCGCTACGCCCAGGCGGAAGCGGCCTACCGGGAGGCTCGCTCGGCGGGGGTGGACCGGGCTTTGCTGGGGCTGTCGCGCCTCTACCTGGACACGGTGGAACCCGCTAAGGCGTGGCCCTATCTGGACGCTGTTCAAGCTCAATTTCCCGGTCCAGCTCGGGCTTTGCGGGCCGAGAACCTGTTGAACGCGGGCCGGGTCGAGGAGGCCGTGGCGCTCGGATTGACTGGGCCCAGGGTGCTGCTTCGTAGCGGCGATCCGGTGGGGGCGCTCGAGTTGCTCCGCGAGGCGTTGGTTTCGCCGCGAAGCGGGGAGGCGTTGGTTTCGCCACGAAGCGGGGTGGGGATCACCCCGGTCTTCCAAGCCGATCGCCCGCCTGAGAATCACCGCGAGGACACGCTGTTGCTCTCGTTGCTCGAGGCCGTCGCTGGGAATGCCCAGGCCGCCGAAATCGCCGCTTTACGGGGTCGCAAACAGGGCGAGGCGATGGGGAGTCCCTTCGTGGTGGCGCTGGCCGAGGCCCGGCTGGGTCATGCTTTACTGGCGCAAAACCGCTGGGAGGAGGCTCGAGCCGCCTACGAGCGGGCCCTCTCGCTGGCCGAAGGCGGGCCGGGGCGGCTCAAGGTCGAGGCTCTGGGAGGGGTTGCGGCAACCGGCCAAGACTCCACCTATGCCGAGATGGTGCGGCTGGCTCGAGAATCCGGCGATGCCTGGGTGGAAGCCTTTATGACCCTCACCCTGGCCTATGCCCGGCTGCGCCAAGGGAAAATCTTCGCCCTGCCCACCCTCGCCGTGCGGGACCCTTTTTTGCTCGAGCTGGCCGAAACCTACCCCTGGCGCGAAGGGGGCGTGGAAACCCTCGACCGGTATCCTTTCCTGGCCGAAACTACGCTCTTCGCCCCGCCGCTCGAGCGGGTGCGCAGGCTCTTGTGGGAGATGGGGCGGCTCGAGGTTTTCTACCACCCCGGTGTGCGGGTGGAGATCCGGGCGCTGGGCGGCTTGTCGGTAGAGGTGAATGGCGAGCCGGTGCGGTTCAAGCGGGAGAAAACGCAGACCCTGCTGGCTTTGCTGTTGCTCCGAGATTGGAGCAAGGAGGAACTGATCGAAGCGCTGGAGGTCTCCGACGGCGAGTTTCGGGTGTTGTGGTCGGAGTTGCTGCACTTGCTCGAGCCGGGCCGCCCGGCGCGTTCGCCGGGCTATTTCTGCAAGCCGTATGGCCTGGCGCGGGTTCCCGAGCTGAGGGTGGACCTCTGGGAACTCGAGCGCCACACCTACGCCCTGCCCTTCGCGGGCCTCGAGCACCCGCTGTTGGAGGAAGCCCGGGCTGAGGTCACCGGGCGCTACCGCGACCAGATGCTCCGCCTCGGTGACGAGGAAGCCTTGCTCGAGGCCCTCCGACTCGAGCCGCTGGACGAGCCGCTGGTTGAACGGTTGCTCCGCACCGCACAGGCCGAAAAAGCCTGGGCCGTTCACGCCCAGGCCTTGCGGGAATTGGGGCTCGAGCCCGATCCGCGCCTCGCTAAACTCAGACCAAATCCTCCGGCTGCCGGAACCGCCCGGTAAGTTGTGCCGAGGTGAGTTTTTGGGAAAGAAGAATGCAGGGCTTGAGTCGGCGCAATCCCCGCATCCGCCACTCCCTCGCTATCCCCCACCTTCACCCTGGAGACATTCAGCTTTGCGCCTTGGGATGCTCCTTCCAGCGCTGCTCGAGCCGGGCGAAGATGCGCTCAAGTTTTTCTTTCGGCAAGATCACCTGTTCGGTCTCGCCCTCCCCGATCAGGTCGCCGAGTTCGTTCCAGGCTTTGCAAGCGGCATAGATTCGATTTCCTTCGCTCCGAACGTGCTCCGCTACGATCCTCACTCTCATCCCCGGCAACGCCGAGGCCAGGTGGTTGACGCTCACCTTGGAGCCGATCCCTTCCTCGCCCTCCTCCAGAAATGGCAGGATGATCTTCCGCCCGGCGAGTTCCATGTGTTTGGCCATCCAGTAGGTGGCGTAGACCGGGTGCAGCTTGCCCAGTTGGGGGTCATCGGGGTGCTCGAAGTCCACGGTCATCTCCTCGCCAACCACCGTCTCGAATTCGGCTTGATAACCGATGGGGATGGGCTTCATTTCCCTCTCCCGTGGTGGGGACTGCCCCCTCGCCCCTCTGCGGGGGAGAGCTGAGGTGGGGGGGATGCGCCGAAGGCGAATGCCTTTTCTCCTCGCGACAGATCTACTTTCTCGTAACGCACGAATCCTGCGGACTCCACCCCCCACCTAACTTCCCCAAGTGCTCTGCACCAAACAAGAGGGGAGGGACTGGTTTTCCTTTCTTTGGGCCGCAGCATAAGCGCCTTAAAGCCTCCTCAGGTCAGCGACCCGCTTGAGCTTGCCTCCCTCGCTGCGGGGTGCGGTCCCCGGCGAGATCAGCGAGACCTTGACCGAAACCCCCACGTTGTCCTTGATCTTGAAGACCACCTTGTCGCGCAACGCCGAAAGCTGGTGATCGGCCTCCACGATCTCGTCGGAGAGCATCTGAGCCCCTATGTGTCGGTAGAAACCTTCGGAAAGCTCGACCTTGAGTTCCACCTCGTCTAAGGTCCCCGAGCGGCTCACCACGATCTGATAGTGCGGCTGCACCTCCTCGATGCCCTTCAGCACCTCCTCGATCTGGGTGGGGTAGACGTTTACCCCGCGGATGATGAGCATATCGTCGGTGCGGCCCCGGATCTGGGCCATGCGGGCATGGGTGCGGCCCGAGGGCCCCGGCTCGCGGGTGATGAAGGTCAGGTCGCCGGTCCAGTAGCGCAGGATCGGCATGGCCTTCTTGGTCAACGTCGTAAAGACCAGCACGCCGGTCTCACCCTCGGGGAGGGGTTCGCCGGTCTCGGGGTGGACGATCTCGGGGTAGAAGTGGTCCTCCCAGATGTAGCTGAGCCCTTCGCGCTCGTTTACGTCCTCGTTGGAGACCCCCGGCCCCATGATCTCCGAGAGGCCGTAGATGTTGGTGGCCTTGACGCCCAGGCCGTCCTCGACGCTCTTGCGGATGGCTTCGGTCCAGGGCTCGGCGCCCAGCACGGCGTATTTGAGGCTGATCTCCTCGGGGCTCACCCCGCGCTTTTTGAACTCCTCGGCCAAAGTTTGCGCGTAGGAGGGGGTGCAGGAGATCATCTGCGGTTGGAAGTCCTGGATCAGCATGAGTTGGCGCTCGGTCATGCCCCCGGAGACCGGGACCACCAGCATCCCCAGCTTTTCCGCGCCCCCGTGGAGGCCCAGCCCCCCGGTGAAGAGGCCATAGCCGTAGGCATTGTGCAACATCATGCCGGGGGTTCCGCCCGCCGCCGCCAGCGAGCGGGCCACCACCTCGGCGAAGACCTCGAGGTCTCGCTTCGTATACCCCACCACCGTGGGTTTCCCGGTCGTGCCGGACGAGGCGTGGATGCGGGCCAACTCTTCCCGCCGCACCGCGAACATCCCGAAGGGGTAGGTGTCGCGCAGGTCTTTTTTGCGGGTGAAAGGCAGCTTGGGCAGGTCTTCGACGCCCCGGATGTCCCCCGGCTTGATCCCGGCTTCGTCCAGACGCTGCCGGTAGAGGGGCACCCGCTCGTAGGCGTAGTGCACCTGCTCGCGCAGCCGCTCGTCCTGCAGCGCTTTGAGCTTGGGGCGGGGGAGGGTCTCGAGTTCGGGTTGGAAGATCGGCATGTTCACCTCACAGGTCGTACGCAAAGAAAATTCTTTTGACGTACGGCTTCAGCGCACATTCTCCACCACCATCGCGATCCCCTGTCCCACCCCAATGCACATCGTTGCCATCCCAAACTGGGCGTCCCGGCGGCGCATCTCGTAGAGGAGCGTGGTCAGGATCCGCGCGCCCGATGAGCCGAGCGGATGCCCGATGGCGATGGCCCCGCCACCCGGGTTGAGGCGGGGGTCTTCGGGGTCTAAGTCCCAGTCGTGCAGCACGGCCAGGCTCTGGGCGGCGAAGGCCTCGTTGAGTTCGATCACCCCCAGGTCGGAGAGCTTCAGCCCGGCCCGTTCCAAGGCCTTCTTGGAAGCCGGAACCGGCCCGATCCCCATGACGCGCGGCTCGACCCCGGCCACGGCCATGCTCTTGACCCGCGCCAACGGCTTCAGGCCGTGGGCCTGGGCGTACTCCTTCGACACCACCAGCACCGCAGCGGCCCCGTCGTTGAGGCTCGAGCTATTTCCGGCGGTCACGCTCCCGCCTTGGCGAAACACCGGCTTGAGCTTAGCTAGGGCTTCCAGGCTGGTATCGGCCCTGGGCCCCTCGTCGGTCTTGACCTGAAGGGTATTTCCCTTGCGGTCTTTGACTTCGACCGGCACCATCTCCTCGGCGTAGCCGTGACTCTGTTGGGCGGCGATGGCCTTCTGGTGCGAGCGCAGGGCGAATTTGTCCTGGGCCTCGCGGGAGATCTTGTATAGCTCGGCCAGGTTCTCGGCGGTCTCGCCCATTGCCTCGGTGCCATATAGCTCCTTCATCCTGGGGTTGACGAAGCGCCAGCCCAGCGTGGTATCGAAGACGGTCACGTTGCCGGTGGGGAAGGCTCGCTCGGCCTTGGGCATCACCCAGGGGGCGCGGCTCATGCTCTCGACGCCGCCGCCGATGTAGGCTTGGCCTTCGCCGAGCATCACCGCTCGAGCCGCAGCGGCTACCGCGTCCAGCCCGCTCCCGCAGAGCCGGTTCACCGTCGAGCCCCCTACGGTTTGGGGAATCCCGGCCAGCAGCAGGGCCATCCGGGCCACGTTGCGGTTGTCCTCCCCGGCTTGGTTGGCACAGCCTAAGTAGACGTCCTCGAGGTCGCTTCCCGGTATGCCGCTGCGAAGGAGCAGAGCCTTCAAGGGGATCGCTGCCAGGTCGTCGGGCCGCACGCTGGCCAGCACCCCGCCGTGTTTGCCCACCGGGGTGCGAACGGCATCCACAATCCATGCTTCGGTCATCGCTTCTCCTTGATCATTTTTCGTTCATCCGATAGACCGTCCCGGTGAAGAGGGCCACGGTCTGGTTCTCCCGGGTGATCTCGATCCGGTAGGTGGCGGTGCGGCGGCCCAGGTTTTCCTCGCTGGCGTGGGCCTCCAGGCGGTCGCCCTCCCGCACGGCCTTGAAGTACTCCATGTGGGTTGAAAGCGCCACCGCCGCCACCCCGTGCGAGTTCGAGGCCAGGGCGAAGGCGGCGTCGGCCAGGCTGTAGAGGAAACCCCCGTGGCAGTTCCCGTGGATGTTGAGGTGCTGGGGGCGGACTTGCGCCACCAGGTGAGCCCGCCCCGCCTCGACCGAGCGGACTTCGATGCCCAGCAGTTGCATGAACGGATCAGTCATTCCCTCTCCCTAGTGCTTTGCACCTAGTGCTCTGCACCTAGTGCTCTGCACCATACCCCTCTCCCCCTGGGAGAAGGGATTCGCTCTAGCGTTCGACGTTGGGGGTTGGGCGTTCGGCATCTTTCGCCCGAATCCCCAGGTATGACTCGATGACCCGCTGGTCGTGCAGGAGGTCTTGGCCTCGCCCTTCCATCACCAGCTCGCCCGCCTCGAGCACGTACCCCCGGTCGGCCAGCTTGAGGGCCATGCGGGCGTTTTGTTCCACCACCAGGATGGGCACGCCCTCTTTCTTGAGTTCACCCAGGATGCGGAAGATCTCCTGCACGATGAGGGGGGCCAGGCCCAGGCTGGGCTCGTCGAGCATCAGCAGCTTGGGCCGCGCCATCAGGGCCCGCCCGATGGCGAGCATCTGCTGCTCGCCCCCCGACATGGTTCCGGCCAACTGTTTGCGGCGCTCGAGCAGCCGGGGGAAGAGGGAATAGACCCGCTCGAGGTCCTCCCGGATGCCTTTCTCGCCGCGCTGGTGGCGGGTGAAGGCCCCCAGCAGGAGATTATCCTCCACCTCCATCGAGGCGAAAAGTTCGCGCTTCTCCGGCACCAGCACCATGCCCGCGGCGGCCAGCGCTTCGGGGCTCCGCTTGGCCAAGGCGCGGCCCTGATAGCTCAGGGTCCCGCTGGCGCTCACCAGCCCGATGATCCCCTTGAGGGTGCTGGACTTGCCCGCCCCGTTGGGCCCGATGAGCGTCACCGCCTCGCCTTTGTCCACGTGCAACGAGAGGTTCCGCACGGCCTCCACGGCCCCGTAGCGGACGGTCAGGTGGTTGACCTCGAGGACTCTCATAAACCCTCTGTCCTACGTCGTACGTCTAACGTCGTACGAGAAAAACCCCGGTGTAGGACGTACAGCGTTCGACGTACGACCCTCCTCACGCCACCGCCTCCCCCAAGTAGGCCTCGATCACCTTCTTATTATTCTGCATCTCCTTGGGGGTGCCCTCGGCCAACTTCTCGCCGTAGTGCATGACCACCAGCCGGTCCACCAGGCCCATCACCAACTCCATATCGTGGTCCACCAGCAGCACCGTCACCCCTTCGTTCACCAGCTTGCGGATGAGCGCGGCGAACTGGCGCTTTTCCCCGGCCCGCAAGCCCGCCGCGGGCTCGTCCAAAAGCAGCACCTCGGGTCCTGAGGCCAGGGCCCGAGCAATCTCCAAAAGCCGCAGTTGCCCCACCGCGAGCCCGTCGGCTTTCTGGTGGGCCAGGTGGGCCAAGCCGACCCGCTCGAGGGCCCGGTAGGCCTCCACCAGGCTGGCGTTTTCCTCGGGTCTCGAGAGCCCCAACATCGCGGCGGGGATGCCCGCCGTGGTGCGGGCGTAGGTGCCGAGGGCAGCGTTCTCGAGCACGGTCATCTCGGGAAAGAGGTGGGGATGCTGGAAGGTGCGGGCCAAGCCGAGCTTGTGCACGGCATAGGGGGGCTTGCCGGTGATGGTCTGCCCCTTGAAGCGCACCTCGCCCTCGCTGGGCACCAATACCGAGGTGATGAGGTTGAAGCAGGTGGATTTGCCCGCCCCGTTCGGCCCGATCAGGCCCAGGATCTCGCCCCGCCGAAGCTGGAAGCTCATGCCGTTGACCGCCACCAGCCCGCCGAAGCGCTTGGTGAGGCCTGAGACCTCGAGCATCACCTCCCGGTCTGGTTGCCCCACCGCCATCCGCGCCCCCAACCCCGCGCCTTGGGGGTTTTTGGGCCGGGCTTTGGGCAGGTAGCGCTCGATAAACGGCCACAGGCCCTTGGGGGCGAACATCAGGATCAGCACCAAGATCAGCCCATAGGCGATGATCTCGTAGTTGCCGGTGCGCCCGAAGATCACCGGGAGGATGTCCTTGAGGGCTTCCTCGAGCCCCGTCACCAGCCCGGCCCCCAAGAACACGCCGGGGATGCTGCCTACCCCGCCCGCCACCGCCGCGATCAGGTACTTGATCGAGGCATCGAGGCTAAAGGGCGAGGGGTTGATGAACTGCTGGTAGTGGGCGTAGAGCCAGCCCGCCACCCCCGCGTAGAGCGCCGACAGCACGAAGACTTGCAGCTTGAGCGTGCCGGGGTTCACCCCGAAACTGGCCGCCGCGATGGCGTCCCCCTTGGAGGCCCGCATGGCCCGCCCGATGCGGCTATTGGTGAGGTTCCAGGCCGTCCAGGCCCCCAGCAGGGCGAAGAGCCAGGAGAGGTAGAAGAAGCTGCGCGAGCTGGAGAGCTCGAGGCCGAACACCGAGACTGGCGGGATGTCCCGCAGGCCGGTGTGCCCTCCGGTCAGCTCGGTCCAGCTCCCCAGCACGATGTACAGGGCCATCCCCCAGGCGATGGTCGAGAGCGGCAGGTAGTGACCCTTGAGCCGGGCGGTGATCCCGCCCAGCACCACTGCCCCCGCCATCGCCACCAGCACCCCCAGCGGCAGGGTCAGCCAGGGGCTAAGGCCCCGCTCGGTGGTGAGGAGCGCGGTGGTGTAGGCGGCCAACCCCATGAAGGCGGCCTGTCCGAAGCTGGTCATGCCCGCCATGCCGGTGAGCAGATACAGCCCCAGCGCCACCAGTGCTCCGAACGCGATGTAATTCCCCAGGCTCAGATAAAACGAGGAAGCCGGGAGCAGCAGCGGCAGGATCAACAGGAGGGCCACCGCCCCCAGGATGAGGGGGGAGAGCTTCATGGCGTCCTCCGAGCGTCGAACGTCGTGCATCGTGCGTCGAATGCCCAAGGCCCAGGGCATACCCCCGTTTTTGCCTTCGGCGTTAAGCGTTCGGCGTTTGGCGCGAAGCTCACTCTTCCTCCCCGATCTCGTGGCTGCGCAGGCTGCGCCAGAACAAGATGGGCAGCAGCAGGGCGAAGACGATGGCGTCCTTGAAGGCGCTGGCCTGGAAGGAAGCCCAGGACTCGAGGCCCCCCACCGCCAGCGCCCCGATCACCGCCAGCGGGTAGCTGATGAGCCCGCCCAAGATCCCGGCCACGAAGCCTTTGAGCCCCAGCAGGAAGCCCTGGTAGTATCCGACGCCGGCAGCCAGGACAGGACCCGCAAGCATACCGCTCAAGGCTGCGATGAGCGTGGCGATCCCAAACGCCACATACCCTGCTTGTGAGGGGGATATGCCGAGCAGTCGAGCCCCCAGCCGGTTGACCGCGCACGCTCTGAGGGCTTTGCCGTAGAGGCTGCGGGTAAAGAAGAGAAACAGCCCCAGCATCGCCAATATGGCAAAACCGTAGACGAGGAAAGCCTGGTTATTGACGGGGACGAGGCCGACTTTGGTTTGTCCGTTCAGGATATTGGGCAGCCGGTACTGCTCGGGCCCGAAGAAGACCAGCCCCAGACCCTGGTAGGCGAAGTGCAGCCCCACCGCGATGATCAAATAGGTCAGCACGCTGGCGTTCTTGGCCGGTTCGAAAAAGAGCCGGTAGCTGGCCGGGCCGATGGGAAGCACGATCAGCACCGCGAAGACCCAGCCCAGCCAGAGCGGGACGCCGTGGGCGCCCCACCAGGCCAGGCCCAACACCGCCAGGGCCCCGCCCAGCAGCAGCCCGGCACGGCGCAAGTCGGCCCGGTCCACAGCCGCCCACACCGCGAGCATCCCCGCCGAGAGCCAGGCCGTGCCGGGGATCAGCCCCTGAAGCTGCAAACCGCTCACCTCGCTGGGGAGGAAAAAGACGTAGGTGAGGGGAGCGAAGACCAAAAACTCGCCGAGCGGCACCAGGATCACCCGGGTCACCGCGAAGACCAGCACCAACGAAAGCGCCAGCAGCGCATAGATGGTGCCGTTTTGCACCGCGTCGGCGGCGAGGAAGGAAACGATGGTCCAGTCCATAAAATTTGCCGAGGGTAGGGGGGATTCGTGAATCCCCCCTACAAACGGTCTACCTGAAGGTTCGCACCAGCTTCCAGTCGAGCTTGCCACCCTCGCCCTTGACCACCTCGACCATCACCGCGGCCTCCTGGAACTTGAGGCCCAGGTGGTCGGTGGGGGACATGGTGAAGATGCCGTGGGTGCCGACCACGCCCTTGGTGGCTTCGATCTCGTCGCGCAGGGCTTTGCGGAAGGCGGCCAGGTTGCTGGTCTGCTCTTTCTTGAGGGTGCGCTCCAAGGCCGGGCGCAAAATCGCCCAGGCGTCATAGGCGTGCCCGCCGAAGGTCGAGTAGCTGCCGATGCCGTACTTGGCTTCGTACTGCTGCACGTAGCTCTGGGCTACGTTCTTGTTGGGGAAGCTGCTGGGAAGCTGGTCGAAGACCAGGATGGGGCCCGCCGGGAGCCGGGTGCCGATTACGTTGTCGCCGCCCACCCGCAAGAAGTCGGGGTTGGCGACGCCGTGGGTCTGGTAGATGAGGCCCTTGTAACCCCGCTCCTTGAGGGTGCGCTGGGGCAGCACCGGGGCGGTGCCCGAGCCGCCGATGAGCACCGCGTCGGGGTTGCGCGAGAGGATGCGCAGGATCTGACCGGTCACCGAGGTGTCGGTGCGGGCGAAGCGTTCCGAGGCCACCACGGTGATCCCGGCGTCCTTGGCGGCGGCTTCGAAGGCCTTGGCCCAGCCCTCGCCGTAGGCGTCGTTGAAGCCGATGTAGGCGGCGGTCTTGACCCCGCTGGCCTTCATGTCCTGCACGATGGGGGTGCTCATCTGCTGTTCGGTCTGGGGGGTCTTGAAGATCCAGGTGCGCTTGGCGTCCACCGGAGCGACGATCTCGAGGTTCGCCGCCAGCGAGATCACCGGGATGCCCGCTTCGGCGGCGGGGTCAATCATGCCCAAGGATGCCGGGGTGGTGGTGGTCCCGATGATGGCCAGCACCTGGTCTTCCTGGATCAGCTTGCGGGTGGCCCGCACCGCCTGGGTGGTGTCGGAGGCGTCATCGATGACGATGAACTGCACCGGGCGGCCCGCCACGCCGCCGCGACGGTTGACCTGCTCCTCCAGGAGCACCAGCGTGTTGCGTTCGGGAATGCCCAAGCTGGCCGCGGGGCCGGTGGCCGAGACCACCACCCCGATCTTGAGTGGGGCTTGTTGGGCCAGCGAGAGCCCCATTCCCAGTGCCAAAAGTCCGATCAAAGCTCGCTTCATGAATGACCTCCCTGCGTCGCAAGAGTTTCAGCACCTGCCGTCTGAGGATTTCCTGTGCCACCAAAGGATTCGCTACCGGCTGCGACCATCCGGCGCAGCAGCGGGTGTGGCCGATAACGATCTTCGCCCAACTCGGCGTGTAGGCCTTCCAGGGCGCGTAGAACCGGCTTGAGCCAGATGGCCTCGGCCCATTCTAAGGGACCCCTAGGGTATCCGGTGCCGAGCCGCATGGCTCGGTCGAGGTCGGCAGGGGCCGCCAGCCCTTCCGCCACCGCCGAGACCGCCTCGTTAACGAGCAGGGCCAGGATTCTAAACCCCACCCCGCCGGGCTGGTCGGGAAGCTCGAGCACCCTATGCCCGTGAGCCCCGAAGTAGCGCCTGGCCAGCTCCACCGCCTGGTTTCGTCCCGAAAGCGGCGCGTAGATCTCGGCGATACTCTTCTCAGATAAAGGCGGCACCAGGCTGAACCCCGCCACCGGGCGATCTCCGTAGCTTTTCACCACCGCGCTCGCCGAGTGGCCCCAGATGAGCGTGACCACCGGCAGATCCTCCAGGAAATCTTCCTTGCGTTCGGCCAGGACCCGGCAGTCCAGCACGAAATCGGCCTCCGCGACGTTCTCGCTGTGCTTGTAGGCCTGCTTCAGCGCGCGCGCCAGGGGATTCGGCCCCACGATAAAGGCGGTGGGGGCTGGCTCGAGGTCGGCCTTGGGGGCCTCGGGGGGGGGCGGGGGGCCGGGCGGGTAGGCGTACCATCCCGCGCCGGTCTTGCGCCCTAGCATCCCCGCCGCGACCCGCTGGGCCTGCAAGGGGTGGGGACGATAGCGCGGTTCGCCGAAAAAGCCCTGGTAGACCGATTGGCTGGCCGCCAGGTTCACGTCCAGCCCGATCAGGTCCATCAGCTCGAAGGGTCCCATGGGGAAGCCCAGGCCCTTGACGATCCAGTCGATTTGCTCTTTGGGAATGCCCTCCCCGTGCAGCCGGAGGGCTTCGCCGTAGAAGGGCCGGGCCACCCGGTTCACCAAAAAGCCCGGCAGATCCGCAACCTGCACCGGTTCCTTGCCCCAGCTTCGGGCCAGCTCGAGCGCCCGCTCGGTCACTTCGGGCGCAGTGCGGACGCCGGGGATCACCTCCACCAGCCGCATCCGCTGGGCCGGGTTGAAAAAATGCAGCCCGATGACCCGCTCCGGCTGGGGGCAAGCCGCGGCGATCGCCGAGACCGGGAGAGTCGAGGTGTTGGTCGCCAGGAGCGCCTCCGGGGCGATCTGCGCGACATGGGCCAGGAGCTTTTGTTTAAGCTCGAGGTTCTCTGGGGCGGCCTCGATCACCCAGGCCGCGTCGGCCATCTGCTCGCTCAACTCGTTCGTGGTGAGGATCCGCTCGAGGATGACCTCGGGGGCCTGGGCCAAACGGCCCTTTTCGGCTTGCCTGCGCAGGTCGGCACCGATCTCGGTTTTGGCCCGCTCGAGCGCCTCCCGGCTAGGCTCATAGAGCCAGACCGAATGCCCGGCCTGCGCCGCGACCTGGGCGATGCCCCGGCCCATCGTGCCTGCTCCTAAAACGGCGACTGTTTCCCGCACCATCGTGGCCTCTCGCTGCGTTGTGGTTTCGCGCACCTAACCTCCAACCTAACAAATGTTTGTTATTTTGCAAGATTATGCTTCGGCCTTAACCTACTACCGGCACCTGCCCGGTCGGCTGACCACCCGGTGAGGAAGCCTCGGCTGGTTCAGATGACGTGCTGGGGGAGGCCCTGAAGCGCGGATTCCTTGGGTTCGACCCAGCCGCCTACGAAGGCTTCCATCAAGCTGCCCTCCTGGAACCAGCTTTTGGGGGTTTTCGCGCCCCACAGCGTTTGGCGGCGCGGGTCGTCGAGGTGCCAGCGGATCGGCTCGAAGTCGGGGTCGGCGGTGATGTAGTCGGAGGTGTAGAGTTCGATGCGGTGCCCGTCGGGGTCGCGCAAGTAGAGAAAGAAGGCGTTGGAGATGCCGTGCCTGCCGGGTCCGCGTTCGATGGCGTCGGTCTGCATCGCTCCGGCCAGGATGTCGCAGGCCCTGAGGATGCTATTGGCGTCGGGCATCCAGTAGGCGAAGTGGTGCAACCTCGGCCCGCTCCCGTTGGTCAGGGCCAGGTCGTGCACCCCCCCGCGGCGCTGGATCCAAGCCGCCCAGATGCGGTGATCGTCGTCCTCGGTGAACTCGGAGAGGCGGAAGGCCAGCCGGTCCATGTACCAGCGCATCATGGCCTCCACCCAGGGGCTCATCACGTTGATGTGGTCGATCCGCTGGAGGCCCGGCCCCCGGTGCAGGTGGTAGCTCTGGAGCAGCCAGGGGTACTTCTTGCTCTCGGCGTAGAAAGCCACCGGCACCCCGAAGGGGTCTTGCATCCGTAGGAGCCGGGGCCGGTCCTGTTCGGTCTCCCAGCGGTAGGGAAGGTTCTCGGCCTCGGCCAGGGCGACCAGCGCGTCCAGGTCGGCTTCAGTCCCCACCCGGTAGGCCAGGTGCTTGATCCCCGCCTCGGGGGCCAGTTCCAGCTTGAGTGTCCACTCGCGGTCTTCCACGCCGCGCAGGTAGAGGGCTCCGGGGCTCTCGTGCAGGACGTTGAGCCCCAGCAGGTCCACGTAAAAGTGCCTCGAGCGCTCGAGGTCGGTCACGTAAAAGACGCCATGTCCGATGCGGATGATGTTTGGGGTGGTCATTTCGCTTCCCCCTCATTCGATGCTGCGATACCCACGGTTCCAGTAGACGATGGGCTTCCCCGGCTCGCCCAGCCGGATATCCTCCACCTCTCCCACCACGATCCGGTGATCCCCGCCCGGATAGAGTTGCCAGACCGAGCAGTAAAGCGTAGCGAGCGCCCCCCCGATGGAGAGGTCGGACCCCAGCGGCTCGAGGTCGGGGACCGGCTTCCCGGCGAAGTGGGCCGAGACCAGATCCTGCCCCTCGGCCAGGATGTTCACCGTGAAGCGCCGGGAGCGCTCGAGCACCGGCAACAAATGGGCATCCTCGTCGATGCACACCAGGATCAGCGGGGGCTCAAGGCTGACGCTGCTGAAGCTGCTGGCGGTCATCCCCCGGCGCTCGCCGTCCCATTCGGCGGCCACCACCGTCACCCCGCTGGCCCAGCGGGCCAGGGCCGCCTTGAAGCGGTCGTGGAGGGTGGGCCGGGCGGTTTCCATGTCGCTCACTCGGGTCACGGTCATCAGTCCCCCGCTATCACCTCGGGCTTGGGCGCACTGGCCCAGCCGAGGAACTCGCGGATGCGCTCTTTGTAGGGCTCCTTGTCGTAGGCGGCAAAGAGGGTCTGGTACATCCGTACCGGGTCGCCGAAGAAGAAGCGCTCGTACAGCTCCTGCCGCGCCCCGAAGCCTGAGAGGGTCATGTCCCAGGCCAGCCGGAAGAGCTGCACCCGCTCACGCGCGGGCAGGGTGGCAGACTGGAGGTACTTCTCCAGATACTGCCCCACCGGCGAGTCGAAATCGGCCTCGGAGGGCAGGGTGATGAGCCCGGAGGCGCTCACCTGTTGCACGATCTCGTGGATGCGTGGGTAGAGCCGGGGGAAGAGGTTACGCGCTCCGTCGATGGCCGCCCGGTCGGGGCACAGCAGGCCATATCGGTTGGGCTTGGCGTCCATCTCGGCGCGGGCCCAGAAGCCCTTCATGGCCTCGAGGTACACGATGATCTCGGCGATCTTCTCCTGCACGTGGGGGAAGGCGTCGGCCCCGATGGCCTCCCCGATCAGGCTGACCAGCCCCAAAAAGGCCTCGGCCTTGGCATTCTTGAGCACCACCACCTGGTGGGCCATGTGCATGAGCGCCCCGGTCTCGGCGTAGGCGTTGTTGCACTTGGCCAGATCGCCCAGCACGAAGATCCGTTCCCAGGGCACGAACACGTCGTCGAAGACCGTGAGGCAGTCCATCTCCTCGAGGCGGCTCGAGAGCGGGTAGTCGTACTGGGAATCGCCCGCCGCCAACCCCTCCCGGCTGATGAAGTGCAGCCCCGGCGTACTGGTGGGGATGGCGAAGGCCACCGCGTACTTGTCGGCCCCCGGCCCCTCCTTGAGGAGCGTGCTGGGGAAGACCAAAAGCTCGTCGGCGGTGGGCAGCGTGGAGAGCATCCGCGCTCCCCGCACCACGATGCCGTTCTCGAGCTGTTTCACCACGCCCACCGGGATGTAGGGGTCGGGCTGCTCGGTGGTGCCCTTGGCCCGGTTCACCTGGGGGTTGGTAAGGCAGTGGGTGGTGGAGAGGTCGTTCTCACGCACGTACTTCACGTAGTTGCGCACGTTATCTGCGAACTCCCCGAAGAACTCGGCGCTCGCCTCGTAGGCCATCAGCACCGCGTTCAGGTAATCGGGGCTACGGCCCATCATGCCCAGGTTGGCGTCGGCCCACAGCTTATAGGCGGCACTGCGCCGGGCCAGGTCCTCCTTGGTCTTGGCCGGGAGCAGGCTCATCGCGTAGCGCTGGCCGCTCTCCTCGTAGGTGAGGATGCCCTGGTAGCGCTCTTCGTGCTGCATGTCGTACATGCGGGCCAGACTGTGGGTGACCCCCTTGAAGACGGGGTGGGTGGTGGGGTCTTCCACCTTCTCGCCCTTGTACCAGATGTTGGGCGGGTTCGACTTTAGGGCCTCGAGATACTGCTTACCGGTGCGTACCATGGGTTTGCCTCCCGAACCATCTTTTCGGTTGCTTTTGTTCAGCTGGTCTCAAGGAAATGGTCGAATGTCTGTTGAGCGCTTGATCTACCTCCAGGCTTGGTTGGAACCGCCACTCTCGTCGCTCATGATCGAAATAGCCGAAAAAGGCGTTTTCTGGGGTATCGAATCCGTCTTGAGAATGCTCACTTCTGAACATGTCATCGCTCTCAATCGCCTTCCGCAACATCCAGAGATTGATTCTCAATCTGCTGAAGTGCCCCGATCAGTTCATCGGAAATAGGCAAGACGCTATCTCTACTCATGTTTACTTCCCGAACTTCGGAATGTGGTGCTCGGTGAGCGGCAGGGCGATGTTCTTGAGTTCGGTGTAGAACTCGAGGCTATACTCCCCGCCCTCGCGGTGCGTTCCCGAGAACTTCACCCCGCCGAAGGGCGTGGGCAGATGCCGGACGTTGTGCGAGTTGATCCAGGTCATGCCCGCTTCCAGGTGGAGAGCCACGCGGTGCGCCCGGGTCACGTCCTTGGTCCAGACGTAAGCCGCCAGCCCATACTTCACGTCGTTGGCTTTTTGCAGGGCGTCCGCCTCGTCCTTGAAGGGGATCACGGTGAGGATCGGGCCGAAGATCTCCTCCTGGGCGATGCGCATGTGGTTCTCGCCCACGAAGAGGCCGGGGGAGACGTAGTTGCCCTCGCTGCCCACGCGCTCGCCGCCCACCACCAGCCTGGCGCCCTCCTCCTGGCCGATCTTCACGTAGCCCAGGACTCGCTCGAGGTGCTCCGGGTGGATCAGCGGCCCCACCTCGGTCTCGGGGTCGAGGGGGTGCCCGACCTTCACCCGTGCCGCCCGCTCAGCCACGCGGTTCACGAACTCCTCCAGGATGCTCTCGTGTACCAGGGCTCGAGAGTTCGCCGTGCAGCGCTCGCCGTTGAAGCTGTAGATCTGGAAGATGGTGGCATCTAGTGCCCGCTCCAAGTCGGCGTCCTCGAAGAGAATCGCGGGGGATTTGCCACCCAGCTCGAGGGAAAGCCGCTTGAGGGAATCGGCGGAGTTCTTGGTGATGATCGAGCCGGTGGTGGTCTCGCCGGTGAACGAAATGAGCGGCACGTCGGGGTGGCGCACCAGCGCGTCGCCCGCCTCCTCCCCGAATCCCTGCACCACGTTGAACACGCCGGGCGGCAGATCGGCCTCCTGGATGATCTCGGCCAGCTTCCAGGCGGTGAGGGGCGACCACTCGGCGGGCTTGAGGATTACGGTGTTACCGGTGGCCAGGGCCGGGGCGATGCGCCAGGTGGAGAGCATCAGCGGGGCGTTCCAGGGGGTGATGATCCCGCAGACCCCCACCGGCACCCGCACCGTGTAGTTGACCCACTCCGCGTCCACCGGGTAGGTACGCCCGTCCATCGCTCGCTCGGCCCACTCGGCGTAGAAGCTGAAATTCTCGGCGGCCCTGGCCACCTGCGCCCGCACGATGCGCAAGACCTGCCCGGCGTCCAGGCACTCGATCACCGCCAGCTCGTCGGCGTGTTTTTCCAGCACCTCAGCGATCTTGAGCAGGTACTTCTTGCGGGCCTTGGCGGAGAGCTTCCACTTGCCAAAGGCAGCCTTGGCGGCTTGGGCGGCTTTGTCCACGTCCTCGGCGTGGCCCCGGTAGGCGTGGGCCAGAACCTGGTTGTTGGAGGGCTCTAAGCTCTCGAAGGTCTCGCCCCGCACCCCCGCCACGAACTCCCCACCGATGAAGTGGGTGACGGGGCTCGAGGAGATTTTCTGCCGTACCTGAGCGATGAACTCGGGGCTGATGCCTGCGGTTTTTTCGCCGATTTTCATTCAACCTCCTCTTGTTCCGGGGTCATCAATTGTTTTCGGACATCTGCCCAATCCACGATGAAGCGAGCCTCAGTCAATTGTCCTGCCTCCACTGTCCAGAACGCGGCCTCAGTCCACGAAACTGTTCGGCCTGTAGCCTCGAGGCCAAGAAATCTGCCCTGGTGCGTTCCAGTGTGTTTGAGCAGGACTGCAACGCGGTTGCCCTGTTGAATTGATTCTTCAGGTATGAGTTGGAGGTTCGGAAATGCCGAGTGCCATTTTTGGATGGCTTTTTTTACGCCATCAGGCCCCACTCTCACCTCCCCAACAGTGTAAGTAGGAGCGACTAGTTGCTCGACAACCTCGAGATTTCGCCGATTCCAGGCCTCTTCGATAAAGCGGCCTACAGTTTCGACGGGTGAACTTACCTGCCGAGCATAAAAGTTTTCAAGCTTACGACTCTCACACCATGCCAGCGCTACCTTCTCACCTTCGCCCCACAGAATCGCGTGCTGCCCGTACTTGCGGCCTAGCTCCAAAGCCCCCTCGAGGCCGATCCCGAACACCGCGAACCCTTCCTCAATCCACGTTCCGTCGGGGGATTCCCCGGTGCTGGGGGTGTAAGCTAGGCCGAGTTTTTGGATTTCGTGCTCGAGTTCTTCGTGCCGCTCTTGATTTTCCTCGTCCGAGAGCCGCTCGCTGCGTGGGTTGTGCGCGGTGATAATGGCAAACCTGCGCCCCTCGAAGAGCACCACACCGGTGGGCTTCTCGCTCAGGGTGAAGGCCACGCCCGCCGCCTTGTAGATGGCGGTCTGGTAGGCTTCAGCGAAGAGTTCGGCGCTCATAGGCTACCTGCCTGGCAGGGGGTATTCATAGGACTAGGTTTCGGTCGCCTTCCTCGCCGATTACGGGCTCGGCGTCCTCGGTCTCCCATTCGATGCTGTTTTCCAGCGCACCCAGCCCCTCGATCTCCATCCGCATCACGTCGCCGGGATGCACCTGCGAGATGCCCTTGGGGGTTCCGGTGAGGATCACGTCGCCCGCCTCCAAGGTCATAAAGCGGCTGATGAACTCGAGCACCTCCGGGATGGAAAAAATCATCCCCTGGGTGGTGGTCTCCTGCCGCAGTTCGCCGTTGACGTAGGCCCGCATCTTCAGGTTGTGCGGGTCGGGGACCTCGTCGGCGGTGACGTAGTAGGGGCCCAGCGGCCCGAAGGTGTCCCAGCCCTTGCCCCGCAGGGGTGGGCGGAAGGTATTGGACACGTAGTCGCGCACCACCAGGTCGTTGGCGATGGTGTATCCACCAATGTAATCCAGCGCGTCCTTGGCCTTCACCCGCCGCGCGTTTCGCCCGAGGATCACCGCCAACTCGCACTCGAAGTGCATGAATTTGGCACCCTGCGGGTAGATCACCGTGCCTTTGTGGGGCAGCAGGGTGGTGTTGGGCTTCCAGAAGAGGGCGGGCTCGGTGGGGCGCTTGAGGCCGAACTCGTCGGCGTGCTCAGCAAAGTTGAGGGCCAGCGCGATCACCTTGCCGGGCTGGACGGGTAACAGCCAGCTCACCGCCTCCGGGTCGTGGGCCTCCCCAGCGTAGTCCAGGAGCATCCCGTCTTGCAGATGCCCGTGGAGTTGACGGCCTTTGGCGATGAAGCGGGCGAGCCTCATGGCAAGACCTCGCTGATAGCAAAAGGCTCACGCGTTGCGTTCGGCATCAAACGTACTCCTTCTTCGCCGGATCGGTCAGGACGGGCGGGTAGGGTTCTTTCTTGGGGATGAGCCCGTAGGACTCGGCCATCTTGCGGAGCCGGGCTTCGATCTCGGGGGTGGTGGGGCCTAAGGGCTCGCGCCACTCCTTCTCGCACAGGCCCATCCAGGAGAGCACCGTCTTGAGCGGGATGGGGTTGGTGTCCCAGAAGATGGCGTCGTTGGCCTCGAGCCCGTAGTAGTGCAGCTCGAGCGCCTCCTTGTACTTGCCCTCGAGCGTGAGCTGGCACATCTGGGCGGTCTCCTTGGGGAGCCAGTTGGCGGTGGCGGCGATGGTGCCCACCGCGCCCACGCTCATCATGGGGAAGGTGAGGGCCTCCAGGCCGCAGAACACCCCGAAGTCACGCCCCACCCTGCGCAAGAGTTCCGAGACGTATTCGACATCCTTGCTCGAGTGCTTGATCCCCACGATGTTCTTGAAGTCGCGGCGCAGCCTGGCTACGGTTTCGATCTTGATCTCGATCCCCGAGCGCCCGGGAATGTTGTAGAGGATCACCGGGAAGTCCGGCACGGCCTCGGCGGTGGCCCCGAAGAAGCGGTAAAGCCCGTCTTGGTTGGGTTTGATGTAGTAGGGGGTGATGACCAGCGCCCCCTGAGCCCCCACCTTTTGGGCGAACCGGGTGATCTCGAGCGTCTCGTCCAGCCGGAGCGTCCCGGTCCCGGCCAGGAGCGGTACTCGGCCCTTGATGAGCTTGACCGTCAGCTCGATCAGGTATTTGCGCTCCTCTAAGCTCATGGTGCCGGGCTCGCCGGTGGTTCCGCCTACCGAGAGGCCGTGCGAACCGGCCTCGATCTGCCGCTCGATGAGGCGTTCCATCGCGGCTTCGTCAATCTGTCCGTTTTTGAAAGGGGTCACCAGCGGTACGACACTACCCTTGAACTCGACCATAGGGCTCCTTTGCGTTGATACGAGGGTACAAAGCCGCTTCGTGGGAAGGTAGTGTACGAATCCACAAATCGGAGCATATTATTGTAGATTTGTACAAAGACCATGGTTCCTGCTGCCCAACCTGCCGATTGGAGAACCCCGGAGGGGATGACCGCTGCCTTCGATCTGCTGTTATGCAAACTTTCCCACCCGCGGGAATTCCTCGAGACCCTGGCTGGCCTTCTCGGCTTGCCCCTGGCCCTGCTGGCCCCTTGGGGTGAGGTGCTGGCCTGGTCGGGGAAGGTGCCCGCCAAGCACCCCACCCAGAGTGGGCGGGGGAGGGGCTTTTGGGCTTTGGAGGCTGGGGAGTGGCGGTTGATCGCTTACGGGAACGACGCCCAGCTCGAGGTGGCGGCCCCCTTGCTGGCCCTGGCCCAGCGGATGCTGCGGCTACGGGCGATGGAGAAGGCGCTCGAGCGCGCTCAAGAGGAAAACCTGGGGGCGGCCTTCCTGGACGAACTACTGCTGAACGAGGCCGACCTGAGCCGGGCCTTCGCCTTCGGCTTCGAGACGGGGTTCCCGCTCCTGCTGGCCCTGATCGAAGCCCCCGCCCCCTTGGGCCGTCACCGGCTGGCCGAAACCCGGCGACGGGAGGTCTTGCAACAGCTCAAGCGATCGGTGGGGATTTACCTCGAGCGCCTGGGAACCCCCTACCTGATCTCGGGCCGGGGAACCCGGGCGGTGGTGCTCTGGCAGGTTCACGATGTAGCCAAGGAGGTCCAAACCCTGCTCTGGGCCGCCCCGGAGGGCGTGCGGATGGGGTACTCGGCAGTGCACCGGGACCTCGAGACCGTGGGGGCTGCCTACCGCGAAGCCCTGATCGCGCTCAAGGCGGCCCGCCCCGGCGAGGTAATGGGCTTCGAACAGCTCGACCCGGTGGCCTGGGTGCTGTTGCAGCAGTCGCCGGAAGACCTAAAGGCCCTGGTCGAGCGCTTCCTGCCCCTCTCGGGGAAGGCGCTCAGAACCCTCGAGGTCTACCTGGAACACTCCGCCGACCTCTCCGCCACCGCCGAGGCCCTGCACGTCCACCCCAACACCCTGCGGTATCGTCTGGCCCAGATCGAGACGGCCATTGGCGCACCGCTCAAATCGCCCCAAATCCTGGCCCAGGTTCACCTGGCACTGCGGGCCAAGGGGCTGCTCGAGTCTTAAGGGGCCTCTTAGCGTCGAAAAAGCTTTTGCGATACGCGATACGCCTTCGTTCTGAGCCTTGTCCCCCGGTTGCCCCTTCTCCGACTTCGTATACTGATGCCCGTGTACGGCATCTTGGTCTGGCCTCCAGACGACCTCGAGACTTTCATGACCGGGCTTCAGACCAAGCACGGCGTGCGGGGCTTTGGCCGACCCCATCTCAACCTGCGCCAGCCCTTCGACTGGGCCTACGGCGAGGAGTCGCTCAAACGGGCCGTCGAGGGCATCCTTCGCGGGCACTCGCATTTCCGCTTGCGGCTGGGGGGATGGCAGTCCTTTCCCCAGGGGGTGGTGTACCTGCGGGCTTACGGGGGAACCCCTTTCCAGCGTTTGTATAACGGCCTCGAGCCCCTGGCTGCCCCCCTCAAGGAGATCGAAGGCCCCAGCTACCTGCCCCACCTGACCTTGGCTTTGGGGTTGAGCCCGGAGGAAGCCGTAGCCCTGTGCCGAAAACTTCCCCAGCCACCGCGGGGCTCCTTCCTGGTCCGTGAAGCCGCCCTGGTCCAAGACACGCCGGAGGGCGAACTGGTCGAGGTGGCACGGTTTCCGCTATCCGGCTAACAGCGGAGGAAAGAGGAAAGGCCAAAGAGGAAAGAAGTAAAAGCATAATTCCTTTCCTCCTTCCTCTTTTTTCTTTTCTCTGAATCGTATGTCCGTCCTCCTCCGCCTCCTCGACGGCGAAAAAACCTACGGCGAGCGCAGACTGTTCCGGCAAGCCAACCTGCGCCTCTCCAAGGGGGAGCGGGCGGTCTTGCTCGGGCCGAACGGGGCGGGAAAGAGCACTTTGTTCCGCAGCCTGGTAGGCCTAGAGCGCCTGGACGCCGGACGGGTGGAGAAGTCCGCCGATACACGGGTGTTTTACCTGCCCCAGGACTATCGCAAGGTGGGGGGGATGGTGCTCGAGCTGGCCTACCAGGCCACACCGCTGTGGGCGGCGCAACAGGCCCTCGAGCAGGCTCCACCCGAACACTCCGCCGAGGCCTGGGAGCGGGTGCAGGAGCTTTCCTTCTGGAAGGGTCGCATCGGGCGGACCCTGGCCGACTTCGGGATCGGGCGGGAGTTGTGGAACCAGGACGCGCTCGATCTGTCGGGCGGGGAGGGAGTGCGGCTGGGGCTGGCGCTGGCATTCTTATCCGGGGCCGAGGTGCTCCTCCTCGACGAGCCCACCACCCACCTCGACCTGCGGATGCGGCTCAAGCTCGAGGAACTCCTGCTCGCCTACCCCGGTGCGGTGGGGATGATCTCGCACGACCGGGCGCTCATCGCGCGGGTGGCCACCACCGTCTACTACCTCGAGGGCGGGCTGTTGCAGCGGGTCGCCGGGGGTTATGAGACCTACTTACAGGAGAAGGAGCGGATCCAGCGCACCGTAGAGAAGGCCCGCCACGAGGCCGAGAAGGAGCGGCTGCGCCTCCTCCGGGCGGTTCCCGACCACAGGCGGCCTGGCACCGACCGGCGGGTGCGGGAAAAAGCCCGGCTCGAGGCCCGCGCCGAGCGCATCCAGGCTCCCGACCCCCTGCCGCCCGAGCGGAGGTGGAGCCTGGAGATCGCGGCGGAGGGAACGCCGAGGCTGGTCGCGGAGGGGAAGGAGCTATCGAAGTCGTACGCCCTACGTCCTACGTCGAACGCCGAAAGGCCGGTAGAGGTGAGAGCGGTCCTCCACGACGTCAGCTTCCGCATCTTCCGCGGAGATCGCATCGCCCTCTTGGGGCCGAACGGGGCGGGGAAGACCACCTTGCTCCGCTTGTTACTCTCCCGCGAGCCGCCCGACTCCGGCGAGCGCGAACTGATGCCGGGGGTGCGAGCCGCCTACTTGGATCAACACCATCACGGCCTCGAGCCCCACATCCCCCTTTTCACCCAGTTCACCGAGCGCTTCGGGGAGGCCCGGGCGGCCATGATGCTGGGCCGGATGGGCTTCCGCCCGCCGCGCTGGTTCGACCCGCCTTCGACCTTCTCCGCAGGGGAGCGGGCCAGGGCGGGCCTGGCTTTATTGGCCGGGTTACGCGCGGGGCTGCTGGTGCTGGACGAACCCACCAACCACCTCGAGCTGGAGCTCCTGGAAGCGCTCGAGCGGGCCCTGATCGACTACCCCGGCACGCTCCTCTTCGTCTCGCACGACCGGGCCCTGGTGCAGAAGGTCGCCACCCGCTTCTGGGGCATCGAAGGGGGAAAGCTGCTGGAGTACCCCAGCTACCAGGAGGCCGAGGCCGCGATGCTCGGCAAGGAGGCGGTGCGGCTCGACCCGTTCGGGGAGATGCCCAAAGAGCCGCAGGTGTTGCCCCAGGAGCGCGACCTGGAGGAAGAACGCCTGGCGCTGCGCGAACGCCTCGACGACCCCCGCCTCACCGAGCGCGAGCGCTCCCGGGTCCGGGCCGACCTCTTGGCGCTCGAGGACGAACTTTTCCCGCAGTACGCCGAGCAGTTTTATCTGCCCCCGCGCTACACCCACCGGGTTTTTCGGCAGGGTCTGGAAGTCTACGCCGACGTGGAGCTGGGCTTGTACCGTTTCTGGAGCCGCGAAGGGGCGCTCAGCGGGGAACGGGCGGGCGGGGCGGTGCTGCTCTCGGGCCAGGCCCCGGAGGCCACGGTGAAGGGGGCGCTGCAGATCCTCTTCGAACTCGAGGACGTGGGCCTCGTCACCTACGAGAACCAGGTGTACGAGTTCTCCGCCTACGAGAAACCCTTCCTGCGCCCGCTGGAGGCGCCCAAGCGGAGACGGCGAAAAAAGAGAGCCGCTCTAGACGCTTCCAAAAAGGTGGCGCGAGCGGATTAAAGCGTTCGGCGTTCGGCGGGTAAGGCTTCCCGCACCTGACGCTTGAGCCGGGTCAGCACGGCCTGGAGCCCGCGCAGCCGCAGCGGGGTGATAACTTCCTCGAGCTTGGCCAGGGTGTAGAAATCCTCCGGTACGCGCAGCACCTCCTCGGGGCTATAGCCACTCAAGCCCTCGGCCAGCATTCCGGCGAAGGCCCGCACGGTGGGGGCTTCCTTGGGCGCGTCGAAGTAGGGGATCACCTGGCCGTCCTCGAGTTCGACGTGCACGAAAAACGGCGTGGTGCATTCGTGCACCTGCTCGAGCTTGCCCTGCATACCCTCGGGCAAGGGCGGCATCTTTTTGGCGTACTCGAGCAGCAGCTCGGTCTTGAAGGCTTTGGGTGTGGTGGCGAGCATCTGCACCACGTTTTGCAGCTTGGGTGGAAGGCTGGAAAGCTCGGCGCTCATCCACTACAGCGTACAGGGTGGGAGCGTGGGGCACCGTGAGGGCGATCAACTTCCCATCCGGGCTTTGAGGCCGAACAGGTCGCGCCCCAAGTCAGCGTAATTCCTGACGTTCCCCGCCCCGGTTCCGTAGGCCAGGAAGAGGATGCGGTAGACCCCGGCGGCCACCTCTTGGGCGCTCTGGGACCCGCGGATCAGCTCGAGCACCTCTCCCAGCACCGGGTCATAAAGCTGATCCAGCACGCCCATCTCGGCCATGCCCAGGGGGTCGTAGATATCCAGGTAGTTGCGGATGTGGGCTTTCGCGTCGGCTTCGGTCATGGCTTTACGATAAGGGCATCTCTCGAGAGAGGTTGGCGCATAGCGCTAGAATTGGCGCACAGCGCTAGAAGAAAGAGGAGAGTGAAAGAGAAAGCAAGAAACCAGGGCGATGACGGTTGGTTGCTCCCCCTCTTTACCTGTTCTCTACCTCGGCACCCCCGCCACCGCCCCCGCCCGTACCCGGTTCAAGAAAGCCGCCTCGCGCAGCTTGCCCGAGAGGTAATCGCTGAGGTCGCCGGGGGCTTTCCCGGCCTGGATCATCCCCACCAGCACCCAGAACTGCTCGAGCCGAATCTTTCCCGCTTTCCTTAAGCCTCCCACCTTGACGATCCGGGGGTCCTGTCCGGCTTGCGGCGGGACGTTGGGCAGTGCCCCGGCACGTACCAGGCTCAGAAATTGGGCGTCGCTCAGATCGCCGCCGAGGTAAGCCCGCAGGTCCTCGGGGGGCTGGTCGGCGTCCACCCAGGCCGCCAGCGTGTCGAACTGGTCCCCGGTGATCTTATTGAGGAGCTTGAGCTGGGCCAAGCGGCCCTTCGCGGCGATGGTGGGGTTCAAGGAGAGCACGAAGTCTCCCGGCCCGTAGAGCCGGGGGGTCTGGGTCTTGCCCTTCTGGCGGGCGTAGTCCTCGACCCGCAGGGCGGCGTACTCATAGGCCTCCTCGAGGGTCAGGTAACCGTCCCCGTTGGCGTCGCCCTTGCCCGAGACGGCCTCGAGCAGATAGGTGGTGAACACCCCGCCGCCCAACTCGGCATCCTCCCAACTGGGCTGGGTGTCGGCGGAGGAGGCCAGGATCACATTCTCGCCGCTCGGCGTGGGGGTTTGGGTCTGGCTCGGGGCTTTACGACCGGGGAGGCTGAAGCTCCTCGAGCCCGGCTCCGACTGCCCGCTGAAACAGGCGTCGAGGATCAGGATGAGCTTGCCCTGTCCGCTGCTGTACTTCCCCACCAGCGCTTGCAGGTTGCCGAGCGGGAGCCAGGTTTCCTCGTCGGTGGCCTTGCCATCGCTGGGGATCAGGGTGGCTTGCCCGGAGGAATCCGGGAAGCCGTGCCCGGAGAAGTAGAGCACCAGGGTGTCGTGCTTGCCTAGGCGTTTGGCCAGCTCGCGGAGTTCGGCCTCGATGGCGGTCTTGGTAGCGGCATCGTCGAGCAAGAGCCGCACTTTGGCCGAGTTGCCTTTGCCGCGGTCGCGGAAAACCGCCGCCAGCTTGCGGGCGTCGCTCTCGGCGAAGCTCAGGGTGGGGAGTTGCGGGGTTTCCGGGTAGGGGCGGTAGTTGTTGATCCCCACCACCAGGGCGTAGACCTGTCCACCCCGTCCGGCTGGGGCCAGTGGAAGCTGGGCCCCCCCCGATCCCCACAGGAGAGCCAGGCTAAAGGCCCAGGTTGCCGTCCGCACCGGCCAATCCAAATCCTCCACGCCCCTCTGACGATAAAAACCAGATTAAAGAGAAATGAGAATTCGGCTAATTTTTGTCCAGCTTGGCGTTCATACGTTGGGAAGCGCAGACTTGTACTATACCACAGTAAAGCCCCGTGTATCCATCGTTGAGGCAAGTGTGTAAAGTATGGAAAGCACTGCTTGCACTCAAAAGTAAACCGCTATTGGGTAAATAACAGAATAGAGACGATTTTTATGTCAACAGCAATGCGCAAGCGCCGTCTGCACCCGATCGTGCGGAAGGCCCTCGAGCGCACCCTGCTGGTGGCACTGAGCTACCTGATCCTCTCTTACGTGCTCTCGAGCGGCATCCTGGGGCCTTTTTCGATCTTTCTCAAGGTCAACCAGAACGGGCCCCTGGACCAGCTCACCCGCGCAGTCAACCCCACTGCCTCGCCGCTGGCTGCGCAGTTTCCCCTGGTGGTGCTGCTCGACCTCGATCGGCGCAGCCTCGAACACCTCTCGCCGCGGGGTTATCTGTTTCACCGGGGCCAGATGGCCCGCTTGCTTGAGCAAATCCGCTCCTACAAACCCGCCGGGGTCTTCGTGGACTTCGACCTCAGCGAGCCCAGCAACGAAGGGGGGGAGCGCTCGAAGGGCGACCAAGCCCTCCTGGCGACCCTGAAGAAGCTGGACTATCCGCTCCTGGTGCCGGATTCGCGGGTGGTGGGGGTACCGCTCAAGCAGGTCAACCCCAACCTGCACCCGGTCGCCGCGCAGATCCTCTACGACGCGGACGGGCAGGCCCGTTGGATCCCTGGCGCCAAGCCGGGAGAGCCCTTGCCCGCCGCGCTGGCCGCCTTCTGCTTGGGTATGGGCCGCGACCTGAAAAACCCCGCCGACCTCGAGGCTTGCCGCCGCAGCGGGCAGGTTGCGGGGCCGGGGCTCACGGGCGGGGTGGGGGAGCGCATCGTGTTCCGCGAGATTCGCCGCTACGCACCGGGTTCGGACGGGCCGCAACTCTGGCCGAGGCTCTTGGTGATGTCGGCGTTGGATTTTCTCGAGGGCGGCCTGGCCCAGACCCCCCAGACCGAGGGCCTGGTGTTCCTGCTCGGGCGTACCTACCCCGAGGAGGCCGACGCGCACTTCACCCCGGTGGGGGCCCTGCAGGGGATTGACATCCACGCCAATGCCCTCTTGACCCTCGCCACCTACGGCCACTTCTCCGACCGGCTGAGCCTGTTGCCGATCCTGGGGTTCGTCTTGCTATCGTTTTTCCTGGCGTTGCTGCTCACCTACTCCGTCACCGACGGGCTGCTGCGGGCCAGCCGCTTCCGGGGCTTCGTGGGGGGGCTTTTGGAGGGGGCCTTGGCGATCTGGCTGCTCTTTTTCGCCGGGGTGTGGATCGTCCAGCACTTCGGGTATTTCCTCGACTACGCCATCCCCGTCGCCGCGTTCTCGCTCTTGATGCTTGTGCTCAAGGTGGTTCAGGACGGTCGGCGCCCTGCCCAAGCGGGTCGGCAAGAGGCCTCTGCACCGAGGGAGGGAGAGAAGCATGAAACGGTGGTTGATGGTTCTCACGATAAGCTTGCTGAGCCTAAGCTCGCTGAGCCTGGCCGAGCCGGCCAAGATTGAACTCGAGGGCCGGTTGTTGCTCGAGCGGGCCGACAAGACCGAGCAGACCTACTCCCGGAGCGGGGGGAGCCCGCTCACGGTGAGCCTCGAGGCCGGAGACCGGGTCTGCGTGACCCAGGGCCGGGCCAAGCTCACCTACGGGGTGCGAGTTTATACCCTCCAACCCGCCAGTACCGCCTGTTTCGAGGTGGCTCGCCCGGTGAGCGCCTGGCAGAGCTTCGTGAAAGCCTGCCAGGACATCGGGGTGTGCAAGAAGGAGGCCGAGGCCGCCTTTGCCAAACAAGCCAAGAGCCGGGGGCTAGGGGGCGCAACGGCCCCCACCCTTTACCTCACCGCGGATTACGCCCTGGCCAGCCTCAAACTTCCGGTGGCGGGCCAGACCTTGCGCCTGCTCAACATAAACAACCAGGAAATCTACCGAGCCGAAGTGGGAACAGGCTTCTTCGAGATCCCCACCGAAAAGCTCAAAACAGCCCAGCGGCTCGAGGTGCTCGACGGCGCCCAAGCGGTGATTTACTCCGCTCCGGTCATGTGGGTGACCCTAGAATCCGATACGGGCGCAACCCCCAAGGAGCGGGCGCTAGGGCTCTTTATGGCCCAGGACGTGCGCTATGCCCCGGTGGCCTACAGCTATCTGCTGGCAGCAGGGGAGAGCGAGCTGGCCAGCGTGGTGGAGGCGCAAATCCGCGCCGAGTTCAAAGGCCAGGCGCGATAGACCTGTAGGGCCGACGGTAGGCCGGTGTCCCTACAGGCGCCTCACCGTGTCCCCGACCCGGACGATTCCCCCCTCGAGCACCCGCGCCAGCATCCCCCGCCTTTGCCCCAGCTTTTGCGGGAAGTCTTGCCCGTAGCGGTCTTTGAGCGTCTTGCAGGGGGTGCAATACAGGGAAACCTCCAAGAGCGCTTCCCCCACCCGCAGCTTCGTGCCGGGCTCGAGGCTGTGCGGGTCTAAGTCCAAGACCATGTTTTCGCCCAGCGCGCCGTAAGGAAAGTCGAACCCGAGGGATTCCAGGTGGTCGTAGGTAGCCTGACCCAACAGCAGCACCGCCCGCTGCTCGCGTTTTCCGGCTTTGCGCTCCCCCTCGATCCCGTACCCGGCGATGAGTTTGACCGCTTCCACCCGAGGCCGGGGGAAACCCCGGTCGCTGGAGGCATGGAGTGACCATACCTTCATGGTCTCGAGGCCCTCCAGTCGCTGGCCAGCAGGGAATAGCAGGCCATGTCCACGAAGCCGTGGGGCCGCACCCAGTCCTGGCGGCGGATGCCCTCGAAGGTGAAACCCAACCGTTCCGCTACCCGCCGCGAGGGCGCATTGCCCACCTCGGCCCGCAGTTGCACCCGGTTGATCCCCAACTCCTCGAAAACGAAGCCCAACATGGCCCGCGCGGCCCGGGTCATGAGACCCCTGCCGCTGGCCTTTCGACCCAGCCAGTAGCCGATCTCGGTGCTGAGGGGCAGGTTGCCGACGCGCTCCACCGGGAAGAACAAAATGCCCCCGGCCATCTTCCCGTCCTGCCAGATGCCCACCCAGGGCAGCCCGTCCTCGGAATACCGGGTGATCCCGCGCCGGATGAAGTGCTGGGCTTCTTCGAGGCTTTGGATGGTCTGGGCCCAGTCCAGCCAGGTGCCCAGGTGCTCGCGGTTATGGTCCAAGAAGTTCAAGAATTCTGCGGCGTGGCGGGGCTCGAGGATTCTCAAGTCAGCCCCCTCCCCGAGATCGTGTTTGAACATTCCGGTCTCCTGTTCTAAGGATAAACCGCCTGACCCGGCAAGCTGGAAGGGCGGGGTCATGGGGTGATATGGCTACCAAAAAACTCACCGCTGGAGAATTTTTGAAGCTCGGCCTGAATCCGCTGAGCTGATAGGCGCTCGAGATACCCACAGGCGAACTTCACGGTGAAATCGCCGAGACCCCCTCCAGTCTGCTCGGCAACTGGGCGGTTCAAACCAAGGCCGGGAAAGTCCACCCCGGATGGGCATCGGCAGACTTCGCGGGGCGAGAATCTTTTGCAAGACCCTCAGGTGTTGCCGGGCTTTAGCTACGTGCTCAAAGAGTTGTTCGCGTTGGAGCGGACGTAGTCCAAAAGCCGCTCGAGCACGCCTTGAGGGTCGTAGAGGACTCGGCAACCCTCACTCACCACCCGCTTCGTACCGGCATCGAGCGGGTTGATCGAGGCCCACTCTCTCGTGCTGAAGCCGAACTCGAGCTTAGAACTGTCCTCCAGGTACACATGGCGCGACCAGGCCGCGCCGTAATCCTCATCACGCCAACCAGAGACCTCGAGCCCCAGGTCAACTTCGTTCATCCAGCGCGGGGTTTGCCGAAACTCCTGGGGATCATCCACTACCACCATCAGATCGAGGTCCGAATCCGCTCGGGGGGTTCCCCTGGCCCAGGAACCGACCAGCAGAATGCCCAGGACATCTTCGCGGTTTTGTGCCCAGCGGACGGTGCGGGCCAGAAATCGCTCTGCTGCGGGGGCTTCCATGCCCCGAATCATAAGGCGTAGGGGCGCACCACGGTGCGCCCCCCTACCGAAGATGGGAAGATTAGTCGAGAAAGTCTCGCAGCTTGCGGGTGCGGCTCTCGTGGTACTTGAGCTTGCGTAGCGCCTTATTTTCGATCTGGCGGATGCGCTCGCGGGTCACGCCGAAGTAGGCGCCGACTTCTTCCAGGGTGTGCTCGCGCCCGTCAATGAGGCCCTTGCGGAGCTTCAAGACCATCGCCTCGCGCTCGGAAAGCTTGTTAAGGGCCTTCTCGAGTTCCTCCGAGAGCATGGACTGGGCCGCCGAGTCTACCGGTGAGGCCATATGCTCGTCGGGGATGAAGTCCCCGTAGAAGCTATCCTTCTCGTCGCCAATGGGGGTCTCGAGCGAGACCGGCTCCTGGGCGATCTTGAAGGTCTCCTCGACTTTTTTGGCGTCCCAGCCCGGCCCCATCGCCTCGGAGATCTCCTCGTAGGATGGCTCGCGGCCCAGCTCCTGCTGCATCTGGCGGGCGGTGCGGGTGAGCTTGTTGATGGTCTCGACCATGTGCACCGGAATCCGAATGGTGCGGGCCTGGTCGGCGATGGCGCGGTTGATGGCTTGGCGAATCCACCAGGTCGCGTAGGTGGAGAACTTGTAGCGGCGCTTGTACTCGAACTTCTCCACCGCGCGGATGAGGCCCTGGTTCCCCTCCTGGATCAGGTCGAGGAAGCTCAGGCCGCGCCCGGTGTACTTCTTGGCGATGCTCACCACCAGCCGCAGGTTGGCCTCGATGAGGTGCTGGCGGGCCAGTTCGCCGTCGCGGGCAAAGTGGAAGTGCCGTTTGATCTCGCGGGGCAAGCCGCGCAGGCGGGTATCCACCGCCGAGATGGTCTCGGGGTCGAGCTTGACCTCCATCCCCGGCACCTGGCTGATGCGGGCTCCGCCCTGCACCTGGGCGCGGAGCACCTGGCGGATCAGGTCGGCCTCCAATCCCGTCTCCTGGGCCAAGAACTGGGCCGAAGCCACCCCGTCCTCGACGCGCCGGGCCAGGTCGATCTCCTCCTCGAGCGTCAGCAGGGGAACCTGGCCGATCTCGTGCAGGTACTGGCGCACCGGGTCGGAGGTGGAGACCCGGGTGGTGAGCGGCAGGTCCTCGTCGAAGCTATCTTCTTCCTCGCCCTCGAGTTCGAGGGTGGGCTCGAGCAGATCCAGGTCGGGTTCGAGGAACTCCAGCCCCTCCTCGACCACCTCGAAGCCCTCTTCGCCCTCGCCTTCCTCCCCGACCGGGCGGGGGATGGCCGCTTCGACCGGGCTGCGGGTCGGCTCGGGGGTCTGTTTGGCCGCCGCTGAGGGGCGGGCGGGTTTCTCCGGGGCGGGGGTCTCGAGCACGGCGACGGCTTGGGTTTCCTCGGTTTTGGCTTTGGCCGCCTTGGCGGGCTGAGCCGGGGTCTTGGCAGGGGGTTTGGCTTTCGTCTCCTTCACGGTTTTAGCGTTTGCAGCTTTGCTCGAGCTTTGGGCAGGTGCGGACTTTGCGGCAGGTTTAGCCGGGGTTTTGCTGGGTTTACTGGTTTTCACGGGCACACTCTTTGGGGCGGGTACGGAAGGCTCAGGGCTGGGGGCTTTAGCGGGAAGCGATTTGGCCGGAATACTGGGTTTGGCCGCTTTGGCGGCAGTCTTGGGGGCCAGTGGGGCCGCGGTGCTGGGCTTCTTGGTCGCGGGGGCGGCTTTGCTGGGGGGTTCTTTACGCGGAGGAGCCATCTTGGGGGTGGGCTTCTTGGCGGAAGCTTGCTTGGGCGCAGCCGTCGGGCTCGGTGCGGCGGGCTTGCTGGGGGTCCTACCCAGTGGCGCAGGCTTCTTGGTCGCCGGGGCGGTGGCTTTGGCCGCAGGCTTGGCCGCGGTTTTAGTAGCACTGGCTTTTGTGGGGGCTTTTAAAGCTTTAGCCGGGGTGGAACCTTTTGCTGGGGCCTTCATCGCGGCGGGCTTAGCTTTGCTCACTCGTTACCTCACCTCCAAGCAGAAGCTCGTAACTGGCATACCGCTAAATCGGGTGGAGTACACCCGGCTTCGATCCTCAGGCCTCGCTCCGCAGCACCTTATACCCCTCCCGCCTCAGGGTACTCAGGTTGCCGAAGGCGGCTTCCAGGAGGGGTTCATACTTGAGGAAAGAATTGGCTACCAAGTAGAACCTCCCGCCAGAGCACAGGCGGGACCTTGCGGCTTGCACGAAGGCTTGGGCCACATCGAGGATGACCTCACCCCCCAGATGGAAGGGAGGATTTGAGATGATTATATCGAAACGATCCGCCGGTGGCAACGCTTCCTCCACGTCCGAGTGAAACACCCGACCCTCGAGCCCGTTCGCGCGGAAGCTGGCCTGGGCGCTCAGCACGCTCACCCAATCGTCCTCGACCACGGTGACCGATGCCCCCGCCGCTGCGAAAGGCAGCGAAAGTCCACCATAACCTCCGCCCAGGTCGAGTACTGTGCGGCCCTTCACATCCTCCGTCAGGCTGGGGTGGAAAGTGTGCAGCAGGAGCCTGCTGGCCGGGTCCAGATGCCCGGTGGAAAAGACCCCCGGCAGGTGGTGGAAGCTGAGCAGACGACCCCAGACCTCGGCTTCGAACGATTCCCACCCAGCCTCGCCGGGGGGGGTGGGGTTTTCCTTCTCCAGCACCGCCACCCGCAAGCTGCCCTCGCGGTGGCTGACCAACCCGTAGCCCAGCCACGCTTGGGCCTGTTTGAAGTAGGTCTCGAAGCCTTTCCTGATGTCGCCCGCGATCCACAGCCGGCCCCCCCGGCGTAGGCTGTGCGCGGCTCCCCAAAGCGCCAACTCCACGTAGCGGCTCCCGCGCTCGGCGGGGAGCACCAGCACGGCCTGGTCATAGGCCTCGGCTTCGGCCTCCCAGGGGAGGCCACGCAGCACCCGGGCCTGGGGATGGGTGGCAAAACTTTGCTCCAGGCAACGCAGGCAGGCCCTGGAGGTCTCCACCAGGTCCACCGGGATCTGCTCGAGCAGCTCCGCGCTGACCAGCCCCACGCCGGGGTTCAGGTCCACCGCCCGCTCGCCGAAAGGCTCGAGGATGCGGGCCAGCAACTCGTAGCGGGGGTCGGGGTAGCCACGGGCCCCGGCCTTGACAAAGACCTGCCTACTCCCGTGTTGCAGCGGGAACAGGTGGTGATAGTCGGCTAGGGTCACGAGGGATCAGTGTACCAGAGGTTTGCTGATCCGTTCCGCGGTCTGCTTCAGGGTGTCAGGGAGATAAGCTGGCTTGCTGGGTACTAGGTGCGAAGCGCTCCAGTTCACGGCCCTTCAACCCTTGGACTTTGGCGTTGGGATGCGCACCGAGAAGCTGGTTGGGCAGGGCTGATCTATAGCCAACCCCGCCGCCAAAGGATATAGAGCACCACCCCGACGGCGCCGAGGGCCGAGAAGAGGATGATTGGGAGGGCTTCGGGGGTGTCCTCGAGCGGCAGTTTGACGTTCATGCCGAAGATGCCGGTGATGAGGGTAGGGATCGCCACCACCACCGTCGCTACCGCCAGGAATTTCATCACCGCGTTGAGGTTGTTAGAGATCACCGAGGCGAAGGCGCCCATCATGGTGGAGAGGATGTTGGTGTTGATCTCGGTCATCTGGATGGCTTGGAGGTTCTCGGTGAGCACGTTGTTCAAGAGGTCGGTGTCGTCGGGGAACATCTCGAAGAGGTGCTCGCGGCGGATGCGCTCCATCATGGCCTCGTTGGAGCGCAGGGCGGTCATGAAATAGACCAGGCTCTTTTGCAGCTTCAGCAGTTCTAGAAGCTCCTGGTTGCGGGTCGAGGACTGCAAACGATCCTCAGCGAGTTCGGCCAGTTTTTCGATATGGCGCAGGTGGGCCAGAAAGTGCTGGGCCGAGAGCGAGAAGATTTGCAGGGTCAGGCGGTTTTTCTTGGCCGTGGAGACGTAGCGTAAGGCCCCCTGCTTGATGTCGGCGAGCACCGTGTTGGGGCTCGAGCACACCGTCACCAGGGCGTCTTTGGCGTGGATCAGGCCCACCGGGACCGTATCGAAAGGGAAGTCGGCTTTATCGCCCATTGGCACCGAGGTCTTGAAGATGATGAGCAGAAAGCCGTTCTCCCGCTCGACCCGGGGGCGCTCGTCGGGGTCTAGGGGGTAGTGCAGGAAGTCCAGGGGGCAGCCCCAGGGTCTGCCGGACCTCTTCGATCTCCTGCGGGGTGGGGGCGGTCAGGTTGATCCAGCAACCCGGTTCAAAGTGGGCCAGGGGGTGGATCTTCCCCTCTAGGCTTTTGAAAAACTCGAGCACGGCGCACCGCCGAAGGCTCCCACCCCCGCGAGGTCAGGTTTTTGGGGTGGGCACAGGGTTTGGATGCCGGGGTTCGTCGGTAGGGAGTGTCGAACTTCGCATACCCACCTCCTCTGCACGCCTAGAGTCTAGCCCTTGACGATGGAGCGGGAATGAACCATTTGTCCTGGTTGTTTTACAGATATAACGCCACGATCCCGCGCTTACCCGCTCCTAGCGCTTCGGCCCCTAGCCGGGCCAAAGCCTGCCCGGAAGGGGGTTGGTCCAGGGAGAACATCCCCTCGGGCTTGAGTTGATCGAGCGCGATTCTTCTCGGGGCCTCGAGTTCTCGCAACTCTTCCCCGGCGTCATAAGTAGCGGCATAGACCAGGCGATTACGGGTGGTGTGGGCCACGGTGACTGGGCCCCTGTAGCGCATCGCTACCCCCGCCAGGGTATCCACCCCGACCAGCGGGATGCCCAGCCCCCGCGCCAGCCCCAGCCCCGCCGAAATCCCGATGCGCAGACCGGTATAGGAGCCCGGCCCGCGGCCCACCGCGATCCCCTCGATCTCCCTCAAAGAGACGTGGCAGTCGGCCAGGAAGGCCTCGAGTTCGGGCCACAGGGCCTCGGCGTGGCGGCGCTCAAGGCGCACGGCCCGCTCGGCTTCGGGCAGCCCCAGCACCAGAAAAGGAGTGGCGGTATCGAGGGCCAACACTCGCACGTGAACGAGTATAGCTCGAGCGGTTGGGCGGATCGTTTCATGTACCGCTCACCCCATCCTGGAGACTGGGCGAAGTTTCCTCGCACAGCGGACTATGCTGGACTCGAGCCCCGTCCATGACCCTGATACCCCAAGCTCCTGCCCCGATTTCGCAAAACGGCCTCAGCACCCCGGAGGCCCGGGAGCGCCTGGCCCGGTTCGGCCCCAACGAACTCATCCCCACTCACCGCCAGACCATCTTGGTTCAGATCCTCGCGCGTTTCATCAGTCCGCTGGTGGCGATCCTGCTCATCGCCAGCGTGATCTCGGCTTTCACCGGGGATTGGGTCAACGCCCTCATCATCGGCACGATCATCCTTTTTAGCGTCGCGCTCGAGTTCGCCCAGACCTATCGCTCGCAGCGGGCGGTGGAGGCGTTGCGCAGCCAGGTCGCGCCCACGGCCACGGTGCTGCGGGACGGGCGGTGGCAAGAACTTCCTCGCCGGGAGGTGGTTCCCGGGGACCTGATCCGGCTCTCGGCGGGGGATTTGGTTCCGGCAGACGCTGTGCTGCTCGAGGCCAAGGACCTGCACGTGCAGCAGGCCGCCCTCACCGGCGAGTCGCTGCCCGCTGAGAAGGAGGCGGGTACTGATTCCGCCCCGCCCAAGAGCCCCGACGCCAAGAACGGGGTCTTTCTGGGCTCCTCGGTGGTGAGCGGCACCGGAATTGCCTTGGTGGTCGCGACCGGCTCGCGCACGGCCTTCGGAAACATCGCCGAAAGCCTGGCCCAGCGGCCCCCACCGAGCGAGTTCGAGCGGGGAACCCAGGCTTTCGGGTTCTTGATTCTGCGGACGGTGTTTTTCCTGGTGCTGTTCGTCTTCCTGGTCAATGCCGTGCTCAAACGCGACCCACTCGAGTCCCTCCTCTTCGCCATCTCCTTGGCGGTGGGCCTCACCCCGGAGTTCTTGCCCGCCATCACCACCGTGACCCTCTCGCAAGGGGCAGTGCGGATGGCGAAGCGCAAGGTGATCGTCAAGAATCTGGCAGCCATCCAGAACTTCGGCAGCATTGATATCCTCTGTTCCGACAAGACCGGAACCCTGACTACGGGCGAGATGCGCTTCGATCAACATCTTGATGTCTTGGGCCAGCCCTCCGAGCGGGTCTTTTTGCTCGGCTACCTCAACGCCTTCTTTGAGAGCGGGGTCAAGAATCCCCTGGACGCGGCCATTCTGGCCCATACCTCGCCCGACACCTCCGCCTACCGAAAGCTCGATGAGATCCCCTTCGACTTCGAGCGGCGGCGGCTCTCGGTGGTCGTGGAGAAGGGTGACGAGCACCTGATGGTCACCAAGGGCGCACCGGAGGGGGTGCTCGAGGTCTGCACCGGCTACGAGAGGAACGACCAGGTGCTACCGCTGGATGCTGCTGCCCTGGCCCAGGCCCAGGCCACCTATCGGCGGCTGAGTGCCGAGGGAAGCCGGGTGATCGCGGTGGCCTACCGTACGCTGGGCCCCGCTGAAGCCCACGCCACCTACCATGCCCAAGACGAACACGACCTGACCCTGGCGGGCTTCCTGACCTTCCTCGACCCCCCGCTGCCGGATGTGGGAGAGGTATTGGAGGCCCTGAAGCACAACGGGGTGGAGGTCAAAATCCTCACCGGGGATAGCGAACTGGTGGCCCGCCACGTCATGACCCAGGTGGGCCTCGAGCCCGGTGAGATCGTGCTGGGAGACCAGCTCGAGGCCATGTCCGACCCGGCCTTGGCCCAGGTCGCCGAGCGCACCCGTATCTTCGCCCGGGTCAGCCCAGCCCAGAAGAACCGCATCATCACCGTGCTCAAAGCCCGAGGGCACGTGGTCGGGTACATGGGCGACGGGATCAACGACGCGCCCAGCCTGCACACCGCCGACGTGGGCATCTCGGTGGCGGGGGCGGTGGACGTGGCCAAGGACGCGGCCCAGTTCATCCTGCTCGAGCACAGCCTGAAGGTGTTGCTGGAGGGAATGCTCGAGGGCCGCAAAGCCTTCGCCAACGTGATGAAGTACCTCCTGATGGGTACTAGCTCCAACTTCGGCAACATGTTCAGCATGGCCGGGGCCACGGTCTTCTTACCCTTCTTGCCGATGCTCCCGACCCAGATCCTGCTCAACAACTTTCTCTATGATCTCTCACAAGTGACCATCCCCACCGACAACGTAGACCCCGGTTACCTGCGTAAGCCACGCCGCTGGGACATCGGCCAGATCCGCAACTTCATGCTCTACATCGGCCCGGTCAGCTCGCTCTACGACTTCCTGACCTTCTTCGTGCTGCTACGGGTTTTCAGGGCGGACGAGGCCGAGTTCCACACCGGCTGGTTCGTGGAGTCTTTAGCCACCCAGACCCTGGTCATCTTCGTGATCCGCACGATGGGAAACCCCCTCAAAAGCCGTCCCAGCCTGCCCCTCACCCTGACCGTGCTGGCGGTGGTGCTGGTTGGGCTGATCCTGCCCTTCACCCCGCTTGCCGGACCGCTCGGCTTCGTCCTGCTACCATGGGGGTATTACATCTTCTTGATCGCGGCTACACTGACTTACTTGATGTTGGTTCAGTTGCTCAAGGGCTTGGTTTTGCGCCGGGTAGAAACAAGAGCGTTGAAATGAGCGGCCTCTGGTCAAGCCGGGCTCGGCCAGACCCAGTTTCGCCCGGCCTTCTTGGCTTGGTAAAGGTGCTGGTCGGCCATGGCCAGGATTTCTTCGGGGGAGTCGGCCTGGGAGTTATCGGCCAGCCCGAAGCTCATGGTGACCTTGAGGTCGGGGTGGATACCGGTCCAGTCGTGGTTCTGCACCGCCAGCCGCAGGCGCTCGCACACCTCGAAAGCCTGGGAACGGGTGGCCCCGTTCAGGACCAGCGTGAACTCCTCGCCGCCGTAGCGGGCTGCCAGGTCGTGCGAGCGGCAATGGGAGCGCAAGATCTCGGCCACCGCTTTGAGCACCTGATCGCCCAGGAGGTGCGAGAAGCGGTCGTTGATCCGCTTGAAGTGGTCCACGTCGGCCATCGCCACGCTGAGGCTCGAGCCCTGGCCCTGGGCCTCGAGCAAAGCCTCGGTGAGGTGGCTCGCCAGCAGGCGGCGGTTGGGCAGCCCGCTCAGGGGATCCTCCTGAGCCTGGCTCTGCAAGCGCTCGTTGAGGGACTCCAGCTCGAGCGAGCGCAGCCGGTGCAGGTCGGCCTCGTGGCGGGTTTTCTCCACCTCGAGCTTGGCCGCCAGCACCTGGGCTCGGCGTTCGGCGGATTCGTCGCGCAGGGCTAGGGTCAGGGCGTGGAACTTGCGGTGACAGGCCAGGGCTTGGGCGTAGTCGCTCCGCGCCTCGTAGACCTGCGAGAGCCGTTCGTAGGCTTGGGAGAGATGAAACTTGAAGCCTTTCTCCTCGGCCAGGGCCCGGGAGCGCTCGAGGTAGGTGATGGCCTTGGGATACTGGCCCAGGTGGTAATAGATGCTTCCCAGGTCGAAGAGGCACATGGTGATGCGGTCCAGCAAGCCCAGGGTCTGAAACTGCTCGAGCGCGACCCAGCTTTTCGCCAGGGCCTGCTCGTGATACCCCAGCCCGAGCGAGGCCGAAGCCTGGTGGCGCAGGGCCAGGGCCTCGTGGTGGGGGTCGCCTGCCGCCCGTGCGGTCTCGATGCTCTGGGCGGCATAGCGGGCCGAATGCCCGAAGGCTTCGGCGGCGGCTTGGGGGTTTTGCTCGCGCTCCTGCCACCCCACCCGGCAGTACAGGTCGCTGATGTTGCATAGCGCCACGGCCTCGCCGGCCTGGTGGCCGACCTGGCGGTAGAGGGCCAGGCTCTGCTGGTAGGTCTCGAGCGCGGCTTCGTTTTGCCCCAGGTTGGCGTAGACGTTGGCCAGGTTGTTGAGGCTGGAGGACTCCCCGCGCACATTGCCCAGCTCGCGCCACAGGGGCAGGGCGGCCTCGAAACACTCGAGCGCCGAGGAGTCATCGTGGGCGGTGCCGTACACTGCCCCCAGCCCGTTCAGGGCCTTGGCCGCGCCGGCTTGGTCCCCCAGGTCGCTAAAGACCTGCCGTGCCTCCTGGTAGTGGGAGAGCGCCGGGCTGAGCTGACCCAACTCGCGCTGGCTGAAACCCAAATAGATGAGGCAGCTCCCCAAAGTGGCCGAGTCCCCCAACTGCCGGGCCAGCTCAGCCGCCTCCCGGGCGACCTCGAGACAGCGTTGGGAATCCTTCTGGTACAACTCCGTGGCCTGGGCGAAGAGGTGCTGTAAACGCCCGTGTTCGGAGGGGTTACCGGTGTGAGCCGTCAAGGCCTCGGTCATGCGTTTAAGCCCTTTGTCTCGGCTGGTTGCTGCCAAGCGCGAGATTCCCCTTGGAGGGGCGAACCGCTTGACTCACATATACCCCAAAGGCTTATAAAGACCTGTTATATTTTCACCGGCTCGGGCGGCGGGGTCAGGATCTGTAAGCAAGATGGGAGATAGGCCAGTCGGAGGGTACCTGGGAGTCGCACCCGCCAAGGCGCGGAGGGGATTTGCTCGAGATCCAATTGTTGTCATTTCGCCGTGGCGCAACTTAGCATGGGTGGACCATGACCCCCTCCACCGCTGACTTAGTTCGGGAGGTCCGGGAGTTCGTGCGGGAGGAGATCATTCCGCTCGAGCCCGCCTTTTTCCAACACGGCTTTGGCGCGGTTTTACCCGCGCTTCGGGAGAAGCGCCAGCGGGTGAAGGCCCGGGGTTGGTGGCTTCCCCCGCTGCCCCGGGAGTGGGGCGGGATGGGGCTCGGCCTGCTCGAGTTCGCCCGCCTCTCCGAGGAACTGGGCCGGAGCCCCTTGGGGCACTACGTCTTCAACACCCAGGCCCCCGACATCGGGAACATGGAGGTGTTGCTCAAACACGGCACGCCCGAGCAAAAAGAACGCTTCCTGAAGCCGCTCGCGGCGGGCGAGGTCCGCAGCTCCTTCGCCATGACCGAGCCCGAACACGCTGGGTCGAACCCGGTGTGGATGGACACCACCGCTGTGCTCGAGGGGGACGAGTGGGTGATCGAGGGCCACAAGTGGTACACCAGCGGCTTCGAGGGCTCGAGCTTCAGCATCGTGATGTGCGTCACCGACCCCGAGGCTCCCCGCTACGCCCGGGCCAGCCAGATCATCGTCCCCACCGATACGCCGGGCTTCCGGCACGTTCGCAAGATTGCGGTGATGGGCGAAGAGGGCCAAGACTGGGCCAGCCACTCGGAGGTGCGGCTTGAGAACGTCCGGGTGCCCAAGGAGAACCTGCTGGGCGAGCGGGGCCGGGGCTTTGCCATCGCCCAGGAACGGCTGGGGCCGGGCCGTATCCACCACTGTATGCGCTGGGTCGGCATCTGCGAGCGCAGCTTCGAGCTGATGTGCCGCTACGCCGCAGGGCGCGAGCTTTCCCCCGGCAAGCCCCTGGGCTCGCGCCAGGCCATCCAGCACATGATCGCCGAGTCCAAGGCCGAGATCCACGCCGCCCGGCTGATGGTCTTGGATGCCGCCGAGAAGATCGAGCGCACGGGGCCGGAGGCGGCCCGGGTGGATATCTCGGTGATCAAGTTCTTCGTGGCGGGCGTCCTCCAGCGGGTGGTGGACCGGGCCCTCCAGGTCCACGGCGGGTTGGGCATGGCCGACGATCTGCCGCTCGCCTACTTCTACCGCCACGAGCGGGCCGCCCGTATCTACGACGGGGCCGACGA
>DASTSL010000042.1:0-10173 GCA_035760705.1 Meiothermus sp. | reverse complement strand
AGCCCTCAAGGAAGACGAGCTGACCCTGCACTACCAGTCCATCCTGGACCTCGAGACCGGCACCCTGGATCGGGCCGAGGCGCTGGTGCGCTGGTACCGGGTGGGCGAGCTGGTCATGCCGGGCGCCTTTATCCCCCTGGCCGAGGAGACCGGTTTGATCCAGAGCCTCGACCACTTTGTCCTGCGGCGGGCGACTTTGGAGGCGGTCCGGTTGGGCTTACAGATATCGGTCAACTTCTCCCCCCGCAGCCTCAACGATCCTCAGGTGGTGGAGTGGGTGCGGCAAGCCCTGGAGGAGAGCCGGCTCGAGCCCGGGCGGCTCTGCTTGGAGATCACCGAAGCGTGTTTTCGCGGCGACAGCCGGGAGGCGTGTTTTCGCGGCGACAGCCGGGAGGCGGGTTTTCGCGGCGACAGCCGGGTGAGCAGCCTGTTGACCGAGCGCGAGCAGGCTATAGCCAACCTCGAGGCTTTGCGCGCTCTGGGGGTGCGGATTGCCCTGGACGACTTCGGCAGCGGCTACTCCTCGCTCTCCTACCTCAAGCACCTCCCGGTGGATTCGCTCAAGATCGCCCCGGCTTTCGTCGCGGGGATCGGCAAGGACCCCCGCGACGAGGAGATGATTCGTTCCCTGATCGCTCTGGGTCACGGCCTGGGTCTCAAGGTGTTGGCCGAGGGGGTGGAGACCACCGAGCAACTCGGCTGGCTGCGCCAAGCGGGGTGCGACTTGGCCCAGGGTTACGGGGTGGCCCGCCCGGTGCCGATGGAAATCCTGCGGATGGCCCCCTCCGGCCTGGCGGGGTAGCGTCAAAAAAGATGCAAAAGCTTTAGCCATCCGCAGTCCGCATCTTTTGCTAAAGCGCATCGAAATCTATACGCCGGGCGGTTGCGTAGTGTTGAATAGAGGCGTGCCTTCCGGCCACGACCATACGGATGTCGAGCTGATGATTTGGACGGCGAAGGGGGACGAAACCGCTCTGGAGGAGCTCTACCGGCGGTTTTCGCCCCGGGTCTACGCCCTGCTGCTGCGCATGTTGGGCGCGCGCGAGGAGGCCGAGGAAGTTTTGCAGGACACCTTTGTACAGATTTTCCGCGAAGCCAAACGCTATCAACCCGAGCGGGCGGGTGTGGCGGCCTTCGTGTTCACCATCGCCCGCAACCTGGCGCTTTCGCGTTTGCGCTCGAGGGCAGCCCGGCCCCAGAAGGACGAAAACCGCGACCTCCACGACCCCGAGCAGGAGTTGGGGTTCTGGCAGGAGACCGATCGGGAGGGGCGGGTGCTGGTCCAGCGGGCGCTGGCCAGCTTGAGCCCGGAGGAGCGACAACTGCTCGAGGAGTCCTTCTACTGGGGTTATAGCCACCCCGAACTGGCCGAGCGCCATCACCTGCCCCTGGGCACGGTCAAAACCAAGGTGCGCCGGGCGCTCCTCAAGCTGCGGGAATTCCTGAGCGGGGCCCAGGTGCCGGAGGGGGGAGAATGAGAGACCTGCGCGAACTCCTCCCCGACTACCTGCTGGGCCAACTGAGCTCCGAAGAGACCCACGAGGTCGAGGCCTGGCTCGAGGCTTCCCCCGAGGCCCGAGCGGAACTCAAGAGCCTCGAGTCCACCCTCTTCGCGCTGCCTGAGGAGCTGGCCCCGGTGAATCCGCCCCCCCGCACCTGGGGCGAGGTCAGGAAGCGCTTACACGCCAAACCCCTGGGTCGCCCCCGGCTTCTTTGGGTAGGCGGTATCGCCGCGGCTTTCCTGGTGCTGGCGGGCTGGGGAATCTTTTCCTTTGCCGGCTACCGCGCCTTGCAGGCCGAGCAGGCCCGGGTCGCTTACTGGCTCGCGCTCCCCGCAGATTGGCGCCTTCTGAAGAACGCCAAGGGGGAAGGGATCGGCAGCATGATCTGGACCGAGGACGGCGGCTGCTTGATCGTGATGCGCGATCCTCCGCCGGCGGGCAAGGTCTACCAGGCCTGGGGGACCCAGAAGGGCCGCAAAGTCTCGCTGGGAACCTTCCGCGGGCGGGTCTACGAAACCAGCTTCCTGGGCTTCGACCGCATGGGGGTGAGCCTCGAGCCCCTCGGGGGAAACCCCCAACCCACCGAGCCGCTGGGCTCGATCCCGATCCGGGGCTAAGGCGTCATACGAAGGCTGGTGGCCGGTGGACAAAAGCTTTTTTCACGAGCCACGAGCTACAAGCCCCTGGCCTCTGACGTGCGACGTACGACAGTAATATGTAATCCGTGAACGCCCTCGAGTACACCCAAACCCACCTCCCCCAGTTTTTAGCCGACCTCGAGACCTTTATCCGGCTCGAGGCTCCCTCCTATGACCTCTCCGGGCTGCAAAAAGTGGCCCTCTGGATCGCCGAAAAGTTCGCCCCCTTCGGCTCCTTGAGCCGCCAAGAGACCGAGAGCGGCCCGATGCTCACCCTGAAGCGCCCCGGCTCAGGCCCCAAAGTGCTCTTGCTCTGCCACTTCGATACCGTGCACCCGGTGGGGGCTTTTGGCTGGAAGCTCGAAGGCGACGCTGCCTTTGGCCCCGGCATCTACGACATGAAGGGCAACATCGTGCAGCTCTTGTGGGCTTTACGGGCCGCCGAAGAATTGGGGCTCAAGCTGCCCAGCCTCGAGGTTTTGTTCACCCCCGACGAGGAGGTGGGCTCGCTGGCCTCCCGCGCGGCCATCGAGGCGGCGGGCAAGCGCAACGACTTGGTGCTGGTGCTCGAGGCCCCCATGGGCAACGGCGACCTCAAGGTGGCCCGCAAGGGGGTGGGGCAGTACCGGCTCACCGCTCACGGCAAGGCCGCCCACCAGGGGGTCGAACCGGAGAAGGGGGTCAACGCCGTCGTGGAGCTTGCCCACCAGATCGCTCGGGTCGTGACCTTGCAGGACTGGGAAAAAGGCACCACCCTGGGCCCCAACGTGGTGCAGGGGGGCACGGTGAGCAACGTGGTGCCCGACGAGGCTCACGTGCTGATCGACCTGCGGGTCTGGCAGATGAGCGAGGCCGAGCGCGTAGATAGCGCCCTTCGGGCGCTTGAGCCCCACCTGCCGGGGGCGAGTCTGAGCCTCGAGGGGGGCATCAACCGCCCGCCGATGGAGCCCAGCGAAGCCTCCCTGCGTCTTTTCCAGCGGGCCAAGCGCATTGGTGAACAGGTAGGGCTCAACCTGGGCGCGGGCCGGGTGGGCGGCGGCTCGGACGGGAACTTCACCGCTGCCTTGGGGGTTCCCACCCTGGACGGGCTGGGCCTTTTCGGGGCCGATGCCCACCAAAAGACCGAGCGGGTGGTGGTTTCGCAGATTCCCAACCGGGTGGCGCTGCTGGCGGGCTTGCTGGATGAGTTGGCAAGCGCAAGTTAGGTAGGATCGAGGGGCTGAACGTGGAGAACGGGTTATGAAGGAACTGAGCCCATCGGCGCAAAAAGTCCAAGACGTTTTACGCGAGCGCGGCTTCGGCCACCTCGAGGTCCTCGAGCACGCCCGCTCCACTCGCACCGCCCAGGAGGCTGCCGACGCGGTGGGCTCTTCGGTAGGCCAGATCGTCAAATCCCTGATCTTCAAAGGGGCCCAGTCCGGCAAGCCCTATCTGCTGTTGGTGAGCGGGCCTAACCGGGTGCACGAGGCCAAGGTGGCCGAGGTCATCGGGGAACCCCTCGAGCGGGCCGACCCCGACTTCGTGCGAGAGGTGACCGGCTTCGCCATCGGGGGGGTTCCCCCGGTGGGGCACGCCACGCTGCTCGAGGCCCTCATCGACCCCGACTTGCTGCAATACCAACACGTCTGGGCCGCCGCCGGGACGCCCAACGCGGTGTTTTGCCTCAGGCCCGACGAACTGCTCCGGCTCACCCAGGGCCGCACCGTGCCGATGAAGTGATGCGGGCTTGTCCTCGCCCCGCTTTGAAGGAACAGCATTGGGGGATAAGCTATCCTAATGTTCAGCTTTTTTCGCCGGGCTGACGAACACGTCAAACCCCAGGGGCCGAACGCCTTCCAGGTGCGGGTGCGCACCGGCAAGAGCGGGGAAATCGTCGAGCTACGGCTCACCAAGGGCGGGGAGATCTCGCCCGACGAGAACGGCTATTACGTGCGCAAGACCATCATCGGCCCCAAGACCCTGGACCGTGCCGTGCTCGAGATCTGGTTTGACCGGGGCTACCGCCCGACCCGTAAGAGCGTGGAAGGCGGGGAATTGGTGCCGATTCGGGAGTGGGATTAGGCTCCCTTCATGGCCGTTATCACCATCGGGGCTTTTCGGTAAGCTAGGGACAGCAGCTAGCTGGTAGGCTAGGCGTATGCCAGCGCTGAGTGTCGAATATGACAGGAGGTGGCTATGAGCCTTGAATCCCCGGTATTCACCCTGGTGGGTGAAGCCACCCCTGGCCTCTGGGGTTTGATCCGTGAACTCAAAGCAGTCTTAGAGGCCAAGGGGTATCGCTATGAAGAAAACCCCGAGACCCCCCGGCTGGTGATCAACCAGATCACCGCCGAGAACCCCCGGCCCTACCGCCGCAAGGCCCAGGGCACGTTGGTGATCTCCTTCCTCGAGACCACCCAGATGCCCCCCGACCCCATCGCGGCCCTCTACCCCTACATCGTCAAGGCGCTTTCCAACCAGATGGTGCTCTACGTGCCGGGCGAGGGGGCGCACTTTTTGACCCTCGAGCTGGGCCACTACATGGAGCCCGACGGCCCCAACTTCGCCGAGCGGGTCTTCGAGCGCATCCAGCCCATCGCCAGCTCGACTTTGGTGGTCAATAACCGCTTCGACCCCGACCTCGAGCCTGAACTCTGGCAGGGCGACGAACTCACCCGCGCCTTGGGCCGGGCCGGGGCCAAGCTGGCCGAGTGGGACCTACTCCCGGCACCCTTCCCCATCGAAGAGATCCTCTCCCCCGAGGACTTCCGCCACGTCAAAAGGCTCTACGGGATCGGCGGGCTCTCCTATGGCAACCTCTCGGTGCGCAAGGATGCCAAGCGCTTTTGGATGTCGGCTAGCGGGGTGGATAAGAGCAACATGCGCGAGGTGGGCCGCGACTTCCTGATGGTCAAGGACTACGACGCCCGCGAGAACCTGATGGCCCTCTCGGTGCCGCCGGGGGTGGAGCCGCGGCGGGTTAGCGTGGACGCCATCGAGCACTGGATGATCTACCGCGAGCACCCCGCGGTGGGAGCCATCATCCACGTCCACGCCTGGATGGAGGAGGCCCCCGCTACCCAGTTCAACTACCCTTGCGGCTCTTACCAGTTGGCGGAGGCCGTGGCCGAAAAGGTGCGCGAGGCCAAAGACCCCAGCCGGGCCATCGTGGGCCTCAAGAACCACGGCCTGACTATCACCGGGCGGGACATCGACGACATCCTGGGGCGCATCGAGGGCCGTCTGCTCAAGACCGTCCCGATGACCTAACCGCAAAGTCAAGGGTCCAGGGTCTAGGGCTATAGTAGGGAGTAGGTCAGCCGGCCCACCCCGCGTAGCGAAGAAACCTGCATCTAAACCCTTAGCTTTTTATGGTGCAAGCCCCCGCCCTTCCCGCCAAAGCCGTGACCCGCCTCTCCACCGAGAGCCGGGTGCTGATGAAGGCCATCGTGTACCACACCTCCATCCCCCGCTTCGCGGCAGCGCGGCTCTTGGGCAAACGCTTCCCGGCCAGGGCGCTCCCCCTCAAGTGCCTGGCCCTCCCCGAGCCCGAGCCCCTGCGCGGCTACGAGCGCCTCAAGGTGCGGATGACTGGCATCTGCGGCTCGGATTTGGCCTTGCTCTATGGCAAGAACTCCCCCGCGCTCTCACCCTTCTTCTCCTTCCCGGCGGTGCTGGGCCACGAGATCCTGGCCGAGCTGGGCGGGGTGCGGGTAGCGGTGAACCCGGTGCTCAGCTGCCTCGAGCGCGGCTTGCCCGATTGCCCAGCCTGCGCGCGGGGCGAAGACCACCTCTGCCAGAATATCGCCGAGGGCAACCTGTCCTCGAGCCTACTCGGCTTCTGCGCTGAGTTACCAGGCGGCTGGGCGCAGCGCATCCTGGCCCACCGCGAGCGCATCCACCCCATCCCCGAGGAAGTCCCCGACGAGCGGGCGGTGCTCACCGAGCCTATGGCGGTGGTGGTGCGCGGGGTCAAACAGGGGCTGGCCAAGGACTGGCCCAAGGACGTGCTCGTGATCGGGGCGGGAACCATCGGATTGCTCACGGTAAAGGCCCTGCGGGTGCTGGGTTTCGCGGGGCCGATCCACGTGGTGGCCCGCCGCCCCCGCCAGGTCGAACTCGCCAAGGCCCTGGGGGCCAACGCCACCCACGCCTCCACCGCCGAGGCCCAAAAAGCCTACGGGGCCAAGCGTTACCGGGGAACCCTGGGGGCCACCGCCTGGCGCGGCGGCTTCGACGCGGTGATCGAGGCTTCGGGCAGCCCGGGCGGGCTCCAGGAAGCCAGTTGGGCGGTGCGCGAGGGCGGGCGGGTGGTGCTGTTGGGCGCCCCTGGCCAAGCCTGGCACGACTTCTCGCCCTACTGGTTCCGCGAGGTGCGCCTGATCGGCAGCTACTGCTATAGCTGGGACGACTTCGCCGAGACGGTGAAGATGCTCCCTTATGCCGAGGGGATCGAGCAGTTGGTGGGGGAAAAGTACCCGCTCGAGGCCTGGCCCGAAGCCATTAAGGCTGCCGCTACCCGCAAGGGGTCGAAGATCGTGTTCAAGCCTTAAGGTGCGGTGACCAACAAGAGCCGAGCCTCGGATCGCCACCCGGTGCTGGTGACGACAGAGGTCTGATACCATATCTCATGGCCGAACAAACCAAAGGCACCGGCGAGATTGACCAGGCCGTCGTCGAAGACCTGGACGGCATCACGGTGATCCGGGGCGGGGGCAAGGAGCGCGGTTGGAACGGCATCCGCTACATGCAGGGGATGTCCGCCAAGAACGTGGGCTCGACCGGCCTCTCCATCAACGTCGCCACCGTTCCGCCCGGAGCGATCGCTTACGCCCACATCCACGACGGCTTCGAGGTGATGCTTTTTATCGTGCAGGGGCAGGTCAAGCACACTTACGGCGAGGGGCTCAAAAAGGAGGTCATCAACGAGGCGGGGGACTTCATCTACATCAAGCCGGGGGTTCCCCACGAGGTCTTCAATATCGGCTCGGAGCCCCTGATCGCCTTCGTAGCCCGCTCGACCGCCGACGAGTGGGACAAGATCGTGGGTTACCCTTCACAGTACCGGCCTCGGGAGTGAGGCTCGCTTTAGCGACGAGGTGTGGGGTAGCTCAAAACCCTGGCCCTCTGGGAGCACTAGGCTCGAGGTATGCCTGAACAGACGCCCGAGCAGAAAGACAGCCAGTTGGAAGGGCAGCGCACCGACCCCGATCGCTCCGTACAGCGCTCGAGCCTCACCGGCTACCTGATCATGGCGCTGGTGGTGGTCGCGGTGTTCCTGCTCATCTACATGCTGGCCCCTCGGGGCTAGCGGCAACCCCGTACAAGACCCTGCCCTTTTGCGGGTATACAAAAGGGTATGGGGGTTCTGGCGGTCGAGCGCCCGGAGCACCTGGAGGCAGTCCGGGGGCTTTTCAGGGAATACGCGGCTTGGCTGAGGGAGAACGGCCTCGAATTGGGCTATCAAGGCTTCCAGGAAGAGCTATGCGGTCTGCCGGGGAAGTACGCACCCCCCGAGGGTCGTTTGCTGCTGGCGCTGGACGGTTCCGAGCCCGCCGGTTGCGTGGCCTTGCGTCTTTTGGGAGACGGGGTGGGCGAGATGAAGCGGCTTTACGTTCGCCCACGGTTTCGCGGGTCGGGCTTGGGGAAGGAGTTGGCGATGAGGGTCCTCGAGGAAGCCAGGGCCATCGGTTACCGAAGGGTGCGCCTGGACACCACGACCTTCATGCCCGAAGCCAAAGCGATGTACGAGCGGCTGGGCTTTTACGAAATCGAGCCCTACTACCTGGTTCCCGAAGAAGTCCGCCGCCGAACGGTTTTCATGGAGCTAGAATTGGGGCCATGAGCCGGGTTCGGATAAGTACGTCGGTGGGGTGTAGGGTTCGGTAGAGGATCTTTAATGGTCGAGATTCGCCGCGTCATCAACCCGCTGGACCCGGTGATCGGGGCCTTTGGCAAACTGCAGCGCCGGGTGTACTTCGAGGCCGACATGCTGATGCCCGCTTCGGTGATCCGCATGATGCTCTCTGTCCCGATGATAGGGCGCAGCAACTTCTTTTTGGTGGCCGAGGAGTCTTTTCGCGGCGCTAGCCGGGAGGAGTCTTTTCGCGGCGCTAGCCGGGTAGAGGACGGAAAACTGCTGGGCGGGACGGTGTTCCACTACTTCGCCAAGCCCAATACCGGGCTCTCGAGCTTCATGGGCGTGGCCCCCGAAGCGAGGGGGCGGGGCATCGCCCGCAAGCTCCACCAGGCCCGCTTCGCTACCTTGGACGAGGCTGCCGGGGGAAAGGTCGAGGGGGTGTTTATTGATGTGGTAAACCCCGAGCGGCTCACCCCGGAAGAACTCGAGGCCGAGCGCCGGGTCGGCTTTGACCCGGTGACCCGGCGCAAGGTCTTTCGGGCGTTGGGCTTCCGCCAGGTGGACGTGGAGTACCAGCAGCCGGTGGGCGGGCCGGGCGGCGGACCGGTGACCAACATGGACCTGCTCTACTGCCCGCACGAGCCCGCCGAGACCGTGCCCACCGCGCTCGTGGTGGAGACCCTGCGGGCCTATTGGACCCCCTGGCTGGGGCCGGGGGCGGCCAAGCGCCACGCCGAAGCCCTTCGGAGGCGGGCCAAAGGCCAAGTTCTGGCGTTGCTCCCCCCCATCTGAACACTTCCCCATTACAATGCAGCCATGCTGAACTATATTCTCCTGGTCTTCGTGCCGATTGCTTTTGTGCTCGAGCTATTGCACGCCCCGGGGGTATGGATCTTTATCACCTCAGCCCTGGCGCTCTTGCCGCTGGCGAGTTGGATGGGCCGGGCCACCGAGGAACTTGCGGCCCGCACCGGGAGCACCGTGGGTGGGCTCTTGAACGCCACCTTTGGCAACGCCGCCGAGCTGATCATCGCCGGGGTGGCCCTGACGGCGGGGAAGATCGAGGTGGTGAAAGCCTCGATCACCGGCTCGATCCTCTCCAACCTGCTCTTGGTGTTGGGGCTTTCGATCTTCCTGGGGGGGCTGCGCTACAACATCCAGCGTTTCAACGCCAACTCGGCCAACATCATGGCGACGCTCCTGGTGCTTTCGATGGTGGCTTTTTTGCTCCCGGCCTTCTTCGACTTAGCCGAGCGGAGCTACTTTCACGTAGACCCGGCCTTGCCTGACCTCAACTTCAGCCACGCAGCGGCCATAGTGCTCATTTTGGTATATCTGGCCAATATCTGGTTCAGCCTACGCACCCACCGCGACCTGGTGAGCGGGCGCGACGACACCCACCTCGAGGATCACCCGGCTACCTGGAGCATCCCGGCCTCGATCGGGGTGCTGGCGGCGGCCACCGTGGGGGTGGCGGTGATGGCCGAGTTCCTGGTGGGGAGCCTCGAGGCCGCGACCTCGGTGCTGGGCCTCTCCGAGTTCTTCGTGGGGATCATCCTGATCCCGCTGGTCGGCAACGCCGCCGAGCACTTCGCCGCGATCAGCTTCGCCATCAAGAACAAGATGGACCTGGCGGTGCAGATCGCCATCGGCTCGGCCCTCCAGATCGCCCTGCTGGTCGCGCCGCTGCTCATCCTATTGGGCTGGATCATCGGCAGGCCGATGGATTTGGTGTTTCAAAACCCGCTCGAGCTGGCCGCCCTGGCGGCCAGCATCATCGCCACCAACGCGGTGGTACGCGACGGGGAGACCAACTGGCTCGAGGGCTTCTTGCTGCTAGGGGTCTACGTGCTGCTGGGCTTCGCGTTCTTCTTCACGCCGAGGTAGTGTCGTACGTCGTGCGCTGTACGTCATACGCCGGGGACGGCTCGTGGACAGTGGCTTGTAGTCTTTTTTCTACTGGCCACGGGCTCGCTTTTGACCTACGACTCCGCCCTTGACCCTCAGTCCGCGACTCTCGAGGATATACCCATGAGCGCTCTCGCTGGTCTTCGCGTCCTCGACCTCTCGCGTGTACTGGCCGGGCCGTACTGCACCCAGATGCTGGCCGATCTGGGGGCCACGGTCTGGAAGATCGAACCCCTGTGGGGCGACGAAACCAGGTCGTGGGGACCGCCCTTTATCGAACCCGACG